>JALHOE010000075.1 GCA_022843175.1 Deltaproteobacteria bacterium
TCGAGGTCTGCGGCGTGCTGCCGTTGGCGGGCGAGGCCGTGCCGATGCAGCTCCAGGCCGCCGCGGGTTAGCGAAAACCTCGGCAATTTGGCCGGTGTGTTTGTCGACACGACTCCCTGCTCGTCGGCCCCCCCGGCGCCGGCAAGACGATGCTCGCCTCGCGCCTCCCCGGTCTGCTTCCCCCGCTCGGCGACGAGGAGGCGCTCGAGGTCACCGCGCTCCACTCCGTCGCCGGCATCCTCCAAGAGGGCCTCGTGCGGCGGCGCCCGTTCCGCGCGCCGCACCACACCGTGAGCGCGGGAGGTCTCCTCGGCGCCGGCGATCCGCCGCGCCCCGGCGAGGTCTCGCTCGCGCACGAGGGCGTGCTCTTCCTCGACGAGCTCCCGGAGTTTCCGCGGAGCGCGCTCGAGGGCCTGCGCCAGCCGCTGGAGGACGGCGCGATCCGCATCTCGCGCGCGAGGAGCGCGGCCACCTTCCCCGCGCGCAGCCTGCTCCTCGGCGCGATGAACCCGTGCCCGTGCGGCTGGTTCGGGTTCCGGGTGAAGGGGCGCACCTGCAACTGCACGCTCGACCGCGTGAAGAGCTACCGCGCGCGGGTGTCGGGGCCGATGCTCGATCGCATCGACCTCCACGCCGCGGTCGAGCCGGTGCCCATCGCGGCGCTCATGAACGAGGCGGCCACCGCCGAGTCCACCGCCACCGTGCGCGCCCGCGTACTCGCCGCCCGCGCGCTGCAGCGCGAGCGCTTCCTCCGCGGCGAGACGAGCGCGCCGATCAACGCGCGGCTCACGCCCGGAGATCTCCGCCGCGTCGCGAGGCCGCGCAAAGAGGTGCGCGAGCTGCTCCAGGCCACGATGGAGCAGGGCAAGCTCTCGGCGCGCGTCTACCACAAGCTCCTGCGCGTCGCGCGCACGATGGCCGACCTCGAGGGCAAGACAGCCGTCGAGTGGCTCCACCTGAGCAACGCAACAGGTTTTCGCGTCCTCGACCGTCCTGTCGACGCCGAGGCCGCATAGGTCGCCCGCGCCGCCGCTCGCAATGGTGCGAGAGCGGCGCGATCGATTCGTCGTGAGTGAGCTCCACGCGTGATGCGCGGAGAAAGGGTCGTGTCATGTTCGAAACGTTTGGTGAGAAGGTCAAAGCGCTCAAGAGCGTCGTCGCGGGCATCGAGAAGCAGTTCGGCAAGGGCGCGCTGATGGCGCTCGGCGACGTCGAGGCCGAGCCGGTCTCGGTGATCTCGTCGGGCTCCACGGCGATCGACCTCGCGATGGGCGTCGGCGGCTACCCCCGCGGGCGCGTGATCGAGATCTTCGGCCCGGAGTCGAGCGGCAAGACCACGCTCACGCTCCACGCCATCGCCGAGGCGCAGCGCGCCGGCGGCATCGCGGCCTTCATCGACGCCGAGCACGCGCTCGACGTCGCCTACGCCAAGTCGCTCGGAGTCGACACCGAGAAGCTGCTGGTGTCGCAGCCCGACACGGGCGAGCAGGCGCTCGAGATCGCCGAGGCGCTCGTCCGCTCGGGCGCCGTCGATCTCGTCGTCGTCGACTCGGTCGCCGCGCTCACGCCCAAGGCGGAGATCGAGGGCGACATGGGCGACGCGCACATGGGCCTGCAGGCGCGCTTGATGAGCCAGGCGCTCCGCAAGCTCACCGGCGTCACCCACCGCACGCAGACCACGCTCATCTTCATCAACCAGCTCCGCCAGAAGATCGGCGTGATGTTCGGCCCCTCCGAGACGACCACCGGAGGCAACGCGCTCAAGTTCTACGCGTCCGTCCGCCTCGACGTGCGCCGCATCGCGACCATCAAGTCCGGCGACGAGAAGCTCGGCGCGCGCACCCGGGTGAAGGTCGTGAAGAACAAGTGCGCGCCGCCGTTCTCGGAGGCGGAGTTCGAGATCCGCTGGGGCATCGGCATCGACAGTGCCAGCGAGCTCCTCGACCTCGGCCTCGCGCGCGGCGTCGTCGAGAAGGCGGGCGCGCACCTCTCGTTCGGCGGCGAGCAGCTCGGCCACGGTCGCGAGCGCGCCCGCGAGGCGCTCCTCGGCAACCCGAAGCTGCTCCTCGCCCTGCGCGAGGCGGTGATGGCGGCGGGGCCGATCAAGCCCGGTCGCCGCGAGGCCGACGCCTGAGCCACGGGCGACGGGCGAGCGAACAGAGCGCGCCGGGAGTTTCGGAGAACCAACCTCACCGAAACGAAACAGCTCCAATGCTCCCGGCGTCCTCTGTTCGCTCGCTCGTCGCGTGGCCGTTGGCCCGTCGACCGTCGACCGTGTGCTGTCGACGCTCGCGCGAGCTGCCGCGAGGTCGCGGCGTCGCGGAGAACGCCTTGTCCCCGTTCTCGAGTGCCCCCTACGCGACGCCGCGTCTTCGCGGCGAGCTCCCCGGCCGGTCGACGGTTAACGGTCGACGGTCAGCGGTCGACGGACACCCTCAGATCGGCGCCGGCCCCCCGAACATCCCACCAAACCGCGCCAGCCACAGCGCGAGCAGCGCGCCGACGAACGCGTACCACGTGAGGCGCAGCCACCGCGGCAGCGGCGGCGGGAGGCCGGTCTGCACGATGCCGCGGAGCGCGATGAACGCGGTCGGGATCATCAACACGGCGGCGGGGATCGCCAGCGGGTGCAGGTGCATCGCGGCGTGCACATCGCCGCGCAGCGCCGTGAGGATCGCGCGCGTGGCGCCGCAGCCGGGGCAGGGGATGTGGAGCCAGTTGCGCGTCGGGCAGATCGGCACCGGCGCGAACACCAGCAGCGCGAACGAGCCGACCAACAAAAGCGCGCGCCCCCACCGCGCCGAGGGCGCGACGGGGGCGGGCAACTGCGACTCCACGCTCAAGCCAAGAAGCTTAGCTGAGCGAGGGATCCCAGATCTTGTTGGCCTCGGTCTGGATGACCCACGGGATGGCGAGCATCGTCGGCACGCCGAGGAGCACGTTCACCGCGAAGAGGATCCAGATGAGGTTGGTCTTGTCCTCGGCGTTGGGACGACCGGCGCGCTGCTGACCCTCTTGGATCATCTTGCACGCCTTGGCGACGCCGAGCAGGTACCAGATGCCGCAGGTGACGATCGAGAGGATCACCTGCGTGGTCGGGTTGTACTCGTCGTTGCGGCCGAGGTACGCGCGGAGCTCGGGCATCAGCTGGTAGTAGAACCAGTAATAACCGTAGATTCCGCAGGTCACGAGGGAGAGCAGGACGATGGTGACGGGGTTGCGAACCTCGCCACGCGCGCCGGCCATTCCGCCGCCGCCGCCCGCCGGCACCATCGCGCCGAAGCCGGGAGGTGCGCCGCCCATTTGGCCGGGAGGTGCGCCGAAGCCCTGCGGGGGACCGCCGAACCCACCGGGCGGAGGACCGCCACCGGGAGGACCGCCGAACCCACCGGGCGGAGGACCGCCACCGGGAGGACCGCCGAACCCGCCGGGCGGAGGACCGCCACCGGGAGGACCGCCGAACCCACCGGGAGGAGGACCGCCACCGGGAGGACCGCCGAACCCGCCGGGCGGAGGACCGCCACCGGGAGGACCGCCGAACCCGCCGGGAGGAGGACCGCCACCAGGAGGACCGCCGAACCCGCCGGGCGGAGGACCGCCACCGGGAGGACCGCCGAACCCACCGGGAGGAGGACCGCCGGGAGGAGGACCGCCGAAGCCGCCACCACCGGGAGGAGGACCGCCACCGCCAGGAGGAGGACCGCCGAAGCCGCCACCACCGGGAGGAGGACCGCCGAAGCCACCGCCGGCCGCGCCCATTCCCTCGGGAGCGACCATGGTGCCCGCGAACTGGTTCGCGCCGCCATGACCGCCCGGGGGACCGAACGCCGGAGCCGCGGGCGGAGGAGCCTGCGGAGGCGGAGCAGCCGGGGGAGGACCGCCGAACTGGGCGGGCGGCGGAGGACCGCCGAAACCACCGGGTGCGGGCGGCGGAGCGCCGGGTGGACCCATGTTGGGGGCCATTCCGACCATCGTGCCCTTGATGTTGGGCTTCGGCGGTGCGCCGGGCGCAGCCTGCGGCGGCGCCGCGGGCGGAGCTCCGGGAGGGGCAGCAGGGGGAGCCCCCGGCTGCGGTTGATTCATCATCAACATCGTCCCTTTGAACTTGGGCGCGGCTCCGCCTTTAAGGTTGAAGCCGCACTTCGAGCACGCCGGCGACGTATCGGGATTTTGTGTACCGCAATTCGGGCAGAACACCGCTCGCCTCCCTTGGTGAGCACGCGCGTGTCGAAAACGAGTGCGATGCCTCTCGTGATGGAGAGGACATCCCGCGCGGAGCGGCGTGGAGACTACAACCACGTCGCATCGCTTCACAAGCAAGAGATGCATGTGCGTCGGCGGAAGGGCGCGGCGAGAGCACATGTCGCGCCGCGCCCGTGCGGCGCGAAATCAACGTGTTTCCACGACGATCGAGCGCTTGACTTTCCAGGTGACCGACCACTAGCGTGCGCGGCGCCCTGCGGCTCGTTTCGAGGGGTTAACGAGCAGTGTACCTCGTGCGCCTTCTCTGAGTCCTCTGTGACAAGCCGCCGGCGATGAGCGACATGCCCTTCGAACCGACCCAAGAGCTCACGCGCGAGATCGACGACATCCTCTCGCGCTACCCCAACAAGATGGCTGCGTGCATCCCCGTGCTGCACGCGTGCCAGGCGCAGAACAACTGGGTCTCGCCCGAGGTCATCGACTTCGTCGCGCGCCGACTCGACCTGTCCACTGCGCACGTGCAGGGCGTCGTCACCTTCTACACGCTGTTCAACCAGCACCCCGTCGGCAAGCACCAGGTCTGGGTGTGTCGCACGCTCCCCTGCGCGCTCCGCGGCGGCGAGGACCTCCTCTCCCACTGCGAGAAGCGCCTCGGCATCCACCAGGGCGAGACCACCAAGGACGGCGCGGTCACCCTGCGGTCGGCCGAGTGCCTCGCGTCGTGCGGCACCGCCCCGATGATGCAGGTCGACAAGGACTACCACGAGAACCTCACGACCGAGCGCGTCGACGAGATCCTCGAGAGCCTCGGCGCGAAGCTGGTGAAGAAATGATCGAGCCGGTCAAGCACCTCACGAAGCTGTACGGGCAAGAGAAGTCCTACACGCTCGACGTCTACGAGAAGGCGCGCGGCTTCTCCGGCATCCGCAAGGCGCTCTCCATGGAGCCGGCCAAGATCATCGACGAGATGAAGGCCGCCAACATCCGCGGCCGCGGCGGCGCCGGCTTCCCGATGGGCCTCAAGTGGTCGTTCATGCGGCCGCACCCCACGAAGCCCGCCTACCTCGTCGTCAACGCCGACGAGGGCGAGCCCGGCACGCACAAGGACCGCACCATCATGGAGGAGGACCCGCACCTCCTCCTCGAGGGCTGCATGATCGGCATGTACGCGATCGGCGCCCACGCTTGTTACATCTACGTGCGCGACGAGCTGCACCTGTCGAAGCAGCGCCTGTGGGACGCGATCAAGGAGCTGCGCGCCAAGGGCTACCTCGGCAAGCGCCCGTTCGGCCTCAAGGACTATCCCCTCGAGATCTACGTCCACACCGGCGCCGGCGCGTACATCTGCGGCGAGGAGACGTCGCTCCTCAACTCGCTCGAGGGTCGCCGCGGCGAGCCCCGCCTCAAGCCGCCGTTCCCGGCGCAGGTCGGCGCGTTCGGCTGTCCGAGCACGGTCAACAACGTCGAGTCGATCGCCGCCGCGCCCATCGCGTTGATGATGGGCGGGGCCGAGTTCAGCAAGCTGTCGCGCCTCCACGACGTCAACGACGGCGGCTGCCGGCTCTACGGCATCAACGGCCACGTCAACAAGGGCCAGGTCATCGAGCTGCCCTGCGGTCCGACGATCAACGAGCTCATCGAGATCGGCGGCGGCGTCACGGGCGGTCGCAAGGTCAAAGCCGTCATCCCCGGCGGCTCGTCGTGCCCGGTGCTCACGCCCGACGACGTCTTCCACATGCCCGACGAGAAGTCGCCGCTCCACAAATACAACGGCATGAAGGTGTTCGACGTGCCGATGGGCGTCGACACGATGCGCATCGCCGGCACCATGCTCGGCACCTGCTGCATCACCGTCATGGCCGAGGGCACCTGCATGGTGCGCGCGGCGCTCAACCTCGCGCGCTTCTACAAGCACGAGTCCTGCGGTCAGTGCACGCCCTGCCGCGAGGGCACCGGCTG
Organism: Deltaproteobacteria bacterium; assembly: GCA_022843175.1. GTDB lineage: Bacteria > Myxococcota_A > Polyangia > Polyangiales > JADJMO01 > JALHOE01. Next base: position 6,163 of record JALHOE010000075.1, read on the forward strand.
GATCGACCGCATCTTCCACAAGATCGAAGAGGGGCACGGCGATCTCGGCGAGCTCAACGAGGTCTCCGACATCGCGTCCAACATCATTGGCAACACGATTTGTGCGTTCGGCGACGGCGCCGCGTTGCCGATGCTCGGCTTCGTCCGCAAGTTCCGCCGTGAGTTCGAGCAGCACATCCAAGAGAAGCGCTGCCCCTCCAACGGATCACTCCTCTAAGGGCACCCTTCGATGGCTCAAGCCGATCTGCTCGAACGCATCTACTTCGGGATCTGTGCGGTCCTCGCCGTCGCCGGCGCGATCGGCACGGTCTCGTTCCCCAACCCGATCCGCGGCGCGCTCTCGCTGCTGTTCTCCATCGTGGCGATCGCCGGGCTGTACCTCCAGCTCCACGCGCCGTTCCTCGCGGCGATTCAGCTCATCGTCTACGCGGGCGCGGTCGTCGTCCTCTTCCTCTTCGTCATCATGCTGATCGGCCCCGACGCGGTGCCCCCCAAGGACTCCCGCGCCATCGTCGCGCGCGTCGGCGGCGGCATCGCCGGCACTGCGATCGGCGCGCTCGTCATCCTGGTCCTCGCGCGCAAGACGTTCGGCCGCATCCCGGTCGCGCAGGCGGGCTTCGGCTCGGTCGAGTCCATCGGCGCGCTGCTCTTCAGCGACTACCTCGTTCCCTTCGAGGTCGCGTCGTTCCTGCTCATGGTCGCCATCGTCGGCGCGGTCGCCGTCGCGCGCGGCAAGCAGCCCGATCCCCAGGCCGCTCCCAAGGATCTCCAAGCGTCCAAGGAGCTCTCGGCCGGCGAGGGCGAGGTGGTCAAATGATCCCGATTCCCGCGTTCCTGGTGCTCGCCGCCATCCTGTTCACGATCGGCACCGTCGGGTTCCTCGTGCGGCGCAACGTGCTCGTCGCGCTCATGAGCATCGAGCTCATGCTCAACGCGATCAACCTCACCTTCGTCGCCTTCAACCGGGCGTACCCCAACGAGCACACCGGCCAGACCACTTCGTTCTTCGTCATCGCCATCGCCGCCGCCGAGGCCGCGGTGGGCTTGGCGATCGTGCTGTCGTTCTTCCGGCTCCGTAAGACCGTCCGGTCCGACAGCGCCGACCTTCTCAAGAACTAAGAGAACAGAGAGAGATGGAACACGCCTCCTCGTTCGCCCCGGCCAACAACTGGTTCCTGCTCGGGCTGATCCTGGGCCTCCCGCTGTATGGCGCCTTCTTCAACGGCGTCTTCGGCAAGCGCTTCGGGCGCGGAGCGGTCCGGTTCGTCGGCGTGGGCACGATCTTCGTGAGCTTCCTCGCGTCGATCTACACGTTCATGGAGCTGCACAAGCTCCACCACCACGCCGAGGCCGCGGCCAAGCAGGCCCACGGCGCCTCGCCGGCCGAGCTCGTCATCCCCACCACCAAGCTCTCGTGGCTCGCGTGGCACTGGATGGACATGGCGAAGTTCGGCACCACCGACCGCCTCCCGATCGAGGTGAAGTTCTCGGTCGACCAGCTCTCGGGCGTGATGCTGCTCGTCGTCACCGGCGTCGGCTTCCTGATTCACCTGTACGCCTCGAGCTACATGGCGAAGGACCCGAGCTACCACCGGTTCTTCGCCTACCTGAACCTCTTCATCTTCTCGATGCTCACGCTCGTCCTCGCGGACAACCTGCCGGTGCTGTTCGTCGGCTGGGAGGGCGTCGGGGCGTGCAGCTATCTGCTCATCGGCTTCTGGTTCGACAAGACCGAGAACGCCGCCGCCGGTCGCAAGGCCTTCATCGCCAACCGCATCGGCGACGTCGGGATGATCGCCGGCATGCTGATCGTCGGCTACTACGTCGGCGCCCTCGACTGGGACGGCATCAACCAGAACTCCGAGCGCCTGCTGAACGCGGAGCGCATCACGATCATCCAGCGCGCTGCCGGCCCGATCACCATCAGCATGGCGACGGCCGCCTGCCTCTGCTTCTTCATCGGTTGCACCGGCAAGAGCGCGCAGATCCCGCTCTACGTCTGGCTCCCCGACGCGATGGCCGGCCCCACCCCGGTGTCCGCGCTCATCCACGCGGCCACCATGGTCACGAGCGGCGTCTACCTCATCTGCCGCCTCAACCACGTGTTCGCGATGTCGCCGTTCGCCATGGCGGTCGTCGCCGTCACCGGCGCGGCCACGGCGCTGTTCGCGGCCACGATCGGCCTCGTGCAGAACGACCTCAAGAAGGTGCTCGCCTACTCCACCGTGAGCCAGCTCGGGTTCATGTTCCTCGGCGTGGGCGTGGGCGCGTTCGGCATGGGCTTCTTCCATGTCTTCACCCACGCGTTCTTCAAGGCCTGCTTGTTCCTCGGCGCCGGCTCCGTCATCCACGCGATGCACGCGCGCATCCACGACGACGTGAAGTCGCAGGACATGCGCTTCATGGGCGGCCTCAAGAAGTACATGCCGTGGACCTTCTACTCCATGGCCGCCGCCACGCTGGCGATCTCGGGCTTCCCGCTCACCGCCGGCTTCTTCTCGAAGGACGGCATCCTCTTCAAGGCGTTTACCAACCGGGTGCTCCACCCCGTCGCCGCCACGGCGCAGACGGTGCTCAACCGGCCCGAGTGCAAGGACCTCACCCTCACGCACTGCAAGCAGGCCTCGATCGACTACGCGCAGCACTGGCACGCGCCCGAGTGGTTCGGCCCGTTGCTCTTCGTGGTGGGCATCATCGCGGCCACCTGCACCGCGTTCTACATGTTCCGCCTCCTGTTCAAGACGTTCTGGGGCGAGTTCCGCGGGTGGTCGGTCGACCCGGCCGCGGCCATCGCGCCCGATCCGTTCAAGAACCTCGAGCCGCTCGAAGAGGGCGTCACCGAGTACGCCGCCGGCCACGAGGCCCACGACGGCCACGAGCACGCGCACACCGATCCGCACGACCTGATCGACGGCGACCGTCACGACGATCACCACGATCACCACGACGAGGACCTCACCGTCCCCGCCGCGCCGCCGCACGAGGCGCCGTGGCAGATGGCGGTCCCGGTGGCGATCCTCGGCGCGTTCGCGATCTTCGCTGGCTGGCTCTACGCCGAGCCGTTCCACTTCGAGCCGATGGGGCACTGGCTCCACGGCGTGTTCCAGACGGTCGTCGGCCACGAGGTCATTCAGGTCGCCAACGCGGCCAAGCTCGAGTGGCCGCTGATGGGTCCCGGCGTCCTCGCCTTCGCGGTCGGCGCGGGCCTCGCGTACGTCTGGTACGTCCGCGACGAGGAGCGCGTCCCCAAGCAGCTCGTCGCCAGCTGGCCGCGCCTGCACCGCGCCGCGTACAACAAGTGGTACGTCGACGAGATCTACGAGGCGACCGTCATCGGCGGCGCCGACGCGCTCGCCGACGGCGCCGCCCTGATGGACGTGTGGATCGTCGACGGCATCCTCGCGAAGCTCTCGGCGCTGATCGTCTCTGGCCTCGGCGCGCTCCTCCGCTCGTTCCAGACCGGCGTCGTCCACGTCTACAGCGGCGTCCTCGCGGTCGGCACGCTCGGCCTGTTCGTCTTCTTCGTGCGGCCGCACCCCGAGGCGACCGTGATGAAAGAGGGAGACACCTACACGCTCGAGGCCGCCGCCGGCACGGGCTACGAGTACAAGTGGGAGGTCGAGGGGGGCGAAGCCGACAAGGACTTCGTCACCGGCGACCAAGCCACTAAGCGCACCGTGCAGGTGCCGCTCGACGCCACGCGCAAGATCACCCTCGAGGTGAAGAACGCGTTCGGCCGCACCGCCAAGCAGACCTTCACGCTCACCAATCCCAAGCCCGCGCCCGTGCCGTCGATGTCGGTTCAGGGGATGCCGGGACGTCCGCCGCCGCGTCCGCCGGCGGGGCACTGAGAGGAGCCGACGATGCAGCCCGCCGTCGCTCAAGCGCAGCAGTCCATGCCCGTCATCGGGCCGTTCCTCGCCAAAATGTGGCCGGTGCTCGCCGCCGGCGCGGCCGGCGCGCTCGTTCCCCGTCGCGACTCGCGCAGCGAGCGCTTCTGGTTCGCGGTCGCCGCGGCGCTCGCCGTGCTGTTCCTCACGCTGCTGTGGCCCGACGCGAAGGTCGCGGCCGAAGAGGCCACCGCCACCGGTGAGTACCCGCACCTGCTGTCGTGGCTGATCGCGATCCCGGTGTTCGGCGCGCTGGCCGTGCTGTTTGTGCCGCGCCAGGCCACGCGCGCGGTGCAGGTCATCACGATGCTGGTGATGGCGGCGGAGATCGTCGCCACCTGCCTGCTCTTCAAGGTCACGCCCAAAGAGGGCTTCTGGCTCGAGGAGACGGTCGAGTGGATCCCCGCGTGGGGCATCAAGTACCACGTCGCGCTCGACGGCATCAGCTACTGGCTCATCGTCCTCACGAGCATCCTCACGCCGGTCGCGGTGTTCGTCTCGTTCGGTTCGATCAAGACGCGCCTGAAGGACTTCTGCTTCGCGTTCCTCCTCCTGCAGGGCGCGATGGTCGGCTCGCTCGTCGCGCTCGACCTCTTCCTCTTCTACGTGATGTGGGAGGCGATGCTCATCCCGATGTACGTCCTCATCGGCGTATGGGGCGGCGTCGATCGCATCAAGGCGTCGATCAAGTTCTTCATCTACACGATGGCCGGCAGCATGCTGATGCTCGCCGCGATCCTGTGGATCGTGTTCAAGTACCGCGCGCTCTCCGGCACGATGAGCTTCGACCTCGTCGACCTGCAGCGGCTCGGGCTCCCGCTCGTCACGCAGAAGTGGTTGTTCGCCGGCTTCGCCATCGCGTTCCTCATCAAGGTGCCGATGTTCCCGGTGCACACCTGGCTGCCCGACGCCCACACCCAGGCGCCCACCGGCGGCTCGATCATCCTCGCCGCGGTCATGCTCAAGCTCGGGTGCTACGGCTACATCCGCTTCGGCATGGGCTTGTTCCCGCACGCGGCGCACGAGGCCGGCGCCACGCTCGCCGGCGTCGCGGTCGTCGGCGGCATCATTTACGGCGCGCTCTGCGCGCTCAAACAGAACGACATCAAGCGCCTCGTCGCGTACTCGTCGGTCAGCCACCTCGGCTACGTCATGCTCGGCATCTTCGCGGGCAACCCGGCCTCGATGGAGGGCGCGATCCTCCAGATGGTCAACCACGGCATCTCGACCGGCGCGCTCTTCCTCCTCGTCGGCGTCATCTACGACCGCCGCCACACCCGCGACGTCGCCGAGTACGGCGGCATCGCCAAGGCCATGCCGTGGTTCGCCGCGGTGTGGGTCATCGTCACCTTCTCCAGCATCGGCCTGCCGGGCACCAACGGCTTCATCGGCGAGTGGCTCGTGATCAGCGGCGCCTTCATGTCGAAGGGCACGCTCGGGCAGTGGGGTCGCTCGCAGGCCATCGGCGCGGCGATCGGCGTCATCCTCGGCGCCGCGTACATGCTGACCGTCACCCAGAAGGTCTTCTTCGGACCGCTCGACAACCCGAAGAACAAGCGCCTCCCCGACCTCACTCGTCGCGAGGCGATCGCCCTCGCGCCGCTCATCGTGCTGGTGTTCGCGATCGGGTTGTTCCCGCGCGTGTTCACCGAGCGGATGCACGGCAGCGTCGCCGCCTTCCTCCAGGACCACACCATGCGCTACAGCGCGACCCCGCCCGAGAAACCGGTGCTCGCACCGCCGCCTGCGCCCGCTGCGCCTGCTGCCAAGGCGGGGGAGTAGATCGATGTCGATCTGGTTCGCCCTCTCGCCCATCCTCGTACTCGCCGTCGGCGCGCTCGGCCTCATGATGGCCGACGCCTTCAGCAAGTCGCGCTCCGATCTCGCGCTCGGCTCGTTCATCACGTTCCTCAGCGCGGGGCTCTTCGCCGTCGCGCTGTGGATCATGGGCGGCGTCCCCGCCGAGACGGCCAAGCTCGTCGCGCCCTGGATCATCCTCGACAAGTTCACGCTCTTCTTCGAGGCCACCCTCTGCCTCGGCGGCGCGATCTCGTCGCTGCTCGCCGGCGGCTACCTGCCCGAGCACGACCTCGATCGAGGCGAGTTCTACGCGCTGATGCTGCTGTCGGCGATCGGCGCGCTGCTCCTCGCCGCCGCGGGCGAGATCCTCGCGCTCTTCATTGGCCTCGAGACGATGTCGCTCGGCGTCTACGCGATGACGGCCTTCCGCCGCACCAACCCCCGCTCCGCCGAGGGCGCGCTCAAATACTTCCTCCTCGGCTCGTTCGCCGCGGCGCTGCTGCTCTACGGCGGCGCGCTCCTCTACGGCGCCACGGGCACAACCTCGCTCACCGGCATCCGCGACGCGCTCACCAGCGGTCAGTTCGGGAGCCTCCGCGATCCGTCGCGGCTGCCGATGGTCGTGCTCTCGATGGTGTTCATCCTGGTCGGCCTCGCGTTCAAGGTGTCGGCGGTGCCGTTCCACATGTGGACGCCCGACGCCTATCAGGGCGCGCCCACTCCGGCCACCGCGTTCATGAGCGTGGTCGTCAAGGGCGCTGCGCTCGCGACGATGATGCGCGTGATGCTCGTCGCCTTCGGCGACAAGGGCTCGGCGTCGTGGGCCAGCGGCTGGCCGCCGGTCGTCGCCGGCCTCGCCATCGCCACGATGGTCGTCGCCAACCTGATCGCGATCCGCCAGGAGAACGTGAAGCGCATGCTCGCGTACTCGAGCATCGCGCACGCGGGCTACCTGCTCGTCGGGCTGGTCGCCTCGTGGGGCTCGGGCAATCCGCAGGTCGCGGCCGAGGGCCGCGCCGCGCTCCTCTTCTACATCCTCCAGTACACCGTCACCCAGGCCGGCGCGTTCGGCGCGCTCATCCTCTGCGGGTCGCGCGGGCGCGAGGCGGTGTCCTACGAGGACCTCGCCGGGCTCGGGCGCAGGCACCCGGCCGCGGCGTTGCCGTTCGCCGTGTTCTGCGTGTCGCTCGCCGGCATCCCGCCCACGGCGGGCTTCTTCGGCAAGCTCTACATCTTCCGCGCGGCGATCGAGGGCGGGTTCACCGGCCTCGCCGTCATCGGCCTGCTGAACAGCGCGCTGTCGGTCTACTACTATCTGCGCGTCCTCGTGTACCTCTACATGCGCGAGCCCGCGCCCGGCGCGCCGCAGGCGATCCCGATGCGCTCGGGCTACGTCACGGCGGCGCTCGTGCTCGCCGGCGTGCTCCTGCTCTACTTCGGTCTGCTCCCCGGCCGCTCGCTCGAGATGGCCCTCTCGGCGGCCAAGTCGCTCATTTGACGGGAAGAGTTGGCCGAGGCCAACGCTTGAGCAATCCATGAAGCGCCTCGCGTTGCTCTCGAGCCTGGCCGTCGTTGCGTGCCTCGCGGCCTGCAAAGAGGGGCCGCCCAAGCTCGAGGGCGGCCCGACGCCCACGGCCATGCCCGTGCCCTCTCCCGGCGATCCGCAGGATCCGCCCGAGCTCGCGAAGGCACCGAGCCCGAAGACGTCGGTGGAGCCGCCGAGCGAGAAGTTCCCGCTGAGCGACCAGCAGATCGCGAAGATGGTGAACCCGACGAACGCGACCGAGTACACCGGCCCGACCGGCGTCGTCGAGGGCACCATCACCGTGAAGGGCGATCCGCCCGCGCTTCGCACGTTCATGACGCTCCCCAAGGAGTGCGTCATCTCCGCCAACGCGATCTACGCGCCGGCCTATCGCGCCGGCCCCAAGGGCGAGCTCGCCGACGCGCTGGTCGGCGTCATCGGCGTGCAGGGCTACGTGCGCCCCTCGCGCGAGGACAAGGTCGTCACCATCAAGAACTGCGCGATCGAACCCACCGTCATCGACGTGTCCTTCGGTCAGCGCCTCATGGTCGCCAACGCCGATGCGATGCCGTACATGCCGCAGATCCCCGACAAGATGGTGATCCGCCGTCTCGCCCTCAAGGACATGTCGCCCGTCCCGATCCTGCTCACCCAGACCGGCGCCATCTCCATGACGTGGCTCGCCGGCGCGATGCCCGGCACCGACGTTCCGACCGTCACGCTGTTCGTCCTCCCGAACGCGCTCCACCAGGTCACGCAGCTCGACGGCAAGTACCGAATCACCGGCGTGCCGGTCGGCAAGGCCAAGGTCACCGCCACGCACCTCGGCATGAACGAGGCGCTCAAGGACGTCACGATCGAGGCGGGCAAGTCGCTGAAGGTCGACCTGGTGCTCGAGTACAAGAACCCGACCGCCGCCGCAGCGCCGAAGCCATCGTCCTCCGAGAAGCCGATCCACTGAGCGGAGAGCGCCGAGCCGCGATCGAGAGGTCTCGACTCTGGGCGCTGGTACCGGGCGGCGGAGGTTCCGCCAGAGGTTCCGCCCGTGGTCGTGCGCGTGATCCGTCGTCGTGAGCGGGCACGTGGTCGGGCACGGGCACGGGCACGGGCACGGGCTCGCGCTTCAGCTGCGCGCGCAACCGTCGCACCGCGAAGCCATCGGCAGCGGATCGAGCGCGCGACTACGCGACGGCGTGCGGCAGCGCGCTCTGGTTCGCGGCGCTCGACGTGTGTCCACTGCTCGGACACGCCATCGGCTGATCAGCTCGATCGAGGCAAGCGCATGCTGAGTCGAATCGTGGCCATGCTTACCCGAATGCGCCGGTGAGGCCTCGTGCCCGTGCGCGTGCCCGAATCGCCGTCTCGACCGCCTCGCATTGCTCGGCCGTGAGCGGGTACGGCTTCGCCCGAGGACCGGCGTGGGGGCGTCACTCGCCGAAGCGGGCGCGGAAGGCGCTGAGGCACGGCTCGCCGCGCGCGCGGTCGTAGATCGCGAACACCACCTCGGCGAACGAATCGGCGAAGGGGCCGGCGAGCGCCGCCGCGAAGAGCTCGGCGACCATCACCGGATCGTTGCGGAACGCGCCGCAGCCCCACGCGCCGAGGACGATTCGCGTGTGTCCCTGCGCGGCGAACACCGAGAGGACGTGGTGCAGCCGGCGCGCGAACGCGTCGCGGAGCCGCGCGCGTTCGTCGTCGGTGCGGAGCGCGCCGGCGTTCGGGGCGGGGGAGGTGACGACGCCCGCGACGAACGGCTCCTCGAGCAGCGCGAGCTCCTCGTCGCGGAAGAACGGCACGCTCGGCGAGTAGATGAGGTGATCGGTGTAGAGCGCCGACGGCTCCGCGCGGTTCTCGTCGTAGTACGCGCGTGCCTCGAGCAGGTAGGGGTAGAGCGCCGACTTGCGGCAGAGATCCTCTTCCTGGGCCCGCGCGCCGTTGAGAAACCCACCGCCGACGTTGCGGGCCGAGGCGAAGTTGAGCACCGCGACGTCGCCGCCGAGCCGACGCGCGGCGGCGGCGGTGGTCTGGCTGGTGACGGTGACGACGGTGCGGTGCGCGCCCGCGACCGGCTCGCGCGGCAGCTCGGCCGGCTTGTAGAGCACCGTGGTGTCGGGCGCGACGCGGATCGTCACCTCGCGCCCCGAGGGGGCGACGTAGCGACCGCGCTCGCAGATCGCGAGCGTCTCGACGGCGACGGCCTTCAGCGACACAGCCACAAAGTAGCCGGAGCCGCGACCGTAAGGGAGCGGGTTGTCAGAGATCCAACAACCCGCTCGCTGACGCGCGCGGCTCCGAGCGGCGGTGTTCAGATCGTCGCGAAGGCGTCGGCCGGGATGTCGATCGGCGAGCTGTCCTCGCGGCCGAGGATCTCGGCCTTGAGCTTCACGCCGGGGACGACGTTGAGCGCGAAGTAGCGCGCCGCGTGCTTCTTGCCCTCGTAGAAGGCGCGGTCCTTGGCGCCGGCGTCGCCCTCGGGGAGCTTGGCCTGCGCGTCGTGCGCGATCTTCGCGCCCTCGAGGAGCAGCCAGCCGACGGCGAGCTCGCTCATCATCTCGAGGAAGCGGGTGGCGGCGAGCGGCACCATCGCCATCTGGCCCGACTGGAACCACGAGAGCAGCCGCATCGCGGTGCCCGCGACGGCCTCGTGCGCGCCCTGCAGCTCCTTGACCCACGGCCCGATGACCGCGTGCTCGGAGTTCTCGGCCACGAACTTGGCGATGTCGCCGAGGAACGCCTGGAGGTTGGCGCCGCCGTTCTGCCCGAGCTTGCGGCCGACGAGGTCCATCGACTGGATGTGGTTGGTTCCCTCGTAGATCGAGAAGATCTTCGAGTCGCGGCAGTACTGCTCGACGGGGTAGTCCTGCGTGTAGCCGACGCCGCCGAAGGTCTGGATCGCCATCTCGCAGATGCGGAAGGACTGGTCGCTGCCGTAGGCCTTGACCAGCGGCACCAAGAGATCGACCTGGCCGTTGTGGTAGGCGGCCGCGTTGTCGTCCTTGCCCTTGAAGACCTCGACCGCGTCCTGGTGGCGGGCGAGCTTCACGATCAGCGCGCGGATGCCCTCTACGCGCGACTTCATGTCGAGCAGCATGCGGCGGACGTCCGGGTGCTCGATGATCGGCACGCGCGGCGCGGTGGCGTCCTTCCAGAACTTGATCGACGCGCCCTGCTTGCGGTCGCGGGTGTACTCGAGCGCGTTGAGGTACGCGCTCGACGCGACGGCGACGCTCTGCAGGCCGACGGCGATACGTGCGCCGTTCATCATCTTGAACATCTGCGGCATGCCCTGATTCTCGACGGTGCCGACCAGCTCGCCGAAGCACTGGTCGCTCTCGCCGAAGTTGAGGACACACGTCGACGAGCCGTTGATGCCCATCTTGTGCTCGATCCCGCCGACGGTGACGTCGTTGCTCTTGCCGTCGGCGCCGAGCTTGGGGACGATGAACAGCGAGAGGCCCTTGGTGCCGGCGGGCGCGCCGTCGACCCGTGCGAGCACGAGGTGGATGATGTTCTCGGCGAGGTCGTGATCTCCGCCGGAGATGAAGATCTTGGTGCCCTTGATCGCGTAGCGGCCGTCGGCCTGCTTCTTCGCGGTGGTCTTCGACGAGCCGACGTCCGAGCCGGCCTGCGGCTCGGTGAGACACATCGTGCCGCCCCACTGGCCGGCGTACATGCGCTTGAGGAACGTCTCCTTCTGCTTCGCGGTGCCGAACTCCTCGATCACCTCGGCAGCGCCGTAGGCGAGGCCCGGGTACATGTTGAACGCCGTGTTGGAGCCCGAGAGGAACTCCTCGACGCAGACGAGCACCGCGTGCGGCGCGGCCTGCCCGTCGTACTCGGTGTCGACGCCGACCGACTTCCAGCCCGACTCGTAGAGCTTCTTCCAGGCTTCCTGGAAGCCCTTCGGCGTCTTGACCTGGCCGTCCTCGAGGCGGCAGCCCTGGTCGCCGATCTTGTTGAGCGGGCCGAGCACCTCGCAGCAGAACTCGTAGGAGCCGTCGAGGACCATGTTGACCTCGTCGACGCCCCAGTTCTCGAACGGCGCCTGGCCGAGGAGCTCGCTCAGCTTGAACTGCTCGAACAGCAGGAACTTGAGCTCACGAAGGTCGGCTTTGTAGCGGTTCTGGGCGAGGTCTTTGGACACGGGGAGCCTCCTGACTGACAGCTGGCCGCCGAACGGGTCGGCCGCGGAATGAATCGTGATTCACTTTGGCACGTCGACGCGGGGCGTCAATTGGCGGCGGTGCCATAATGCAAACCCCATCATGGATGAGTCGGTGAGCCTCGAGGTCGCGTGTGGTCAGCTGTTGTTCGTGGGGTTCGACGGCACCGAGCTGCCGCCCCCCCTCCGCGACGCGCTCTCGAGGGGACATAGGGGCGGCGTGATCCTCTTCAAGCGCAACATTGGGGCGCGCATGCTCGAGGTCGCGCGCCTCAACGCGGCCATCGCCGGCGCGGCGCCGCGCGAGCTGCCGCCGCTGATCGGGGTCGACCAGGAGGGAGGCCGGGTCAAGCGGCTCGGTCCGCCGGTGCTCCAGGTGCCGCCCATGCGCTCGTTCACCTCCGCGGCGGTCGTCGAGCAGGTCGCGTTCGCCGTGGGGCAGGAGCTCGCCGCGCTCGGCTTCACGATGAGCTTCGCGCCCGTCCTCGACGTCGACAGCAACCCGCAGAACCCCATCATCGGAGACCGCTCGTTCTCCCGCGAGCCCGCCGTGGTCGCGGAGCTCGGCGCCGCCTACGCGCGCGGCCTCGCCCGCGCCGGGATCCTCGCGTGCGGCAAGCACTACCCCGGGCACGGCGACACCGAGGAGGACAGCCACCTGTCGCTCCCGCGCGTGCGCCACGATCGGGCCCGCATGGACGCGGTGGAGCTCTTCCCGTTCCGCGCCGTCTTCCCGCTGCTGCCGAGCGTGATGACCGCGCACGTGGTGTTCGATGCGCTCGACCCCGAGCACCCCGCCACGCTGTCGCGCGCGGTGATGTCGCTGCTGCGGAGCGAGTTCGCCGGCGTGATCATCTCCGACGACCTCTTCATGCGCGGCGTGTCGCCGTCCGGCGGCGCCGACGTGCGCGAGATCGCCGACGCCGCGGTGCGCGCGGTCGACGCGGGCTGCGACATGCTCCTGGTCTGTCACGCCGGCCCCGCCGCCGACGCCGCGCACGAGGCGCTGCTCGCTCGCGCGAGGGCCGACGCCGCGTTCGCCGAGCGGGTGCGCGAGTCGTTCGCGCGCATCCACAAGATGCGGACGATCCCGCGTCCGATCACCGACGAGGCCGAGCTCGTGCGTCGGCTCGACCACGATCTCAACGCGCTCTCATGCGGCTGCTGATCCTGCTCGCGCTCGCTGGGTGCGCGCCGCGGCCACCCGCGCCGCCCCCGTCTCCCGATCCGAAGATCTGCCACGGCGAGCGTCGTCCATTGCTCGTCGTGCGGCAGCTACCTCTCGCGCTCGCGCGGGTCGCCGGGGCCGAGGGCACGTTCGTCCTCGATTTCGCCACCACCAACAGCACCCTCGATCGAAGCGTGTTCACGGTGCCGCCGCAGCCGCGCGCGGGCACCACCGACGAGTACGCGTCGTTCGAGTTCTTCGGGGAGTGGGGCAAGGTCCGGCTCAGCCCGGCCAACCACAAGGACTTCGCCGGCCCGACGCCGATCGCCGGGCTCATCGGGACCGACTTCCTCGCGCAGCACACCTACACGCTCGACTATGCCGGGGGCGCGCTGCAGCGCGCGGAGGCGCGGTCGTTCTGCACCGACGACGTGCTCCGCGCCGAGGGGCTCGCGCCGATGACGAGCGAGGGGTACTACGCCTCCGAGCCCGCGCGCCTCCTCGCCGATGTGCCCAACGTGCCGACGGTCCCGGTGCGCGTGGCGGGCGTGGCCGCGGTCGCGCAGCTCGACACCGCCTTCAACGACACGACCATTCGCCACTCGGTGAACATCAACCGCGCGCTCTTCGAGGCGGTGGTGGCGAGCGGCGCCAAGCTCACCCGGGGCGCCTCGGTGCCGCTCTCCACCTGCGTGCCCGGCGTGTGGGAGAACACCGTGGTCTACCGGGGCGCCGCGCGCCTCGAGCTCGTCGGCACCGACGGCGCTCCGGTCCGCTACGCCGACGACGCGACCTTCCTCCTCAAGGAGACGCCGGCCGAGGCGATGCGGTGCGGCGGCATCGGCACCTGGACCAGGCCGGCGGCGCAGATCGGCGCGTCTTTCTACGTGGACGCGGGGCGCGTCGTCTTCGACCCGTTCACGTCGCGCGTGTGGATGCCCAAGCAGAAGTGAGCCCCGCGGTCAGCGGACGAACCCGCCGTCGATCAGCACCACGCCGTCTGCGCTGACCGTGGCGTCGCGGCCGCAGATGGGGAGCGAGGTGGGCGCCGACCACTTGGCGCCGGTGACGCGCGCGGCCGGATCGCCGATCGAGAGGTGGAGGCCGGGGAGGTTCTGATCGACGAGCGGATCGCCGCACGGCCGGTCGATGGCGAAGTTGACGCCGACCGCGACGAGGCCGACGCGCGAGGAGTTGGGGGCTGCGTTGAGCAGCGAGGCGATCTCGCGCCGCAGGGGCTCGGGCGCGGACACATCGAGGACGTGGCCGTCGCGGATGCGGAACGTGACCGGCTTGCTCCCGAGCGAGCCCTCGCGGCGGCCGAACCACTCGCCCATCGACGCGTCGGCGACGAACGTGCCGTTGATCGCCGCGGGAGACGCGTAGAGCGCGCCCGCGGGGAGGTTGCCCCAGCGCCCCGGCTCGAGGACGCCGAGCTGCGCGAACCACTTGGCGTCGCGCTCGAGATCGACGACCAGATCGGTGCCGCCCGGGCTCGTGCACACGAGCCGGCGCGCGGAAGACAGCGCCTGCAGAACGCGCTGGCCGACCGCCGCGAGCCGCGGATGACCCGCGCGCACCCCGCGCACGAACACCTTGGTGGTGATGTTCGGCATGTGCGCGTGGCGGAGGCGGTACGCCGACACCAGGTGGAGGAGGTGCTGCCGCATCGCGACCTCGTCGGGCGGCGACGAGGCGACGAAGACGCTCGACTTCGCGAGGGCCAGCGCGAAGCACCACGCCTCGGGGAGGACCTTGTGCGGGCGCACGCCGACCTCGTCGAGGTCGAACACCATCGCGAGCGCGCCGACCTCGCGGGCCGCTCCGGCGAGCGAGCGAGCGATCTCGCGGGAGTTGCGGTCGGCGATGATCACCAGCTTCTCGCCGGCGGAGAGCCCGAGCGCGCTCGCGACCACCACGCTCGACGAACGAGCGATCTCCCGCTCGGTCGGAACTGGTGTGGGGCCCACGGGGCGCAGTCTTATCGAGCGCGCCAGACCTCGCAACGGCGTTCGCCGCGACTGTTCACGCGCATCAACCCCCGCTGCGGCGGGCCACCGAGGCGAGCGACTTTCGGAAGGGCTCGGTGGAGGTACCACCCCATGTCACCGGATCGATCTCCCCGACAAACAGAGCCAACGCGCGGGACTTCACGGACGCCTCCTTGGTCAGCGCGCCGTCGCTGCGGGCGCGCGCGATCGCGAGGACCCGCCGCCACCCGAGCAGCTCGGCGGCGGGCTCGCGTTGCTCGTGGGCGATGGCGATGAGCTCGCGCACGATCGCGAGCTCCTCGGGCGACGACGTGTTGCCCTCGAGGAGCCACGCCCGCCGGAGGTCCAGGCGCGCCTCGGCGAAGCGCCCGCGGAGACGGCGCACGCGCCCCCGCTCGAAGGCCACCGCGCGCGACCCCGGCACCCGCACCGCGGCCACGTCGTAGACGCTCTCGGCCTCGACGAGCTCGTTGCGCTTGGTGCGAAGGGCGCCGAGCGCGAGGTAGGCCTCTTCGTGCCCGGGATCGATCGCGAGCGCGTCGCTGTAGCGCTTGATCGCCGCGAGCTCGTCGCCGTCGGCCTCGCGCTGCTTTCCCTGCGTGACGAGGAGCGCCGCCGAGCCGGACGGCGCGGCCGAGACCGGTGGCACCGCGAAGAGCAGCACGAGCGCGACGACACGCAGCCGACGAAGCACGGAGCGGAGTGTAGTGCGTCAGCCGCGCCTGCGCAGGCGGCGCGAGAGCCCGGCGCTGATTTCCGCGAGCTCCTCGTTGCCGAGGGCGCGACACGCGGCGACGTAGACGGCGACAAAGACCAGGCCGCCGAGCACGCCGGGGAAGAGCCCGGAGAGCGGCGCGGCGCGCGCGGCCGAATACCCTGCTGCGCCGGCGGCGATCGACGCAAGCGCGGCGGTGAGCGTGCTCTTGCCGATCATCGACCAGCGCAGCTCCGGCAGGCGCTTGCGGAGGAGGACCATCAAGAACCCCATCTGCACGAGCGACGAACCCGTCACCGCGAGCGACACCCCGACGTGCCCGAGCGGGCCGCGCGCGAGCAGCGCGATGGCGATGAACGCGAGGAGATCGACGCCGCTGATCGCGACCGGCGTGCGGGTGTCCCCGAGGGCGTAGTAGAGCGGCACGAGCTGGCGAACCATCGCGACGAACACGACGCCGAGGCCCTGCACCATGAGGGCTGCGGTCGTGCCGTCCACGCTCACGGCGTCGAACGCGCCGCGGGCGAACACCGCGACCACGATCGGCCGCGCGAGGGCGAAGAGCAGCGCGCTCGCGGGCAGGCCGACGAACAACGCGAGCCGGAACGCGTGCGCCGCGGTGGCCGCGACCTCCTCGCGCTCGCCGCGTGCGACGAGCTTGGCGAGCGAGGGCAGGGTGGCGGTCGCGAGGGCGAGGGCGAAGATGCCCTGCGGAAAATCGCACAGCCGCTGCGCGTAGTAGAACCACGAGTTCGCGCCCTCGCCGGCCTGCGAGAGGAACCGGCGCGAGAGCACCAGATCGACCTCGTAGATCATCAGGCCGAGCGTCATCGGCGCGATCCGGCGCGCGACCTCGCGGATGTGGGGATCGCGAAAATTCACCGACAGCCGCGCGGTGAAGCCGGCCGCGCGGAGATCGGGCAGCTGCGCCCACACCTGCAGCGCGCCGCCGACGAGCGCGCCGATCGCGAGCGCGTAGAGCGGATCGTAGCCGTGGCGAGCGAGCACCGGGGCGAGCGCGATCGCGCACACGATCATCGCCACGTTGAGCAACGCTGGGGCGAACGCGGCGACGCCGAACCGCTTGCGGGTCTGGAGCGCGCCAGCGCCGATCGCCGCGAGGCCCATGAAGAAGAGGTAGGGGAACACCGCGCGGGTGATCGCGACGGTGCGTTCGAACGCGCCCGGTCGCGCGTGAAAGCCGGCGGCGAACAGCTCGCAGAGGAGCGGCGCGGCGGCGACGCCGACGACGCAGGCGAGCGCGAGCACGACCCACATCACGCCGCGTAGGCGCGCGTAGAACTCCTCGGCGCGCTCGGCGCCCTCCTCCTCCTCGACCTTGGCGAGCACCGGCACGAACGCCGACGAGAGCGCGCCCTCGGCGAGCAGCTGCCGGAGCGCGTTGGGGATGGTGAACGCGACGAAGAAGAGATCGGTCGCGGCGCGCGGGAAGAACGCGGCGAGCACGAGGTCGCGGCCGAGGCCGAGCACCCGCGAGACGAGCGTGCCCGCACCGACGATGCCGGCACGGCCGGCGATGGCGCGGCGCTCGCCCGCTCCGCTCACGGTCGTGTGATCACGCGCGTGCCGGGGTGCGCATCATCGGCCCACACCGCGTGCCATCCCGGCGGCACCTGCGGCTCGGTCCACATGAACACGCGCTTTGCGTCGGAGGGCGAGAGGTTGACGCAACCGTGGCTGCGCACGCGACCGAACTCGCCGTGCCAGAAGGCGCCGTGGAGCGCGTACGACGCGTGGAAGTATTGGATGTAGGGCACGTCGTCGATCGAATAGAGCTCGCCGGACGTGTCGCCGTCCATCGTCGCGGCGACGTGCTTCTCGCGGACGCGGAAGGTGCCCTGCACGGTGGCGAACGGCGCCTTGACGGTGGTGCCGTCCTTGCCCGCGGAGATCAGGGTGACGAACACCGGCTTGTCGCCCTCGTAGGCCACCAGCGTCTCGCTCTTGATCCCGACGTCGATCCACTTCTCGCCCGGCTTGATGTCTGCGGGCGGGGCGATCTTGTCGGCGCGGTTGATGTCCTGCGCCCGCACGTAGCGGCCGTCGGCGGTGGGCACGTACGTGATGGTGCCGCTCTTGACCTCCTCGTAGCCGGGGGCGTCTGGCGCGAGCAGGCGGATCGCCGTCTGCTTCTTGAAGCGGTCCTTGATGGAGAAGGTCTTCTTGTCCTTCGACTCGTAGATGCCCGCCTCTTTGATCAGCGAGAACGCGACCGGGAGCTGCCAGTCGCCGGTGAGCTCCACGCCCTTGAACTCCGGCGCCTTGGTGATGCTCACCGCGTCGGCGGGCGCGACGAGGCCCATCGTCGTGCGGTGCCAGGTGCGGTTGCTCCAGGTGAAGGTGCGGTCGATCGAGATCGCGAAGCCCTTGGCCATGCGACGCGCGACGAGGCCGTCGCCCTCGATGGTGTCCTTCAGCGAGATCTGCGGCTTGCCTCCCGCGTCGGCCATCCACCAGGGGACGCTGCCGGCGTCGGGCTCGGGATCGGCGATGAGCTTCGGCGGCGGGCCGGCGTCGAGCAGCTCCGACTCGCTCACCGTGTCGTGGTACGGGTCGTCGTCGTCGGAGGCCTTCTTCTTCTCGACCTTGGGCGCCGGGCGCAGCCACGGCTCGTACTCGAGCCACTGCTTGGGCGTGGGCACCTTGCGATAGAGCGGCGCGCCGTTGCGCCAGGTGAAGCCGTATTTGTAGGGCAGCAGATCGTCGAAGTTGGGCGGGGCGGTGGCGAGGCGGACGTTGGGCGCCTCGAGGTTGAGCTGGCCGCCGCCCTTCTCGAGGCACACGTAGCCGCGCGGGACGACCGCGACCCAGCCCTCTTTGCACGACGGCGACTTGATGCGCGCCACAGCCTCGCCGGGCTTCGCGTCCTTGATCGGCACCTTGGCGCCGGCGCGGAGGTAGCCGATGCGCGGCGAGCTGTAGTCCGGCTTCTCGAAGACGTGAGTCATGAAGTGCGCGGCGCCGAGCAGCACGCCGCTCATGCCGGGCACGCCGCCGTCGCGGCCGTCGATGAACGCGTCGGCGGGAATGGCGATGAGGTTGTTGCCGCCGCCGTCGCTCGGATCGATCAGCCCGTTGCTGTGGCCCGCCGCGTGCGGAACCTCGGCCGCGCCCGCCGACGCGCTGCCCGCGTGGGTCGGCTGCGGGGGCTCGCCCGGTTTGCCGCACGCCCAGAGCGGCGCCGAGGACATCCGGGTGGGGTTGAGGATCGCGTACGCGCCGCCCATGCCCGCGAGCAACGCGAGGACCGGCACGGCCAGGGAAGGGCGCTTGCTCTTCTTCGATCGCTTCGGGGACTGCTGCACTGCCATGACGCCTTACCGCGGGATGCGCCGGGCGGGCCAGTTCCCGAGGGCCCACAAAGGCCGAGGGAAACCCACCGGGTGGGGATTTCTAGCGCGGCCCGCGGGCCACTGGCGAGCGCGAACGGACACGTATGGTTGAGGTCGGCGGTGCCCGCGGGCCTGGTGCTACGTTGCCGGAGGGGTTCATGCGCGAAGCGTTCGAGGTCCTGACGAGGCGCATTCCCGCGCCGGCCGCGCTGGTCTGGGCGCTCGTCGCCGACACCAACCGGTTCGATCGCGCCGCGGGGCTCGTCGCCGGCAACTACCGATTCCGCGACCTGCCGGACGGCACCCGCGAACGCGTCGCCACCGCCAAGCAGACCGGCTTCAACATCGAGTGGATCGAGCCGGCCTACGACTGGCTCGAGGGGCGCTTCGTCCGCGGCGCGCGCACCTTCGTGCAGGGCCCGGCCAAGGCCGGCGGGTTCTCGGTCGAGCTCACGCCCGATCCGGCGGCGCCCGACACCGCGACGCTGGTCGAGGCGCGCGCCTGGGTCGCGGGCACCGGCTTCTTCGGGTTCGTCGCGCGCACGATCATGCGGCCTCGCTTTCGGGCCGCGCTCCGCAGCTACCTCGACGCGATCGAGGCGGTGCTCACCCGGGCGGCGGTCGAGTATCGCTGGGAGGACGAGCCGCCGGCCGCGGCCGCGCGCCGCGCGCTGCTCAACGCGCAAACGGACTCCGTCGCCTCCGGCGTGCGCTCGCCGAACCGCGAGGCCGACTTCGACTTCCGCGCGCGCCGCTTCGGACAGACGCCGATCGAGAAGCCGCTCCGCGACAAGCTGCTCGAGTTCCTCGCGACCCGTCCCGACGAAGAGGTCGCGTCGATCCGTCCCTTCGAGGTCGCCCACGCGTGGGGCATCGATCGGCGCGAGGTGCTCCGCGCGTTCCTCCACGCCGCGCGCTCCGGGCTCGTCGAGCTGCAGTGGCAGATCAACTGTCCGTCGTGTCGGGTCGGCGCCCAGACCGCCCGCTCGCTCGACGAGGTCGAGCGCCGCGCGCACTGCGACGCATGCAACATCGGCTACGACCTCGACTTCGGCGAGCACGTCGAGGCGATCTTTCGGATCAGCCCCTCGATCCGCCAGGTCGAAACGGCCGTGTACTGTGCGAGCTCGCCGTGGTTCCGCCCGCACGTCTACGGGCAGATCACCGCGCCCGCCGGCGCCACGATCGAGCGCACCTGCGCGCTCCCTCCCGGCTCGATCCTCATCCGCACGCTGCGCCATGGTCGGCGCGCGACGGTCGAGATCGGCGCGCACGCCCCGCAGAAGCTCCTGGTCCGCCTCGACGACGATCGGTTGACGGTCGAGGCCTCGGGCGAGGTTCCGCTGGGCAAGGACACCGAGCTGCGGATCGAGAGCACGGCGACGCGCGCCGAGACGTTGCTCGTCGAGCGCACCGGGTGGAGCGCCGACATCGTCCTCGGCAGCGTCATCACGACGTTCCCCGATTTCCTCGACCTCTTCGCCACCGAGGCGCCGGCCGCCGGGGTCGAGCTCTCCGTCTCCTCGCTCACGCTCCTGTTCTCCGACCTCACCGGCTCGACGGCGCTCTACGAGCGGGTCGGCGACGCGCGCGCGTTCGCGATCGTCGAGCAGCACTTCCGCGACATGGAGCGCGCGATCACCGAGAATCAGGGCGCGATCGTCAAAACCATGGGCGACGCGGTGATGGCCACCTTCGCCTCGCCGGCCGACGCGCTCCGCGCCGGGGTGCAGATGGTGGCCGAGTGCGAGCGCGCGCACGGCGAGCTCGGGCTCTCGGTGAAGGTCGGGCTCCACGAGGGCGCGTGCCTCGCGGTCCGCGCCAACGACAAGCTCGACTTCTTCGGCACCACGGTCAACGTCGCGGCGCGCCTGCAGGCCCAGGCGCGCGGCAGCGAGGTCGTCATCGCCGAGTCGCTCATCGAGCACCGCGGGGTCGCCGAGCTCGTGAAGGAGCAGGGCCTCCCGGCGCGCCGGTTCGAGGCGTCGCTCAAGGGGATCCGCGAGGTGCAGCGGCTGATCGGCCTCGACGCCTCCACCGCCCGGGCCAAGGAGGAGGAGGTCGCATGATCCAGCTGCTCCACGAGGACGCGCACTTCCGCGTCGAGCTCAACGCGCCCGAGCAACTCGTCCGCGTCGCCGCCCGCGCGCCGGGCGGCCTCGCGGCGATCGAGCGCGTGCTCGACTCCGTCCCGCGCGGGGGCAAGCTGTTTCTCGACCTCCGCGACGCCCCGAGCGGCGACGCGCGCCCCTTCGAGCGGCTCTTCTCGCGCTTCGCCAGGGTCGCCGTTCTGAGCCGAAAGGCTGTCCCGATCGAGGGTCAACCGGCGACGGTCGCCTCCTTCGACGACGAGGACCGCGCCTTCGATCATTTGTACGTCTGATTGACTTGCCGCCCGCGCGGCGCAGCGCGAACGGGCGCGCATGGCTTCGACCCCGCGGTGGACGACCTCGCGAAAGCTCGCGCTGCTCGTGCTCCCGTTCCTCCTGGTTTGGGTGTTCCTCGCGATCCGGTCGCGCGGGCCGGTCCAGTTCGAGCGCGGCGTCGAGCTGGTCGAGGTCACCATCCCCGGGGGCGCCGCGATCGGCGGCAACCTCTCCATCGATCTCAAGTTCCGCGCCGCAGAGGCGCTCTCGCCCAACGACTCGGTGTTCCTCCACATCGAGGCGCTCGGCGAGCACTCCGATCGCAACTGCCGCATGGTGGCCGACCGGGTCGTCCCCCCTGCGCTCGCCAGCCAGTTCCAGCCCGGCCAGGTCGTCACCCACCACGTCGACGTCGCCGTCCCGTCCTCGTGCCGCGAGGCCGACTTCCGCGTGCTCACCGGCATCTGGAACACGCAGACCGGCGACCGCCGCAAGATCCTCGATCCGCAGTCGCTCGACGAGCGCCTGCACATCGCCGATCTCGAGATCGGCAGCGACGCCGATCCGAGCGCGCGCACGCTCAGCGGCAGCGAGGTCAAGCGCTACGCGCGGCTCGCGCTGCTCCGGCCCTTCGGCAAGTGGATCCTCGGGCTGTTCGCGGCGGCCGCGCTCGCGGTGCTCCTCGCCAAGCGGGTGCCCGAGAAGGAAGACGGCGAGCCGCTCCCCCGGCCCTTCCAGTTCGTCGCGCTCGCCGTCCCCACCGGCATCCTCATCGCCGGCATCCTGGTGGTGCTCGAGTTCATCAAGGACGACGCGTACATCTCGTTCCGCTACGCCCACAACTTCGTGAAGGGCAAGGGGTTGGTCTTCAACCCCGGCGAGCGGCTCGAGGGCTTCACCAACTTCCTGTGGACGCTCGTGCTCTCGCCGTTCGAGGCGCTCGGCTGGGACCTGTTCCAGGTCTGCGAGTTCCTCGGCACCGGCCTCTCGATCGTCGTCATCGCGTTCATGATGCTGTTCACGATCAGGCTCGACGAGCCGCGCAAGGACCTCTCCTTCGCGTGGGGCGCGACCTGGCTCGCGTCGTCGTCGAGCTGGGTGCTCTGGGCCAAGAGCGGCCTCGAGCAAGCCTGCGCGGCGACGCTGCCCGTCGTCGGCGCCTGGCTCCTCTTCCGCGCGATCGAGGACGCGCGGGTCGAGGAGACGAAAGACGTCCAGAAGCGGGCGGCGCTCGCCGGCTTCGTGATGGCGCTCGGGTGCATGACCCGCCCCGAGATCCACCTGGTCACGGCGATCGTCGGCGCGCCGCTCGTCTACGAGGCGATCCGGCTCAAGAAGGTCCCGCGCTACGGCCTGTACTTCGCGGCGACGGTGCTCGCGGTCGTCGTGCCGTTCCACCTCTTCCGCTACAGCTACTACCACTCGTGGCTGCCCAACACGTTCTACGTGAAGACGGGCAAGGGCTCGATGATCTGGCGCGCGGGCCTCGACCAGCTGCGCGAGATGCTCGACTTCAACCGCCTCGGCTACGCGCTGCTGTTCGTGCCGTTCGCGTTCGTGACCAAGAAGCGAATGATGGCGAAGCTGGTCGCGCTCGCGATCTCGGTCGCGTTCATGGGCTACATCGTCAAGGTCGGCGTCGACGAGATGCAGTGGTATCGGCTCTACCTGCCGGCGCTGCCGTTCGTGCTCATCCTCGCCGGGCTCGGCCTCCGCAACCTGCTCGACGCGCTGCTCGCCATCCTCAAGCGCGAGGACGACGCGAACGCCAAGTGGCTCGCGGCGGCGATCGGCTGGGCCGGCGTGCTCTACGCGGCGCAGCGCAACTTCCAGTTCACCTACAAAGAGCTCCATGGCTTCGACGGCCACGGCGATCTCTCGGGCATGTATCACCCCGACCTCGGCAAGTTCATCACGCGCCACGAGCGTCCGGGCGGCCTGGTGGCGTTCCAGGACATGGGCTCGACGCCGTACCACGCGCCGGACATCAACTTCCTCGACTTCATCGGCCTGACCGAGGGCCCGGTGGCCCGCGCGCGTCACGCCTACGGCCTGCACGCCTTCGTCCCGAGCGACGTCGCCGCCAAGCGCAAGTACGACGCCGACATGCGCGACTACTTCTGGAAGCGCAACCCGGAGTGGGCGATCCTCACGGTGTACCCGCCGCGCGATCAGGAGGCCGCGATCGCCGCCAAGTTCGACCTCGATCCGGGGCCCAACGCCATCGGCGGCGCCTACCACAACAACAGCTACCAGTTCGGCATCTGGGGCGACCAGCGCTTCCACACCGACTACGTCCACGTGCGCACGTGGCAGCGCTCGCGCGGCTACTACCTGTCGCTGTTCCGCCGCCGCGATCTGTGGGAGCAGATCCCGCGCGAGGTCGTGCTCGACGCGCCGCCGCCGAACCTCGGGGGCACCAAGGCCATGTTCGAGCGGAACATCGAGCTGCTCGGCTCACGGATCGACGGCAACCTCGACGGCAACTTCAACCAGCCGGTCACGCGCGAGCGGCACGAGGTCTTCATCAACACCTGGTGGAAGGTGCCGGGCCCGATGGAGAAGGACCTCACGTTCTTCGTCCACGTGAGCAAGCCCGGCTTCCAGGCCCCGCTCGACCACGCGCCGGGAGACTGGATGTACCCGGCCGACCGCTGGCGCGCGGGCGACATCGTCGAGGACCGCGTGCTCTTCCAGCTGCCGATCAACATGCGGCCGGGGAAGTACGAGGTGTTTCTCGGCATCTACCGTCGCTCCACCGGCGAGCGCCTCAAGATCCCGAACGGCCCGGCGGACGGTCGCGTGCTCGTCGGCAGCTTCGAGGTCAAGCGCCTCTATCCGGTCATCCACCAGCTCATCCCGCCGACGGTGCCGGAGAAGATGCGCCTCTACCCGGACCGCATCCCCGACCACCACCGCCAACCCGGCCAGTGACCGAGAAAACAGGCGCGCGCCAAAAGCAGGCGCGCGCGTCAGCGAGCGCCTAGACGCCGCTCCACTCTACTCCTCGTCCGGCGCGCCGCCGGCGACGCGGGCGAGATCTTCCTGGCGGACCTTGTCGATGCTGAAGCGGCCCGCGCGATCGCGCATCTGCTCGAGCACCTTCTCCGCGGACGGTAGCTCGCCCTTGATCCAGCGGAGCGGGTTGATCCGCGAGACGACGAACGACCGCAGATAGGGCGAGGTGAGCCCCTTGGCCTTGAGCTTGGCGACGACCGCGGCGACGTTGGTCTCGAGCTCGAGGGTGAGGCCGGCGAGCTTCTCGTGGTGCTTGATCGCCACCCTGATCGGCTCGCTCGAGAACTGCTCCACCCGCCGCAGGATCGGGTGATACGCGCCGCCCGCGAACCGCGGCTCGCGCTCGTAGCACACGCCGATCGTCACGAGCGCCGGATCCTCGAGGTAGAAGGCGAAGCCTTCCTCGCTGCGGCTCCCGTCCTCCTCGAGGAGCCCGCGATAGATGCGAATGACCTCGAGCGAGCGCTCCTTGAGGTTGTGCGCCTTCTCGGTGTTGAGGGCGAGGATCTGCCAAGCGACCTCGCGGTCGGGCACCACCAGCGCGGTGATCGCGCGCGCGCCGAGGCGCTGCATGGCGGCGAGGCGATGGCGGCCGTTGGGCGTCCAAAACCCGTGCTCGGGCGCGGTGATGGCGATCAGCGGATCGAGGAAGCGGCCGGTCTTCTGGATCACCTCGGCGAGCCTCTTGTGGTGGGCCTCGGAGAGATCGCGCTGAAATGGCGTGGGCTCGATCTTGTCGATCGGGAGCACGGCGACCACGACCGGGTGCCCCGAGAGCGGCTCGCAGTACGTGCCGACGACGCCGCCGCCCTCGCTGCGGATGCGCGCGAGCAGCGCGTCGACGCCCTCTTTGCCCTCGGGCACCTGGAGGCAGGCGAGGGGCTCGAGGCCGGTGCTCGCCGCCTTTGCCTTGCGCGGGGTCTTCCTTCGCGCGGGAGCGCGCTTGGCGGTCGCGGCCTTCTTCTTCGCTGCCATCTCCCGGTCAAGGGTACAGCGTCTTGAGGAGGTGCCCGTAGCGCTTGAGCGCCTCTCCGCGCTTGAGCTTCAGGGTCGGCGTGAGCAGACCGTTGGCGACCGAGAACTCGTCGACGATGAGGGCGAACGCGCGCGGCTTCTCGAACGACTTGAAGCTCGCGGTGTGCATCGCGAGCTCCTCCTCGATCAGCTTGCGCACGCGCGGATCGCGGTCGAGCTCCGCCTGGAGCGCGATCGACTCGGCGGCCGCCCACTTCTTCACCGCGGCGACGTCGAGCGCGATCAGCGCGACGTTGTAGGGACAGGCGTCGCCGTAGATCATCACGTTGGCGACATAGGGCGACAGCTTGATCTCCTCCTCGAGCGCGGCCGGCACCACGTACTTGCCGTTCTCGAGCTTGTACTGCTCCTTGATCCGGCCGGTGACGTAGAGGAACCCGTCGTCGTCGAGGTAGCCGAGGTCGCCCGTGCGCAAGCCGCCGTCGTCGGTGAAGGCGCGCGCGTTCTCCTCGGGCCGGTGGTGGTAGCCGACCATGACGTTGGGGCCGTAGACGATGATCTCGCCGACGCCCGGCTCTGCCGACACGGTCGGGTCGATCCGCACCCGGACGTTGGGGAGCACCTTGCCGACGCTGCCGAGCCGGCGCTGCCCCGGAAAATTCGCCGACACGATCGGGCTCGTCTCGGTCAGCCCGTACCCCTCGTACACGGTGAGCCCGAGCGCGTCGATGAACTCGGCCACGTCGCGCCCGAGCGTCGCGCTGGCGCTCACCGCGTAGCGCAGATGCCCGCCGAACTTGTTGCGGATCTTCGAGAAGAGGAGCTTCTCGTCGACGGCGAGCTCGACGCGCTCCACGACGTTGAGGTGCTCGCCGTGCTCCTTGCGGATCGCCGAGCGAATGCCGGCCCGTACGAGCTTGCGGACGATGCTCGGCTTGGCCTCGATCTGCTCGTTCACCGACTGATAGATCTTGTTGAAGATCCGCGGCACGGCGAGGAGGATGCTCGGCTTCACCTCGGCGAGATTCGCGATCAGGTTCTCGAGGCGATCGTTGATCGCGACCGACGCGCCCATGCTGATGAGCGCGTGCACCTCGCAGGTCTGGCCGTAGGCGTGCGCCCAGGGGAGGAACGAGAGCGCACGGTCGTCGGGGCTGAACTCGAACACCTCGTGCACCGAGTTCACGTTCTCGACGATGTTGCGGTGACTGAGCATCACGCCCTTGGGCTTGCCCGTCGTGCCCGAGGTGTAGATGAAGTCGGCGATCCCGTCCGGGTCCGGCGTGCGCGCGGGGAGCGTGCGGCTCGGGTCGAGGAACGAGCGCGGACTGTCGAGCGAGATGACGTGGCGCAGCGCGGGCAGCTTCTCGGCGATGGCGTCGTTCGCGGCGATGACCACGTTCACGCCGGCGTCGTCGAGGATGAACGCCCACTCGCTCGGCAGTTGGGACTCGTACATCGGTACGAACGTCGCGCCGACACCGTAGGTGGCGTACGCGGCGACGGCCCATTCGACGCGGTTGTTCGAGATCATGGCGACGCGATCGCCGGGCTTCACCCCGAGCGACGCAAGTGTTGCGCGGGCCTGCGCAACGAGCGCGTTGAGCTCGCGATAGGAGGTCCAAACCCAGCGTTCGTCGCGCTTCTCACCGAAGAGCGGACGATCGGCATGTTTCGCGCAACTGCGTTCGCAGAGATCGACGAGATCGCGGAATCGCTCGGCCATGATTGCACCCCTCGAGATCCGGGTTCAGCACGACGCGTGCCCGACGACGGGCGCCGAAATGCGTGAGCTCCACCGCCTGCGCGACGGCGCGAGGGTTGTCGTGAGGCACATCCGCCCCTCGGACGCGGCGCAGCTCGTGGACGGGTTCCGTCGCCTCTCGCCCGAGTCGCGGCGTCTCCGGTTCCTCGGCGGTCGCGTTCGGCTGACGCCCGAGCTCGCCGAGTACCTCACGAACGTCGACCAGCTCGACCACGTGGCGCTCGTTGCGACGACGGAGGACGACCGCGGCCTCGGCGTGGCGCGGTTCATCCGCGATCGGGTCGACCGCACCGTCGCCGAAGCGGCGATCACCGTCGCCGAGGGGGAGCAGGGCCGGGGCGTCGGCACCGTGCTCCTGCTCGCGATGCGGCGCGCGGCGCGCGAGCGGGGGGTGCGCACGCTCCGCGGTGAGATCCTCTGGGAGAACACGGCCATGCGTCGCCTGCTCGCGCGGGCCCGTGCGCGGGTCCGGTCGAGCGACGGTCGACTGAGCTTCGAGGTCGACGTCTAACGATTGGCACGCGCTGCGCATCGCCCTCGGCGATGGACGCGATCCTCAAGACGCGCCGCCCGGGCGAGCCCGAGCCCAACCTCGTCGACTACGAGCGCGGCGCCCCGGGTTGGTGGTCGGGCATCGATCGCGCGGCCGACGGGACGCTCAACATCGCGGAGCAAGCCGTCGGTCGGCACGCCCGTGGTCCGCGCAGAGACCACGTCGCGATCCGTTGGATCGCGAAGTCGGGAGCCGTCCGCGACATCACCTATCGCGAGCTCGACGCGCTCTCGAGCCGCTTCGCCAACGCGCTCGTCGGCCTCGGCCTGCGGCGCGGCGACCGGGTGTTCGCGCTCACCGGACGCATTCCCGCGCTGTACCTCGCGGCGCTCGGCACGTTCAAGGCGGGCGGCATCTTCTCGCCGCTGTTCTCGGCGTTCGGGCCGGAGCCGGTGCGGTCGCGGATGAGCCTCGGCGAGGGGCGGTTCCTCGTCACCACCGAGGCGCTCTACGCGAAGAAGGTCGCGCCTATCCGCGACCAGCTCCCGGCGCTCGAGCACGTGCTCCTCGCCGAGACCCTCGACGCGCTCCTCGCCGGGTCCTCTCCGGACTTCGCGACCGCCGCCACCACCGAGGGCGACGGCGCGCTCCTTCACTTCACGAGCGGCACCACCGGCACGCCCAAGGGGGCGCTCCACGTCCACGGCGCGGTCGCCATGCACGACTACACCGGGCGCATCGCGCTCGATCTCCACCCCGACGACATCGTCTGGTGCACCGCGGATCCCGGCTGGGTCACCGGCACGTCCTACGGGATCATCGCGCCGCTCACCAACGGCGTGACGATGATCGTCGACGAGGCGGAGTTCGACGCCGAGCGGTGGTACGAGCTGATCGAGCGCCATCGGGTGACCGTTTGGTACACGGCGCCGACGGCGATCCGCATGCTGATGCGCGCCGGACGCGAGCCGATCGCGCGGCACGATCTGTCGTCGCTGCGGTTCCTCGCGAGCGTCGGCGAGCCGCTCAATCCGGACGCGGTGGTGTGGAGCCAAGAGGCCTACGGCCGGCCGTTCCACGACAACTGGTGGCAGACCGAGACCGGCGCGATCATGATCGCCAACTACGCGAGCCTGCCGGTGCGGCCGGGGTCGATGGGCCGGCCGATCCCCGGCATCGGAGCCGCGATCGTGCGGCGCGAGGGGGAGCGGATCGTCGAGGTCGCCACGGGCGAGGAGGGCGAGCTGGCGCTGAAGCCCGGCTGGCCGTCGATGTTCCGCGAGTACTGGCGCGATCCGGAGCGCACCGCGAAATGCTTCCGCGACGGGTGGTACCTCACCGGCGATCTCGTGAAGCGCGACGCCGACGGCTATTTTTGGTTCGTCGGCCGCGCCGACGACGTCATCAAGAGCGCCGGACATCTGATCGGACCGTTCGAGGTCGAGAGCGCGCTGCTCCGTCACCCGGCGGTCGCCGAGGCGGGCGCGATCGGCAAGCCCGATCCGATCGTCGGCGACGTCGTGAAGGCGTTCGTCGCCCTCAAGCCGGGCTTCCTGCCGACCGAGGAGACCACGCGCTCGATCATCGCCCACGCCCGCAAGGAGCTCGGGCCGGCGGTGGCGCCGCGCGAGCTCGCCTACCTCGAGACCATGCCGCGCACGCGCACCGGAAAGATCATGCGTCGCCTGCTCCGCGCGCGAGAGCTCGGGCTCCCGGAGGGCGACACCTCGACGCTGGAGGGCTCGTCATGACGACCGATCGCGCGCATTCGTTGAAACAGCTCCGCCGCATGCTGCTCGTCCGCCGCTTCGAGGAGAAGTGCGCCGAGGTCTACCAGCAGCAGAAGATCCGCGGGTTCCTCCACCTCTACATCGGCGAGGAGGCGGTCGCGGTCGGCGCGCTCGCCGCGCTCCGTGACGACGACGCGGTGGTCACGACCTACCGCGAGCACGGGCACGCGCTGGTGCGCGGGATCTCGCCCGACGCCGTGATGGCCGAGATGTACGGGCGCGCGACGGGCTGCGCCCGCGGACGCGGCGGCTCGATGCACCTGTTCGGGGCCGCGCAGCGCTTCTTCGGCGGCTACGCGATCGTCGGCGGCGGGCTCCCGATCGCCGTCGGCCTCGCGCTCGCCGAGCAGATGCAGGCGACCAAGCGGCTCGTGGCGTGCTTCTTCGGCGACGGTGCGACCGAGGAGGGCGAGTACCACGAGTCGCTCAACCTCGCGTCGCTGTGGCGCCTGCCGGTGCTCTTCCTCTGCGAGAACAACTTCTACGCGATGGGCACCGCGCTCGCGCGCCACGCCGCGGTGCCGGATCTGTGTGCCATCCCACGCGCCCACGGGATCGTCTCCGAGAGCGTGGACGGCATGGACGTCGTGGCGGTGGAGCGGGCCGCGCGCGCGGCGGCCGACGCGATTCGCGAGACCGGCAAGCCACGCTTCCTCGAGCTCCAGACCTACCGGTTTCGCGCGCACTCGATGTACGACGCCGACCGCTACCGCGACAAGGCCGAGATCGCGGAGTGGAAGAAGCGCGATCCGATCGAGCTCTTCGTCGCGCGGCTCAAGGCCGCGAGCGTCGCGACCGACGAGGACGTCGCCGCGATCGAACGCGAGGTCTCCGGCGAGGTCGAGCGGGCCGCGCTCGCGGCCGACGCGGCGCCCCTCGAGCCCATCTCCGACCTCGAACGCGACGTCCTCGCCA
Source organism: Deltaproteobacteria bacterium (assembly GCA_022843175.1). GTDB lineage: Bacteria > Myxococcota_A > Polyangia > Polyangiales > JADJMO01 > JALHOE01. The sequence goes on from JALHOE010000075.1 coordinate 36,089, forward strand.
AGGTGGTCCCATGACGCGCACGACCTATCGAGAGGGCATCCGCACCGCGCTCCGCACCGCGCTCCACGACGATCCGCGCGTGTTCCTGATGGGCGAGGACGTCGGGAAGTACGGCGGCGCCTACGCCTGCAGCCTCGGTTTGCTCGAGGACTTCGGCCCCGAGCGCGTCCGCGACACGCCGCTCTGCGAGTCCACGTTCGTCGGGGCCGGGATCGGCGCGGCCCTCGGCGGCATGCGTCCCATCGTCGAGATCATGACGGTGAACTTCAGCCTGCTCGCGCTCGACCAGATCGTGAACAACGCCGCGACGCTCCGGCACATGTCGGCGGGGCAGTTCGCGGTGCCCCTGGTGGTGCGGATGGCCACCGGCGCGGGGCGACAGCTGGCGGCGCAGCACTCCCACAGCCTCGAGAACTGGTACGCGCACGTCCCCGGGATCAAGGTGCTCGCGTCGGGGACGGTGCAGGACGCGCACGACTTCGTGCTCGAGGCGCTGGCCGATCCCGATCCGGTGATCGTGTTCGAGCACCAATATCTCTACGCGATGGAGGGCGAGCTGGAGCTCGGGCCGGCGCGGGCCTCGCCGTGGCGCGCGAGCGTGCGCAGGGCGGGCGCCGATCTCAGCGTCATCACCTACGGCGGCTCGCTCCCCAAGGCGCTCGCCGCCGCCGAGGCGCTCGAAGCCGAGGGGATCCGCGCGGAGGTCGTCGACCTGCGCTCGCTCCGGCCGCTCGACGACGAGACGATCCTCGCGAGCGTGCGCAAGACGCACCGCGCGCTGATCGTCGACGAGGGCTGGCGCACCGGCAGCCTGTCGGGCGAGCTCGCGACCCGGATCATGGAGGGCGCGTTCTACGATCTCGACGGCCCGATCGCGCGGGTGTGCTCGGCCGAGGTGCCGATCCCCTACGCCAAGCACCTGGAGGACGAAGCGCTCCCGCGGGTCGAAACGATCGTCGCGCGCGCGAAGGAGCTGGTGGCTCGCCGTGGCTGAGTTCGTCATGCCGTCGCTCGGGTCCGACATGGACGCCGGCACGCTGGTGAAATGGCGCGTCGCGGTCGGCGATCGCGTCGCCAAGGGCGACATCGTCGCCGAGGTCGAGACCGACAAGGGGATCATCGAGGTCGAGACGTTCGTGCCGGGGGTGGTCGAGCGGCTGGTGGTGGAGCCGGGGGCGAGGGTGCCGGTGGGGACGTTGTTGGCGATGCTGCGCGGGGAGGGGGAGGCGGCGGGTACGCCTGCGCTTGCGCCTGCGCCTGCGCCTGCGCCCGGGCCTGCGCTTGCGCCTGCGCCTGCGCCTGGGCCTGCGCCTGCGCCTGGGCC
>JALHOE010000076.1 GCA_022843175.1 Deltaproteobacteria bacterium
GGCCGCGATCCGTGGATCGGCAAGCTCGCGAGCGAGCTCGCGGTCGGCGTCCTCGACGTCGGCGGCCGTCGTGACGGCGCGCTCTCGGGCGAGCTGTCGTGGACCACCCGTCGCGCGAGCGGCGGCTCGACGTTGCTCGGCCTGCAGGGCGCGGCGACGCGCGCGATCGACACCCGCGCCGGCTACGGTTGGCTGCTCGCGGGGCGCACCCGCTGGGAGTATTCGCGCGGTGGATTCGGCGCCGAGCTGCGCGGCGCCGCGCGCGGCGATTTGTCGGTGCTCGCGGGTTGGGCGCTCCTCGGCGCCGAGCTCGCCCCGCGGCTCACGACCGCGACCGGCCTCTATGCGCCCGGCGCGACGGTCGGCGTCGGCACCGGCTTTCCCATCGGCTTCGGGTTTCGGATCGGCGGCGATGTCGACGTGTACGCCAAGACCTGGTCGGAGCGGCCGTCGCTCCTCGATGTGCGCGGCACGCTGCGCTATCGCCACCCGTGCGGGTGCTTTCGCCTCGCCGTGCGCGGCGGACGCGTCGTCGGCCGCGAGGGCATCGACATCTTCGCGAGCTTCGAGCTCGCCCGCACCGAACCCAACGACCCCCGGGATTTCTAGGGAGCCGCGACGTGGAGCCGCGACCGTCAGGGAGCGGGTTACCCGGACCGACAACCTGCTCGCTCACGCTCGCGGCTCCGTCGTTTGGTTTCTCAGCGGCGCACGAGCTCGAGCTTCTTGATCATTCGGGCTTCGAATCGCTTCTGATCGACGCCCAATTGCTCGCGCAGCGCGCCCGTGCGCAGCAGCTTCCGTTGCCGGGCGGGCACCGCGTCCTCCACGGCGCCGAGGCCTCCCTTGAACGCGCGGTCGAAGCCCGCGAGCGCGCGCAGGCAGCCGAGCTGCTGCGGGTTGCGCGTGTGGGTCTCGACCAGCGCCGCGACGATCTCGCCGCGCTCGGCCTCGTCGAGGAGCTCCGTCCGGCCGAGCAGCTCGCCCCACGCGTCGAGGAACGGCGCGATCGGCAGGAGCAGCTTTCGGCTCTTGCGCAGCGAACGCGCGGGCCGCAGCGCGAGGAAGCGGTCGTTCTCCGGCGCCATGATCGGTTTGTTGATCGCGCCCGGCACCGCGAAGCGCCCGCCCTCGTGCCCGAGCCGCGTGAGCCGCGACCGCAGCTCGCCGGCCTGCACGTGACGCGGCCACGCCTCGACCACGCGCGAGAGATCGCCGAGGTTGTGCGCGAGCACCGTCGCACACCGGAGGATCTCCAACGGATCGCGGCACACGCCGAAGATCTTCTCCTCGCGATCGAGCTCGCCGTCGATCCGCGACAGCGCCCGCTCGCGCGCCTGCTCGGCGCCGAGCGCGATCGCGCGACCGAGCGCGCCGGCCCACACCGAGAGCCACTCGCCCTGATGGCCGCTCACGTCCCCCGCGCTCGTGCCGACGACGCGCTCCGACACCAGACGCGGCTCCCAGCTCGCCGCTTCGTCGACCACGTCGAGCGCCGCGAGCAGCTGATCCTCGGTCTCGAGCGACCACCACAGGTGATGGCGGATGCGGGTGTCTACGTCGGTCGGGACGAAGGTGGCGACGGTGGTGAAGTGCGCGGCGAGGAGCAGCCGGAGGTACGGGATGAGGTTCGCGGGGTTGACGCTCTCGTCGAGCGCGTCGCGAAAGCCGCTCGGCTCCTCCAGCGCCCAGGCGGCGGTGCTCTTCACCTGCGAAATCAACAGCGCCGGCGCGATCCCCTGCTTCATGCGAACCGGTGGGCGATCGTCCAATGACGATCGCTGGTGCGGAGGACCGAGGTGGAGGGAATACCGAGGGGCGAGACCATGGCGACGACCTCGTCGAGGGTGAGCGCGGCGCGGAGCGAGTCGGCGAAGAGGCCACGGGCGCGCTCGGTCTCGTCGGCGGCGTAGGTGGCGAGGAGCTGCTGCACCGCCTCTTCGGAAGCGGGGCGCTCGAGATCGCGCACGAAGAGCAGCCCGCGCGACAGGCGCACGAGCTCTTGGAGCAGCCTCTCCGGCGCGGGGATGTGGTGGACGATCGAGTTGGACATCACGACGTCGAACTCGCCCTCGACGTTCATGCCCTTGGCGTCGGCGCGCACCAGGGTGATGCGGCCGTCGAGGCCCGCCTCGGCGACGTTGCGCCGCGCGACCGCGAGCATGTGCTCGGCGAGATCGGTCGCCACGACCGAGCAGGTGGCGTGCAGGCGGCAGAGCTCGATCGGGATCCGCGCGGTGCCGGTGCCCACGTCGAGCACGCGCTTCGGGTCGGGCACGAGGGCGAGGAGGTCCTCGCAGAAGGCGCGGTTGACCTCGCGATGGTCCATCGCGTCGTACTCCGCGGCCTCCTCGGCGGTGTCCATCACCTCGGGCTCGAGCGTGCGATTCAGCATGAAAACGCCAGGGTAGTGCCCGCGGAATCCGTCGGGTATCCTTTCTCGCGATGCGTCGCTCCCTCTCGGTGCTCATGCTCGGTTCGGTCGTGGCGATCTCTGCGGTCGCGTTCGCGGCCAAGGACGACAAGGCCAAGGAGTCCCCTGGCGCCAAGGCGATCAGCGAGTACGACAAGACCATCGTCGACGCGCACAAGGCCTTCGCGGCCGGCGTCGCCGGCGGCGCGCTCGACGACGCCGTCGCAGGCTACCGCAAGGCGATCGGGCTCGACCCGAACCGCCCCGAGGGCCACCTCTATCTCGGCGGCGCGCTCTACCAGAAGGGCGACTACGCCGCCGCCGAAGAGGCCCTCACCTCCGCGCAGAACCGCGCGAAGTCGGGCGGCGCCTACGCCAACTACCTCGGCAAGGCGATGTTCCTGATCGCCACCGTCAAAGAGGTCCAGGGCAAAGCCGACGAGGCGAAGACGGCGTGGAAGGCCTACGAGGACTTCGCCAAGGCCAACCCCGACAAGACCTACCCCGAGGGCTCGGGCGACGCGCCGCCGATGCTCCTCAAGGTCTACCCGGGGAGCGCCGTCGAGCGGCAGAACAAGATCGAGACCTACGCGAAGTCGGTCACCGAATACGCCAAGGTCAAAGAGGCGATCCTGAAGCGGCAGAAGGAGCTCGGCATCGAGCCGAGCATCCCGAAGAAGTAGCCGCCGATCGCGTCAGTTGTTGCAGCCGACCGCGGCGAGCACGGTGTCGAAGCAGTCGCGGATCTCGGCGCACGAGCGCTCGACGCACGACTTCATCTTCGCGCGCACGTCGTCGTTCATGACGCCGTGATCGAAGCCGCAATAGTCGTCGGAGAACGTGCTCATTCCCCCCGCGCTGCACGCGGTGCGCTTCTCGTTGCAGGTCTTTACGTAGGCCTGCACCACCGGATCGCTGATGTAGTTCATCGCCCGCTTGGCGATGCAGTCGTCGTCCTTCACGCCGCACTCGCGCGTGGAGAGGCAGGTGAGTAGCGGGCTGAGGTCTGCCGGGCGAGCGACGTTCTTGAAGCAACGCAGCTGTTGCTCGCACTGCACGGCGCTGAACGTGCCCGTCTCGCACCGCACTGCGCGCTCGGCGGCGGCGGCGCAGAAGTCGAGCGGCGCGCCGTCGGGCAACGTGACCGGCGTGGTGTCGGTGACGGTGCTGCCATCGCCCGAGGCCGTGGTGTCGGTCGCGGCGTCGGTCGTCGTCGACGTGTCGTCGGTCTTGCCGCCGCAGCCCACGACCAAAGCGCTCAAGATGAGGAAGCGAGTCATGCCCGCAGCGTAACTCACTTGTATTTGGCGGCCATTAGCCCGACCAGCACAGCGAGGACGATGACCGCGACGAGCATCAGGGCCACGCTCGTGCGGCTCCGCGGCTCCGGCTCGGCCTCTGGGGGCGGCGCCACGGCGCGCTGGCCCGAGGCCGGCGGGATCGAGGGTGGCGAGAACTGCTGCTGGTAGTTCACCTGCGTCGACGGCACCGGTCGCGAGGGCGGCACCTCGGCCGCGGAGACCGGCGGCGGGAACCGCAAGAGCATCGCGTTCATGTCGCCGCGCGCGAGGGTGGGCGCGTCGAGGTCGACGTCGCTCGTGCGGTCCTCGATCCGCGGCGATGGCGCCGACTGGATGAGCGGACGCGGTGCCGTCCCGGTCTGCGCGGTGGTCCCGCCCATCACCGGCCGCTGCGGCACGGGCACGTTGGGGATGCGCGCGAAGGCCTGCGCTGCGGCGAGCCCCCACACCATCTCGCCCGCGGCGGCCGAGCGCTCCGGCGACGCACCGGGCGGCATCGACGGGCTGCGGCGCGGCGCAGGGATGCCGGGGGGCGCGCGACGCTTCGCGGCGGTGGCCTCGGCGAGCGCGAGGGGACGTGAGCCGAGGATCATGTCGCGCGGCGAGCCGACCAGCGTCGGCATGTTCTCGTCTTCTTCTTCTTCGTCTCCCTCGCTGTCGAACGCGACGGTGAACGCGTCGGGCTTGCGGGCGAGCTCGCGCGCGCGCTGCCGATGCGACTCCGCCATCTCGGCGACCTCGTCGCGCCCGGGCTCTCCGCCGGAGGTCGTGCTCGCCTGACGTTTGCGCGGTGCAAGCGGCGGCATCGCCGGCACCGGGCCGGGCTCGGGCAGCGGCTGCGATGCGATCGGCGGCGGCACGCCCTTTTGGAGGGCGGACACGTCGCGCTGCATGTCCTCGGCGCTCTCGTAGCGACGCTCGGGCTCGAACTCGAGCGCGCGATCGATCATCGCGCACACGCCGTCGGGGAGCTGGGGCGCGACGCTCTTCAGCTTCGGCGCGCGCTGCGTGGCGACCTGCGCGATCTGCTCGGCGCCGCGCCCGACGTGCACGTGCCGCCCGGCGAGGAGACGGAAGAGCGTGGCGCCGAGCGCGTAGATGTCGGACCGCGCGTCGGCGTCGCGTCCGAGCCCGCGCGCTTGCTCGGGCGCCATGTACGCGGGGGTGCCGAGCGGCACGCCGGTGCGGGTGAGGCGCGCGGCCGAGGTGTCGAGCACACGCGCGATCCCGAAGTCGAGGACCTTCACCTGACCGCTGCGACAGAGGAAGAGGTTCGCGGGCTTGAGATCGCGGTGAACGATGCCCCGCTTGTGAGCAACCGTGAGCACGTCGAGCGCCTGCGCGGCGATGTCGAGCACCGCCGGCACGTCGAAGGTGACGCCGGTGTCGAGGAGCTCGAGGAGCGAGGAGCCGTCGAGCAGCTCCATCACGAGGAACGGGCCGAGCTTCGGATCGGCGTCGTCGTCGAACACGTGGACGGTGCCCATGTGCTCGAGCGAGTTCGCGAGGTAGGCCTCGCGGAGGAATCGCTCGCGGGCGATCTGGTCCTCGCTCAGCGGACCGTGCAGCAGCTTGATCGCCGCGCGCGCGCCGTTGCGATGCCGCGCCGAGTACACCGCGGCCATCCCGCCGACCCCGAGGACGTCCTCGAGGACCCACCGTTCCTTCAGGACGTGCCCCAGCCGCTCCCGCGCTTGGGAAAGGTGGGGATCGGACACCGAGGGAGTCTACCCCATGCGGAGAATCAGAAGCGAAATGCCCGAGGCGTACAGTCTCCGCCTGGCAGGTCGATGCCGCGGGCTCTAGCCTGGGCAGACGCTCGCATGGCAGTCCGACACAAGGTTTCGCTCTCCGATCCCAACGCGCATCTGATCACGGTGAGCAGCACCTTTACGGCCGAGCCGGGGCAAGTTCTCCCCGAGCCGCTCGAGGTGGCGATGCCGGTGTGGACGCCCGGCAGCTACCTCGTCCGCGAGTATGCGCGCTGCGTGGAGAGCCCGCGCGCTTCTGCCTCCGCCGAGATCCGCAAGATCCGCAAGAACGCCTGGCAGATCAAGCACGGCGGCGCCGCGGAGGTCACGTTTACCTACGAGCTCTACTGCAACGACCTGTCGGTCCGCACCAACCACGTCGACAGCTCGCACCTCTTCCTCAACGGGGCGGCCGCCTTCGTCTTCGCCACCCACGCCCCCCAAGAGGGCGCGGAGCTCACGCTCGACCTGCCGGACCACTGGAAGATCGCCACGTCGCTCCCGCGGGCCGGCATCAACCCGCGCGTGCTGGTCGCCAAAACCTTCGACGAGCTCGTCGATGCGCCGATCCACGCCGGTCACGAGCAGTCGCGCTCGTTCGACGTGGGGGGCAAGCCGCACGAGTTCGCCATCTGGGGCGAGGCCAAGGCCGCCAACTGGGACGAGATCGTCCGCGACACCAAGACGATCATCGAGACCGAGTCGCAGATGCTCGGCGGGCTCCCCTACGACAACTACACCTTCATCTGGCTGCTCTCGCCGAAGAACCGGGGCGGGCTCGAGCACGAGTCCTCCACGGCGCTCACCATTCCGCCCGCGTCGTTCGACGACCGCCGCGGCTACCTCGACGTGATGTCGCTCGTCGCGCACGAGTTCCTCCACCTGTGGAACGTGAAGCGCATCCGCCCCGCGGGCCTGACGCCCTACCGCTACGAGGAAGAGAACTACACGCGACAGCTGTGGTGGTTCGAGGGCGGCACGTCGTACTTCGACTGGCGCATCCTGCGGCTCGCCGGGCTGTGCACGGTCGAGGAGTACCTCGAGCACCTGGGCGACGAGCTCGCCCGTCTCGAGGACACCCCCGGCCGCGCCGCGCAGGCGGCGAGCGAGGCCTCGTTCGACGCGTGGATCAAGCTCTATCGCGCCGACGAGAACACCATCAACAGCACCGTCAGCTACTACCTCAAGGGCGAGATCGTCTGCGCCCTGCTCGACGTCGAGCTGCGCGTCCGCACCAAGGGCGAGCGCGGCCTCGACCACGTGCTCGCCGAGCTGTGGCGCGCGTTCGGGAGAGAGGGCCGCCCGGTCCCCGAGGACGGGCTGTTCGAGGTGTTCGATCGCGTCGCCGGCGTGTCGATGACCGACGTGCTCGCGCCGTGGGTCGACGGGCGCGACGAGCTCCCGGTCGACACCGTGCTCGCGAAGATGGGCCTCGAGGTGCGTCGCGACAGCAACGGTCGGCGCGGGCGTGGCTCGCTCGGCGTGCGCCTCCGCACCACCGAGGGCCGCGCGGTCATCGCGTCGGTGCTCCGCGGTCGCGCGGCGCAGCGGGCCGGCATCGACGCGGGCGACGAGATCGTCGCGATCGGCGGTCGCCGCGTGGAGAGCGGCAAGATCGAGCCGGCGCTCAACGGCAACGGCCCGGGCAGCACCCTCGAGTTCGTGGTCAGCCGCGACGGCGCCATGCGCACGATGCAGGTAACGCTGGACACGCCGGTGCAAGATCGGATCAAGATCGGGCTCGCCGAGGGCGCGACGCCGGCGCAGCGCACCTTGCTGCAGGCGTGGCTCCACGGCCTGCCCGCCCGATGACAGAGCCCCGTTCCCACAAGCTGTCGGTCACCACCATGACCGAGCACGTCCTGCCGAGCCACGCCAACGCGCTCGGCACCGTGTTCGGTGGCCAGATCATGAGCTGGATCGACGTGTGCGCGGCGGTCTGCGCGCAGCGTCACGCCAAGAAGCTCGTCGTCACCGCGTTCATCGACGACCTGGTGTTCGAGGGACCGGTGCAGGTCGGCGAGGTCGTCAAGCTCACCGCGCGCGTCACCGCCACCTTCCGCACCAGCATGGAGATCGAGGTCATCGTCGAGGGCGAGAACCCGCGGCTCGAGAAGAGCTGGCCGTGCGTCCGGGCGATGCTCACCTTCGTCGCGATCGACGAGCACACGCGCAAGCCGGTGCCGATCCCGCCGCTCCTCCTCGACACCGACGACGATCGTCAGCGTCAGGCCGAGGCCGAGGAGCGTCGCGCGCATCGCCTCGCGCGAGCCCGCAAATGAGCCCCCAATCGCTGCGCGTGCCGGGCATGGGCATCGAGCTGCACGTGCTCGAGTGGACGCCGCCGGAGCTCGCGCGCGGCACGTGCGTCCTGTTGCACGGCTTCCAGGACGTCGCGTGGTCGTGGGACCTCGTCGCGCCGCACCTCGCGGCGCTCGGCTACCGCGTGCTCGCCCCCGACCAGCGCGGCTTCGGCGACTCGGGCCGCGTGCCCGACGGCGGCTATTACTACTTCCCCGACTACCTGTTCGATCTCACCGAGCTGTGCGACGCGCTCGCGCCGTCGGCCTCGATCGCGCTCGTCGGGCACTCGATGGGCGGCAACGTCGCGACGATGTTCGCCGGGCTGTTCCCCGAGCGGGTGCACAAGCTCGCGCTGCTCGAGGGCGTCGGCCCGCCGGCGTTCGGCGAGGACATGGTGATCGACCGCGAGCGCGCCTGGATCGAGGGCGTACGCAAGACGCGGGCGCGCGCCGAGAAGCCGATGACGATGGACGAGGTGATCCGCCGCCTCGCCATCGGACACCCCGGTGTGCGCGACGAGGTGATCCGCGCGCGCGCCAAGCAGCTCTCGCGCGCCGTGGGCAACGAGCAGTACGTGTGGGCGTTCGATCCGCTCCACCGCACGCGGAGCCCGATCCCCTTCTCGATCGAGCGCTGGCGCGTGCACGCCGCGCGCGTCACCGCCGAGACGCTGTGCGTCGGCGGCGGCACCACCGGCTTTCACCCCGAGGACGAGGGCGACCGCGTCGCGACGTTCCCCCGCGCACGCTTCACCGAGATCGAGGACGCCGGCCACATGATGCACTGGACGAAGCCCGAAGAAGTCGCCCGCCTCCTCGCCGAGTTCCTGCGCTAGGCGAGCGCCTCCGCAGACAGGCGCGCGCCTCCGCGACGGCCTCCGCAGACAGGCGCGCGCGTCAGCGAGCGCCTTACGTTTGCACGGGTTGCAGGTTCGAAGCCGAGCCCACACAGGCTAGGCGCTCGCTTACGCGCGCGCCTGTCGCGACGCGCGCGCCTGTCGCGACGCGCGCGACGTCAGCGAGCGCCGCGCGACGCGGGTTAGCGGCCGCGGCCCCGTTTGCCGGGGAGTCGGTCCCAGCGCGGATCGCGCGAGGGCTTCTTGGTGGCCTTGAGCGCGATCTCGATCGCCTCGGCCCGGTCGTGCGCGCGGCTCTTGCGGATGGCGGGGAGGACCTCCTCGATCGCGATCCGCACGTCCTCGTCCTTGGTGCGGGTGTGCCCCTCGATCACGTCGGCGAGCTGGGGGTAGCGCGAGACGATCTGCGCCGGCAGCACCGCGAGCGCCCGCATCAGCCGGTTGAACGACTCGCTCCGCCGCCCGCTCCGCGACTCGTTGGCGACGCGTTTGTAGGCGGCGTCGAGGATGAAGCCGGCGTGCTCGGCGCCCAGCTTGGGCAGCAGATCCGGGTGCGCCGCGGCCTCGAGCGCGGCCTGCACGAGGTAGGCGTCCTCGTCCTCGGCCCAGACCCGGAGGGTGTGGCCGAAGGGCTCGCCCTCGACCTGACCGATCGAGATCATCGCGCTCGTGACCTCGACGCGGATGCGCGAGCGGACGTCGCGCGCGGCGTCGGCGAGCGGCTCCATCAGCTTCTTGCGGGCCTTCTCGTCGCTCGCGGCCCGGGCGCCGGTGCCGGCGATGCCGAGGATGGCGAGGAACTCGTCGACGTGACCGAACGGCGCGATGTCGTCGTGGAACGCGCGCAGCGCAGCGAGGAGCGCGTCGGCCCCGGCCCCGCGCTCGACGACCTCACCGGCGAACGCCTTGACCAGGCTCTGGTTGAAGCGCGGGCCGGGCATCCCCGAGCCGCGGCGCATCTTGTCGTAGAACGGCGCACGGTTGCCGGCGATGGCTTCGTCGAGCGCTTTGCTCAGGGCCTCGTCGCGAAACCGGTCGGGGGGAGTCTTCACGAGAAGAGTTGTAGATGATCACGGCGCGAAGGACACGGGCTCGATCGCGCTCTGGGTGGCGCGGCACGCCTCTTTCGCCGGGCAGCCGCACACGTTTCCGCCGCGATCGTCGAGGGTGAAGTCGAGCTCGCCGAGCGTGCCGTCGCCCCGGCGGAACGAGCGGCCGACGGCGAGGTCGAGCGTCGTACAGCCGAGCGAGGCTTTCTCGACGACGCCGCTCGACGCGAGGACGGCGAGCCCGGCGCGCGCGGCGTCACGCACGACGGTCTCCGACACCGAGAGCTCGGCGCCGATCGGGGCGTCCTCGACGGTGCCCCACAACACCGCCGCCTCGATGCCGTCGCCGAAGAGGCCGGTGCCCGGCTCGGGCTTCACGTCGCGCACGAGCGAGCGGAGGACGTCGACCTTGGCGGCGGCGGCGTAGACGCCAACGGTCGAGGCATGCAGCACGGCGCAGTCGGTGACCGTGGCGCTCGTCTGCTCGGTGATCTTGTATTTGGCGATCGCGATCCCGATGCCGCCGGTGTCGCGCACGATCGTGCGTTCGATCGAGGCGGTGCCGCCGGAGACCTGGATGCCCACGAGCGGCATGGTGCTGACGAACGAGTCGCGTACCGTGAGCGCGCCGCGGACCACCAGGAGGCCAAGACCCTTGGCAACGGGGTGCGGCTTCGAGTCGCGAATCACCGAGCGATCGACGCTCAGCGTGCCGACGACGAGGTTGACGCCGGTGCCGGTGCAGCGCTCGAGGAGCGAGGTGCCGATCGTGATCTGCGGCAGGCGGTCCGAGACGCTCCCCTTCTGGGCGTGCACGCAGCTCGCGACGTCGTCGCGTCCAACAACGTCGCGCAAGAGCGAGCCCTCGACCGTGACGTCGCTGCCGTAGTTGAGGATCGCCGACGCGACCGCCCGCTCCACGATCGTCCCCGCGACGGCGACGGTGGAGGGCTTTCCGTCGCGGCCGATCTGCGCCTGCACGCCGTTGCCGCCACGACCATCCGCCGCGCTCGAGACGTCACGGATCACGCTCGACTCGATGCGGAGCGCGGCCCCCTCGACGTACGCGCCCGTCGTCCGCACCTTCTCGACGAGCGAGCGCGAGAGGACCACACCCGCGGCCGGCGACTGCACGAAGACGCCGCTCCCCGCGGTGTCGTGCACCCAGAGCTGGTCGAGCTTCACGTTGGAGCCGTCGATGGTGACGCCCTGCCCGGCCCCGGTGACCGCGACGCCGCGGATCTCGGCGGTCGACCGCACCGCGATCGCGCGCGCGCCGGTGCCGCGGATCTCGACCTTCGAGGGGCAGCGCCCGCGCAGGACGACGGGCGCGAGGAGGGTGACGCTCTCGTTGTAGACGCCGTCGGCGACGGCGATCGTCGCGTCGCGCGGGGCGGCCGTGACGGCGGCCTGGATGGTGGTGAAGGGCTTGTCCCTCGTGCCGTCGCTCGCGCCGGTGAACGCGCCGTTGACGAACACGACCGCGCCGCTCGGCACCTCGCCGTAGGGAGCGGGGCCGCACTCCATGACCTCGTGGCACGCAGCCTCGCCGAGGGCGGCGAAGGTGCCGACCGCGCACGCGGGGACGTTGGCGGCGCAGCCGCCCTTGCCGTCCGCGGTGAAGCCCTTGCCGCACTCGCGGACGCCGATCGCCTTGCAGCCACCGCCGAGGATCGGGACGCTGTCCTCGGCGCAGTCGTCGAACCGGGTGCCGGTGGCGGCAGCCGGCGGCGGTGGGTCTGCCGTGGCCGCGCTGCAACCGGCGATCGTGATGACGGCAGCCCAGCGCATTCACGCATGCTACTAAAGAAGTCGGTGCTCAAACACGAACGGGTGAAAGCCCTCGGTCAAACGGCGGTCGGCCGCGCGCTCCGCGACCTGCCGATCGACTACTTCCACGCCCGCATCGAGGGCGCACAGCAGATCCCCCGCGAGGGCGGCGCGCTGCTCGTCGGCAACCACGCCATGATGGGGCTCGACGGCTTCGTCCTCGGCGCGCTCGTCATGCGCGAGGCCGGCCGCTACGTGCGGTTCCTCGGCGAGCGCAACCTGTGGCGCATCCCGGTGGTGCGCACGCTGCTCGACGCGGTCGGCGCGGTGCCCGGCGCGCCGGAGCGCGCGATCGAGCTGCTCGAGGGCGGCGAGGTCGTCGGCGTGTACCCCGGCGGCATCGACGACAGCTGGAAGCTCACGACGACCGATCGCTACCGACTGCAGTGGGGCAACCGCGCGGGGTTCGCGCGCGTGGCGATGCGGGCGCGCGTGCCGATCGTGCCGGTCGCTGCCCTCGGCATCGACGAGATGTACGACGTGGTCGCGCGCGAGCCGCTGGTCGGTCGCAAGATCCTCGGCTCGGCCCGCTACGACTTCCCGATCGCGCTCGGGGTGCTCGGCACGCCGATCCCAAGGCGAGTGCCGCAGCGCTACCTGGTGCAGTCGCCGATCGATACGAGCGGCGATCCCGACAACGCGGCCGACGTCGAGCGCGTGCGCGCCGCCACGTTCGAGGCCATCGAGAGTGTGTTGCAGCACGCGCGGTAGCGATATCCTCGCCCGCATGATGCGAACCACGATTGCGCTCGCCTCCCTGGTCATCGGCTGCGGCGGCAACGGCACCACGCCGCCCGTCACACCCGCTGCGCCCAACGCGGCGATCGTCAACGACTGCAACGGCGGCGACTACAGCGACCACACCGCCGAGGCCGACGCGCAGGGCACCCACCTCAAGTGGGACGAGAGCATCGCCAAGAGCAACGACCGCTGCATCAAGGTGAAGCTCGGGAGCACCGTCACGTTCGAGGGCAACTTCAAGGAGCACCCGCTCGAGGCGGCTGGCGGCGAGAAGAACAATCCTTTCGCCGGCATCGCCGAGCGCGTCGCCAACCCCGGCACCCCCGAGGAGTACGCGCCCACGCCGTTCAAGGCCACGGGCGTGTACGGCTACAAGTGCCCGAAGCACCCGGAGATGAAGGGCGCGGTGCTGGTGGTGCCGTGATCAGCTCGAGCGGCCGCTCCGCTCGGGAGTGCTCGCGCCCTTGAAGCAGCTCGTGAGGTGGTCGTTCACCACGCCGACGGCCTGCAGGTAGGCGTAGACGATCGTCGGGCCGACGAAGGAGAAGCCGCGCTTCTTGAGCTCCTTCGAGATCGCGAGCGCGAGCGGGCTCTCGGACGGCACCTGCGCCTGCGCGCGGAAGCGGTTCTGCACCGGCTTGCCGTCGACGAAGCGCCACAGCCACTTGGCGAACGAGCCCTCGGCGGCGGCGAGCTCGAGGAACGCGTTGGCGTTGCGGATCGACGACTCGACCTTCGCCCGGTTGCGCACGATGCCCTCGTTGGCGAGGAGGCGCTTGACGTCCCGCGCGCCGAAGCGGGCGACGACCTTCGGGTCGAAGCCCTTGTAGGCCTCGCGATAGGACTCGCGCTTGCGGAGCACCGTGATCCACGAGAGGCCTGCTTGGGCGCCCTCGAGGATGAGGAGCTCGAAGAGGCGCGTGTCGTCGCGCACGGGGACGCCCCACTCGGTGTCGTGGTAGCGGATGTAGAGCGGATCGGTGCCCGCCCAGGCGCAGCGCTGCTTCATGGGTCGCTCCGGGTGGGCCGTGGTGATCGGCATGCCGGGGAACGTAGAATCTAACACTGCCAATACATGTCAGTGAATCGCGTCGACCGCCTCGACCGCTTGGAGCGGCTCCTCCGCGTGCGCGGCAACACCACCGCGTCGGCGCTGGCCGCGGAGCTCGAGGTCAGCGTACGCAGCGTCTATCGCGATCTCGACATGCTCCGCGCGCGCGGGCTCGTCATCGAGGGCGAGGCCGGGCGTGGGGGCGGCGTGCGGCTCGATCCGTCGTCGGCGCCGGCGGCGGTGCAGTTCAGGAACGACGAGGTGGTGTCGCTGTGGCTCGCGACCGAGCTCGCGCGTCGCGTCGGCGCGATGCCCTGGAGCCGCACCGTGAGCGGCGCGCTCGATCGCGTGCTCGCCGCCCTGCCCGACGCGCGACGCCGCGAGCTACGCGCGACGATGAAGCGGGTGATCGTCGCGGAGCCCGCAACGGAGAAGATGCGCGAGAGCGCCGGCCCGCCGGATCCCGAGCTGCTCGTGTGCTTCGAGGAGGCGTTCTCCGCGCGCGTCGGGCTGCGCTTCGACTACGTCGATCGCCACGGTCAGCCGTCGCGCCGCACGGTGGAGCCGCACGGCCTGCTCGTACACCCGCCCGTGTTCTACGTGCTCGCCATCGACCGCGACAAGCGCGAGCCGCGGATGTTTCGTATGGACCGCGTGCGAAGGGCGCGCGTCGCGCGCGACGTCGCGTTCACGCCCGACCAGGAGATCGTCGAGGCGCTGCGGAGCCCGGAGGCGTACGAGGCGTGGCGCGCCCGCCGCCGACTGTGACGTGCTAAGATCGCCGCCTCTGGAAGTGCGCGCGGGACTGGTGCTCACGCCCGGCGCGGAAATCGAGGTAGATCGCGATGACTCGCGCGTGGGGGAGGGCCCGCGAGTCGACGTAAGTCAGCGATCTCCGGTCGAGGCTGGGCCAACGAAAACAGTTCGGCCCGATACGCATAGCGAGTCTGCGCAGCGCCCGCCGGCTCCTCCGGATCTCGTTTCCGCGCTGCGCGCTGCGGCCGCGGACCTCGTGCTCGCGGGCCGCCTCGAGGATGCGCGCAGGGTGCTCGACGCGCTCGACGCGATGAGTCCACGTGCCGACGTTGTGGACCTCGCGAGCGAGCGCGCCAAGCGTGGGTGACCTCAAGCCGTTGCGCGTGCCCGCAAACGGGCTTGCGGTCGATCGATCCTCTGATAACGTCGAAGTCCGTGGGAGCAGGCGCGACGACCACGGAGATCGCAGCGCTGTGGCGAGCCCACGCGCGGATCGACTACGAGTGGCGCGCCTGTGCAAACCAGGCCGGCGTCCTCGGTGCACCCGTCGCAGGGGAGGCCGGCGGACTCTTCGTTGAGTGCGACGCGCTCGGTCGTCGTGCGTACATGAAGCCGATCAGGTCCGACGCCCAGGTGTGCCGCGCCGCACGCGAAAAGATCGCGTCTGACCTTGCCCACGATCTCGGCCTAGCGGTGCCTCCGGTGATACTTGCGGAACGTGGCGCCGACGCAGGCGCCGCGGAGCGCTTGGTCTGCGTGTCGCTCGTCCTGTTCCCTCGCCAGTGGTCCTGGGGACACGTGAAGACTTTCTTGGAGGATGAAGAGAGTCCGACGACGGTCGCTATGCAGAACGGTCTCTCTGAGATTGCCGCTCTGGCTCTCGCGTTCGATACGTGGGTCGGCCAGGCCGATCACAACGACCATCCCCATAACATCGTCTTCGGCTACGACTGTCGCGGTCAGCAGATCACCGAGTCGTCCTGGGTGTTTCTCGACTACGCGTGCTCGCTCGGGATGGAATCGGTCGACAGCGTCGATGGTTGCCGGTCGACGTGGGCTGACCCCACCGTGGTATGCCAGCGTGCCGGCTTCCCCAAGAAGCTCGCTGCACAGATTGGCACAGAGGCGCTGCAACAAGCGGTCGAGCGAATAGCCGCGTTCGACATCCAAGAAATCGGTCGCATTGTAGATAGAATCCCCGACGCATACTTGCCCGAGACCGAAAAGGCCGTGATAGCTCGCGGCCTGTCCGAACGGCGAACCTTGGTTCGCGAAGTGTTTTTCCCCACCCCCGCAGGAGCAGCGCCATGCAGCTCGACTACCAGCAGGCCGTTGTAAGCTTCTGCTACGACCTGACCGATCCGTCGGCGCGTAGCGTCCCGATCGGTATTCTCGTGGTCGGTGAGCTGAAGGGCAGCCGCACTCGGCTCTGCATCGCCGGCGTTGCGAGTCGCACGTCGTTTCCGGCTGACCTCGATCCGGTAACTCGCGACATGCTTCGCGCCGTGCCCCGGCTCCTCAAGGCACACGTCAGCGAGGCGTTTGGCTCGATGCCGCCCGCGACACCCCTCGAGACCATTCTCCATCGGCTGTACGACGGCCTTCGCAACAGTCTTCACGTCGCTGAGATTGGCACGGTTCGGCACATGGATCTCGGTGCCCACGATGATGAGGCCGCCGAGGTCGAGGCCGTCACCTGGGCAATGCCGCGTGTCATCAGCGAGGCGTTCAAGGCGATCGGCGTGCAAGCCAAGGTTCACGTCCCACGCCCGAGCATGCCCCCGCCCTCGCCGGAGCTGTCGGTGTGGCCCATCCGCCGCCCACCGTCATCGTCGCGCGAGATGCACGCGTAGGGGCACCACCGCAACGTCAGCAGCGCCTCGCCCCCTCACCGGGTGCGGGGCGCTTCTCGTTGGCGACGACGGCGCTTGTTTCGTCTACTCGTACGTCGCGCCGCGCGCGCGCCTCGTGTTGGGGATCGACTGGGTGTCGACGCAGATCTTGTGTCTGAGCTCGCTCGCGTTCCAGATGATGTGCTCGACGTGCGCGAAGCGTGACGCGGTCTCCGCGCTCGACGCCGGTCCGGCCACGCGCCGTCGAATGCAAGAGCACGACGCAAAGGTCACGAAGTTGAGCGCCCCACGCCAGCAACACACGCGTCACTTGGGGCAGCAGTGACCAGACGGGTCACTCGGACGGCGCGCTCGCCGCGCGACTCCGGGATGGTGCGGCTAGCAGCCCCTGCGAGGAGCGCACTGCGAGTGACGAGATAGGTCCCTGCGAACGCAATCCGTGGTTGATCCAATTTTCGTTCGTCGTACCGCTCCAGGGAACGCATGGATGCACTCACTCGCGAGTGCGCCATCTACCTCCGGGGTGCCGCCATGAGTGCAGACGCGACAAGCAAACGAAGGAACGCCAAGCCGAAGCTGACGCCGCACAACCTCCGCGCGATCTCTGTGACCGCGGGCGTCGACCCGAGAACGGTGCTGCGCTACCTCGCCGGCGTCGCGGGCACGTCGACGTCGGACGCGAGGATCGCGAGCGCGCTCCGCGCCGCGGGTCGCGATGACCTCGTGCGGGGTGTCGCAGCGTGACCCGCTCCCCGAAGGAGATCGCGGACGCGATCGCGCCGCACGTGGCGGCGATCGTCGCCGTGCTCGCTGCCCCGCAGCCGGTGTCCGATCCGCTGCTGCCACTCGCGGACGCCGCGCGTGAAGCGGCCACGTCGGTCCGCGTGCTGCGCGATGCGGTCCGCGCGAGGGAGCTCCCCGCGTTCGGTCGCGAGCGCGATCGATCGGTTCGCCGCTCCGACCTCGAGCGATGGATCGAGAGCCGGCGCGTGGTGCACGCCGCGATCGATGACGATGACATCGAGCGTCGTGTTCGTCGCATCGGCGCGCAGCGGAAAGCCGGCTGATGGTCGTGACGAGAGATGTGTCGTTGTTGTCGTGGTTAACCGCGATGTGTCGCGGTGCGCCGCGTGGACCAGCGCGCGCGGGACGCGCATGGTGGTCATGAGGTGATTGCAATGACGACCATGCATGCCAGCTTCGATTTGCTCGCGATCCGTGCTGCCGCCGCCCTCGAGGGGGTCGACGTGCGCAGCGTGTTGAAGCGCCTCTGCGGTGGGGTTGTTCGCGGCGTCGCCGGCGTCCGCGCCGACCGCGCGATCGCGCGACTCCGCAATCCCGACCGGCCCGCGAGCTCGCCGCTCAGCGCGGCATGAGACGACCCGGATGCCCCTGACACCCCCCACCCGAAACACCATGTGTTGCGCATGCGCGCGCCGCACGGCCGTGATCTGCATGCTCGCGCACGTGTTGTGCGGGCTTTGCCTCGAGCGGCTCCGCGCGTCGCTGCTCGGCCCCGGCCGGGCCGGCTACGACGACCGCGTCGTGGATCTTTCCGATGAGGGCCTGGGCCTCCGCAAGGGGGCTGCGTAATGGCCGGACGGAAGGCTGCGGGCAAACGTCGCGAAGTTCTCGCGTCGGGTTGGGACCAAGTCCGAGGGTGCTCCACGCTCGCACAGTTGCTGTTCGCCTACGCGCGCACGGGACATCAAAGCCCGATCGTCCCCGGCATCGGCCGCTGGTCGATGGCGTTGGCCGCCGAGCACCTTGGCTGTGATGTCGCGGAGATCCGTTCCGCGATCGCGGAGCTCGCCGTGCGCGACGTGATGTTCGTCGACGAGGCGATGGGCGTCGTCTTCATCCCCTTCGGCTGTCGCGAGGGCACACCGGCGACGAAGCACTACGTGACGTCGTGGGTCCATCCCCTCGCCGACATTCCGGCTTGTGAGCTGAAGACGCGCGCACTCCGCATCCTCGCGACGATCTGCGCCGAGAAGGGGCCGGAGTTCGCCGCCGAGCTCGTCGCGATCGGTGGTGCACCCCCTATCGACCCCCCATCCACCCCCCCCGTCCACCCCCCGTCCACGCATGGTGCATCGGGGGTCGATCATCATGTCACCGGTCTCGGGTCACCGGGTGCAGGAGACCGGGTGCAGGGTTCCGCGCGCACCGCGCCGCCACTGCCCGTCGTCCCCGACGACGTCCTCCCGGTGCTCGCCGAGCTCGAGACCGGTCGCGATCTGTATCCCGACGTTGAGCAGGCGGCGCTGAACGCGATGGCGACGCGCATCCACCGTCTCGTCGGTGAATGCGTGGAGGCGAAGCGCGATGGCGTCACCCCGGCGATCGCGACGGCTGAAGGCGTTGCGTACGCGCGCAGTTTCAGGGCCGAGAAGACGCTCGCGACCGGCGCGCTGGTGCTCTCGAAGGTCGAGGCGAAGGTCACGTGGGTGCTGAACGACTGTCGTGTGGGTAAGCGCCGCAAGGTGCCGCACAGGGGCATGGAGGGGCCTGGCACCGGGGGCGACGACTTCGTCGCGCACGAGCTCGCGGAGATGGAGCGCACGCTACGCGGCGCCGCGCCACCACCACCACGAGGGGTCGCCACCGGCTCGACTCTCTTTGCCGCCCAGAAGGAGGCGGTGGGTGCATGATGAGCGGCCGACACGCTCTCCTTCATGCGCACCCGGAACGGTTCGAAAGTTCCGAGTGCGACTGCCGCAGCTCGGCCTGCCGTTTTTGCGACCCGCTCGTGGGCGCGCGCGCGCCCGTTTCTATCGATGGGTCGCCTCGCGCGCGGGAAGTTGAGCGGCGCTCGCCCGGGGCGCTCGAGGGCGTCGCGATCGACCCGTCGGCGGGCGACGCTCCCGCACACGAAGCCGCCAATTCGCGGGCGAAACGAGCGTTCAATGCTGCTTGGCCCGATGGGATGGCCCGCGAGCTCACGTTGGCCCCCGTCGACGTGCTCGCCGAAGCTCGCGCCATCCTCTCGCGTCTTGAGGCTTCGGCGGGGCCCGTTCGCCCCTGGGCCTCGCTCCGAGCCGAGCTCGTCACCCGCTCGTTCCGCGATGACTTGCTCGCGCTTGCGGGCGTGGTCCGCGCTGGTGAGGCCCTCCTCGGCCACTCCGTCGACGATGTGACCGGCGTTCGGTCGCCGCGGCATGTCCCGGCGGGTCGCGACCGCCGCCGCGTTCTAGACGCGGTTGTGCGGGCCCGCTGGACCCTCTCGATGTTGCCCTCAACGGCGGCCGATGCCGCACGGAGTCCTAACCCGATGCCCTCGATCTACGCGCCCACGTGGCAAGTCGCCTCGCCGTTGTCATTCCAAAACGTCGGCGACGTCGACATTCCGCCCTGCACCGTTGTCTCGTTCAAGTTCGGCGAGCCGAGCGGGATCTACATCCTCCCGGCCGGACTCGTGCCGCCCTTCGCCCTGGTGACGCCGTCGGACCCCATCACCTATCGGGTTGCTGGAGTCACGATGCAGTCGATTCGAGCGGGTCAGCTTGGCCCGGTCGCCGGCCGGCCCGGTGACATCGTCGTGGTTCAGCTATCAGGCGATCCGGTCACCGCCGGACAGCACGTCTCCCCCTACTCCAGCGCGCCGGGCTTGGTGAAGCTCGAGAGCCTCACCGAGGCACACCAGTTCGGCCCGAGGATGATCGCGCCGACCTCTGGCGTGGCTGGCGAGTACATCGAGGCTCAGATCACCTCGAGCGGGTACTGAAGCGAGATGGCTGACGTCCGCCCCAAGACTTCGCCCGTGTCATTTGCCATGGGTCCGCACGGGCTCGAGGGCCAAGCGCTCGAGGGCGCCCCGTCGTCTCCTAACCTGAGCCGCGACGGGGCTCCCTCGGGACGCGAGGCGACGTCGAAGCGGCGGCGATCGGTGTTCGAGCGCGCGATCACCGATGCGCCGGGCGGGCGGTACTTCGTCGAAGTGACCGAAACCAGCGATGTCGGGCGTCTGACCATCGTGCTCGTCCACGAGCTCCCATGTGGCCGGCAGTTTCGGAGTCGGCTCCCGCTGCGCGCCATCGACGCGACGATCGCCGCGCTCAGCGCCGCGCGTGACGAGGTCTACCGCCGCATCGGGGGTCGCCGGTGAGCGGCCGGTCAATGGTGAACCCCGGACACGGCAACGGCGCGGGTGTGCCGCGCGTCGAGGTCCCTCCGCCCGACGAGCTCTCGTACGGGGTGCAGGCGCCCGAGCAGGCCGATGCAGGCCGTGAGCGCAGGGCGAACGGCACGTGGGTCAGAGGTGCCAAGCAGGACCAGTCCAAGGGCGGGAAGACGCGAGCGGGGACCATCCGGCTTGCGAACGGTCTCGGTCTCGGTCCGCTCGTCACGCTCGAGGCCTTCCGGCCGTTCCTCGAGATGGCCGAGGACTTCCGCCGGACCCATTCGCTCAACGTCGCGATGCACGTCGGGGGCGGCGAGTGCGGCACCGGGCCCTCGTCGCTCATCGCGTCGGCGGCGCTCCAGCTCGCTGCGTCGCGCTACTGGTACGCACGGGGCGCGGAGGCGGCCGACGCCGATCTCTTCACCCTCGCGTCCAAGCTCGCGAACGACTCGAGGCAGAATCTGCTCGCGGCGCACGAGCTCGCGGTACGGGAGTGCAAGAGCCGCGGGGCGAAGACCTCGGGGGCGGAGCGGTCGGCGGCGGCGCTGGCTGCCCTCAACGCTGGGGTGCCGCGATGATCACCCTCGAGAACCTCCTGACCGCGGGCTTCGGGCTCGTGACGGCGTCGCCGCTTCAACGCGCGATCTGTCGTGCGGCAGACGGTCTCCCCCTCGCGGACGTACTGCCCGTGGGCGACGTCTCGGCGTGCTTCGGGTGCACGGAGGAAACGATCCCGGTGGGCGCTGCGCCCTCGCTGGTCGTGCTCGTCGCCGGCGTCCGCGGTGGCAAGACCCTGCTCGCGGTCGCGGCGGCGCTGAAGTCTGCGCTCACGGCGGACCTTTCGAGCCTGCGGCCATACGAGGTCCCGCGCGTCGCGATCGTTGCCCCGACCGTCGACAACGCGACGGCGGCGTTCTCCATGCTCACCGGCGCGCTGCAGTCGTCGCCGATGCTCCGGCAGCTCGTCGTGCCCGGGCGCGCACGCGACGAAGACGACTCACTCGGGGCCGGGCCAGTCATCATTCAGCGGCCGGACGGTCGCCGCGTCGAGATCGTGGTGGTCGCGGCGCACCGCGGCGGCGTCACCCTGCGCTCGCGATGGCTCGCCGGCTTCGTGCTGGACGAGGTCGCCCTCTTCGGCACGGAGACCACGGGCGCGGCCGTCAACGCGGAGGAGCTCCTGCGCGCGGCGGAGGGGCGGCTACTCCCGGGCGGTCAGGGCTGGGTAATCTCGTCG
Source organism: Deltaproteobacteria bacterium (assembly GCA_022843175.1). Classification (GTDB taxonomy): domain Bacteria; phylum Myxococcota_A; class Polyangia; order Polyangiales; family JADJMO01; genus JALHOE01. Next base: position 21,266 of record JALHOE010000076.1, read on the forward strand.
CCGTTCGGTCCGAGCGGCCTCCTGCACTCGCTCTACAAGACGCATTTCGGGCACCCCTCGAGCTCGGTCGTCGTCGTCCACGCGCCGACTCGTGCCCTCAACCCCGCCTATCCCGCGGAGAAAATCGAGGCGCTGCGCGCGCGAGAGCCGGACACGGCGGCGCGCGAGTTTGATGCCGAATGGGTCGACGCGGACGCCGCGCTCTTCGACGGCGCCTTGATCGACGGTGCGCGTCGTGATGGGCCGGAGATCCTCCCGCACGTGAGCGGCGCCCTTTACGCCGCGGCGATCGACCCTGCGACGCGCTCGAACGGCTGGACGCTCGTTGTCATGCGCGTGGACTACCGCGACGAGCGCGCGTGGTTCCGCGTTGCCCTCGCGCGCGAGTGGCGCGGCTCGAAGTCGAAGCCGCTCGATCCCGAGCAGGTGCTCGGGGAGATCGCGATCGATCTCGATCGCTACGGCATCAGGCGCGTGGGCACCGATCGCTGGGCATCGGACGCGCTCGCGGCACTTGCGCGGCAGCGCGGGATCGAGCTCCTCGAGGACGGCGAGTTCGATCGGCCCGCGGAGAAGTACGCGAGCTACGGCACGGTGCGCGCGCTCTTGCAGACGGGCGATCTCGAGCTCGCGCCCTCGGCGCTGCTCGTGTCCGATCTCAAGTCGGTTCGGCGGCGCGGTTCGGCGAACGGTGTGACGATCGTCCTGCCGAAGACGTCGGACGGACGGCACGCGGACTTCGCGCCGGCGCTCGTGTTGGCGATGCGCTCGATCGCGCATCGCTCGTACCGCGAGAAGCAGCGACCGCTCCGCGTCGAGGACATCGTCGGCGGACGACGCGAGACATTCGGAATGCAGGCATGGGGCGGCAGCGCCTCGATCAACCACGCGGAGCGTGCGCGTAACCCGGCCGTCTACGACGCGGTGCACGGGACGAGCGGATCCGATCGCGACAAGTGGGGTGACTGGTGATGGAGGCAAGCACGATGAAGGCAGCGAAGACGACGCCGACGCCGGAGACGGCGACCGACGAGAAGCAAGTCGACCTCATGGCGCGCGCGATCGTGCGTGCACGTGAGATCATCGCCGAGCCCACGCGGCTCGCGCGCGAGGGTTTGGCCGCAGCGGAGCGCGCCGCACAGGAGCGCAACCGGCGCATCCGCGAGCAACAGGCGGCGAGCTCCTACGAGTTCGATCCGGCGGATCTCACCCACGCGGAGATTGAGCGCGAGCGGCTCTCGTGGGCGTGGGTCGACACCCGCTTCGAGGACGACGACCGGTTCGCACAAGCGAATGGCCACTGGCTCGTCGCGAACGCGCGCACCGATCGGCGCATCGTATTCGGCGATCCGGACTACGGGCACGCCGTGCGCACGTCGGGCCAGCAAGACGACCTCACTGCCCGCGCGTGGTGGTGGGCCGGTTCGCACTCGGCGTGGGCGTGGCTCGAGGAACGGCTCCCCAAGCCCGTCGCGGAGGGGATGGGCGACTTCACGTCTCGGCTGATCCTTCTCAGCGAAGATGGCTTCGAGATCTACGTGCGGCAGCCGCATGGGTGGGGTCGGTGGGACTGGCGCCACGATCTCGAGAAGCACAACAGCGCGCGCGCTGTCGAAGCAGCGAAGCGCGCCGAGAGGGTCGCGCACGACCGCCGTCGCGAGCTGGGCCGGCAACTGCTCGACCAGCATCCCGATCTCGTCATTGCGATGGCCGAGAAGCTCGGCTTCGTCGACGCGAACGGCCACATCAAGAAAGGAGGTATGTGAGCATGGAGCAGGAGAACCTCGTTCGTTCGTTCGGAACCCTCGAACGCGCCGCGGATGCCGCGCGTTCGGTCAACATCATCGCGTCGACCGAAGCCGTCGACGATCACGGCACGATCATCGATCAAGCGTCGTGGAAGCTCGAGCGGTTCATCGGTAACCCCGTCGTGCTCCTCGAGCACGGAGTCGCCGCGCTATTCGGCGGCGACCCCGCGGATCGTCTGCCGATCGCGCACGCCGAGAACGTCCGCGTCACCGGCGGCAAGCTGCGGGCGCGCGTCGTGTTCCCCGCGGCGGGTCGCGACGCGCTCGCCGACAAGGTTTGGACCGCGGTAGAGGACGGGCGCCTTCGCGGCGTCTCGGTCGGCTTCCGACCCGGGCGCGCCGTGCGCGAGGAGGCGAACGGTCGCGACGTCCTGCGGCTGCTCGACTGCTCGCTCCATGAGCTCTCGTTGTGCGCGATTCCCAGCAACTCGGAGGCGCTCGTTCAGCGCTCGGTCGCGTCGCTCGACGCGTACGTTCGCGAGCTTCGCGTCGAGAGTAGGCGGTTCGACCAGCGCGTGAGCGAGTACCGCCGCAAGCGCTACGCCGAGCTCGGCGAGCAGGTGAGCGACCTCGACGCGATCGACGCCGTCCTTCGTAACGCCGATCTCGCGGACAACGACGTGGCGGAGAAGACGCCCGCGATGCGTGCGCGCGAGGAGTTCGATTGCCGCGTCGCGAGCCTTCGCGCGCGTGAGCCCGCGTTGCTCGCCTCTGAGGCGATCGACCGTGTGCTCCGCGGTCTCGACGGGGAGCACGCCGCCTGATGGCCCGTCACACGAGCCCGCTCGAGGTGGTCGAGATCTGCCTGAGCCACGACGGCACGTACATGGCGCGCCTGTGCCCCTACGGGAGCGACGGCGGCGCCGCGATCGCGGTTGGCGCCGATCTCGCCGACGTCGAGGCGCGCGCGACCACCGTCGCGCAGGCGTACTCGGCGCTGTTGAGCAATTACGAGAAGAGCGTGTCGGTGCACCGGCGCTTCTACGCGCACGCCGTGTACGGCGCGAGCCGGTGGGGCGCAACGGTGCACCCGCGCAACATGGACAGGCCCCCCGTCTACAACCCCTACCGCGCGTTCATGCTGCCGGTGACGCCGAATGACAGCGTCAACCTCGATAGGCCACGCGCGTGCAAGTTGTGGGCGGTGTACGGCGGCAATGCCGAAGTCGTTTACGAGACCGGCGCGACAGCGACGCTCGTGATTCCAAGCGGCACGACGGCGCTCGACGTTGCGCCGGTCAATCGCATCCGCGCGACGGGCACGACGGCGCGCGGGATCGTCGCGATCTACGACGGCATCCCGTTCCCACAGCCGCAGTGGCCATGAGCCACGCGAGGTGCACACCATGAGTGACAGAGAGCTCGTATACCGCGTCACGATCGTTGGGCAGGCTCAGTTCGCGTCGACGCTCAAGAGCCTGACCGACATCACGAAGAAGGCGGCGCAGGAGCAGATCGCAATCGATGACGCGGTCGCGAAGAAGCGGCGCGCGGTGCAGGACGGAAGCGCCAAGCACCACGCATCGCTGCTCAAGACGCAGATCGCGCTCGAGAAGGCACGGGCCCGCGAGAGCGTTCGCGAGTCCGAGCGGGCCGAACGCGAGGCGATCAAGAACAAGACGCGTGCAGAGCGCGACAAGACGACCGCGCTCAGCCGCGAGATGAAGGCGCGCGAGCGGCTCGCCGCGCAGGCGCAGCGGGAGACGATCCGCCAGCAACAGGCCGAGCTCCGCGCATTCGAGCGGACCGAGCGCGAGAAGACGCGCATCGCACAGCGCGAGGCGATGGAGACGCAGCGCTTCGTGATGCGATCGCAGGCCGCGACCGCGCGCGAGATCATGCGCCAGCGGCAGCAAGCCGCAAACCAGATGGCCCGCGAAGATCGCGATCGGATGTTCGATCGCAAGCGCTTCTACCGCGGCGTCGGGCAGGGCTTCGTCGAGGGCGGCGCTGGTGCCGCGCGCGCTCTCTATGGCGTCGCCTCGCGCGGCGTGCGCTCGATCGCGCAGGCGAGCGGGTTCGATCGCTCGTGGGACATCGCAGACATCGCGCAAGAGCAGATGTCGGTCGACGCGACGCTGCGCTCTGCTTCGATCGAGGCGCGACTCGCGGGCAAGTCCGGGTCGTTCGATGAGAAGGGCGCCGGAAAGAAGATCCGCTTCGCGGCGCTGAAGTACGGCCTCAAGCAGAGCGACCTCGCCGGCGCGATCGACGCCTACTCCGAGAAGGGTTCGGCCGCGACCGCCGTCACGAACATCGACCGCATCGCGTCGCAGGCGACCGCGCTCGGCACCTCCGCGAGCGTCATTGCGAAGCTGCGTGCGCAGATGGGTCTCTCGTCCGCCGTCTCCGGAAAGGAGCTCACCGAGGACGAGAAGGATCAACTCGTCGCGAAAATGCACTTCATCGGCAAGACCGGCGTGTTCCGCGCTGAGGACGTCGCGCAGGAATCCGAGTCGCTCTTCTCGCAGTTCGCGAAGGGCGGAGGCGACTTCAAGCAGGGCTTCGAGCGCTACCTCTCGTTCGCGAACCAGGCGCGTGTGGCCACCGGCTCCGGCGCGATGGCCCGCACCTCGATCAACGCGGTGCAGGACGCGATCGCGAAGAAGGAAGGCAAACTCAACGCCCTCGGCGTCAAGACGCGCGATGCGGACGGCAGCAATCGCGACTTCATCGAGGTCGTGATGGACGCGATCGTCAAGACCGACGGCAAGGGTAAGGCGTTCACGCAGATCTTCGACCCGTCGCGATCCGGCAAGGCGATCTCGACGATGATGTCCGCCTACAACGACGCGAGCGGCTACGGAAAGAACAAGGGCGCGGGCCGCGCGGCGATGGAGAAGCTCCTCAGCGGAGACGCGTCACTGAAGCACGCGACCGTCGCTGAGATGAACAAGGACGCCGCGAGCCGGCTCGACACGCCGGCGGTGAAGATCGCGCAAGCGACCGAGACCATCCGGCAGTCGTTGGCGGGCGAGCTCGCGCCGGTCCTCGAGGCCTTCGCGAAGAAGGCCCCCGCTATCGCGGCGAGCATCGCCAAGGCGCTCGACTTCGTGGTGAAGCACCCGATGCTCACGCTCGGCGGCATCGTCGGCGCAGGCGCGATGCAGGGCGCGGCCAAGCCCATGGCCGGCGCGCTCGCGCGCTTTGCCGGCGATGTCGTCGGCGGCATCGGCTCACGGTTCGGCGGCATGGGAGGGGCGCTCACGGTCGCCGCTGGCGGAGCGCTGAAGAGCGCAGGCGCGCAGCCCGTCTACGTGACCGGCGCGGCGCCCGGGGTGTTCCCCGTTGGCGGCGGTGGCGGCCTCTCTCTCCCCGGTGGTGGTGGTGGCGGTGGTGCTGGCGCCGGTGGCGTCATCGGTCGTGCGGTGATGTCGACCGCAGGGATGGGGGTCGCGCTCGCCGCGATGGTCGGAATTATGGCGACATCTTCCGATCAGCACGGCGAGGGCACCGCCGACAAGGCGGTGGAGGCGGCGAAGAAGCAGCGCGTCTACAACGAGCTGCGCAAGCGTGGCATGTCCCCCGATCAGATCAACAAGCACCTCGCGGGCGCGAACGGCAACCTCCTCCCCGAGGAGCAGATCGCACGCGACGCGCTCGCGTCGCCGTACGCGAACGACAATGAGGCGGCTCACATCGCAAAGGTCCTCAACCCGGATGCGCTTGCGTCACCGTACGCGTCGCCCGACGACTACGATTTCGATAAGGGTGGTACGAGCACGTTCCGCTTCGACAAGAACCCGACGGCGAAGGGCGCGTTTCGTATGCCCGTCACCAAGGGCGAGAAGGGGTACGGCGTTCTCAAACCGGTGGCTACGACGTGGGACGACCCCGAGGCGCGCAGCGCTGAAGGAAAGTCGGGCGCCACGCTCGCCACCGATAGCGCGAACAAGTCACTCGATTCGTTCGGCAAGGCCGTCGACGACGTGACTGCCAAGCTCCGGTCCTTCGAGGCCAACTCTTCCGCGCTCAAACAAGCGTTCGGGAGGATGTGATGAGCACCGGCCGCCTCGAAGAAGTGACCAGTGAGATCGTCCGTCGGATCAAGATGCTGTCCGACGATCCGACAACGGCAGCGCGTGAGTGCCGCGCGATGCGTAGCTACCTCGCGGCGCAGGACGACGTGCCCGACGAGTGGAAGCGCGGGATCGGCCACATGATCGATCAGGCGTCGGAGCTGTACGACGACGCCGCGATCATGCGGGCGGGCCGCGAGCAATGGCATCGGTAAGGGCGGGCGGGCGTAAATAGCGCGCGTGCGAGCGTCGACTTGCATGTCGTTCGCTGTTGACGCACAATGGGTGCACAATGGTAGACAAGGACAAGAGGTTGCACGTTCGCGTCACGAGCGAGGAGCTGCGGATGCTGGACGAGATCGCGGAGCGCGAGGAGCGGACTGCGGCTGACGTCGTCCGTCGGTTGATTCGGCAGGCCCACGCCGAGGCATTCGGCTCGCCGAAGAAGGCGAGGAAGAAGTGACCGCCGCTGAGGTCGCAGATCGCGCCGCCGGCGTTGCTGGGCACGGCGACCCCGATGCAGGCGAGATCGCGGTCGCGATGGGTATCGCGCTCTACGCGGTCCCCGCGCGACGCCTTCACGGCTGCCGGGCGCAGTACGTCCGCGTCGGCGAGCAACCAGTCATCCACGTCGACGAGGACCTCTGCGGCGAGGACCTGGCTTTCACCGTGGGTCATGAGCTCGCGCATCACCTCGTATGGCTGTGGGGCGTCGACGTAGTCGGCGATGCGGAGGAGGCCTTCTGCGATGCGATCGCTAATCACTGGCTTACTGCGCGCCGGCGTCGGTCGCCGCAGTTGGGGTCGGTCTAGTCATGGCACCGCGAGCGACGGGATCCGTCGAGACGTACACTCGCGCCGACGGCACGAGGTACTACCGCGCGCGCATCCGGCTGAAGGACGGCACGCGCGAGCGCGTCGACATCCCCGCGAAGTACACAATCGATGAACGCCGCGCGCTCTACGCCGCCGCGATGCAGGAGCGCGAGGACGAGCGCGGCGAGCTGTTCGCGAAGAAGCAGGCGAGGATCGCCGCAAAGCAACCGACCGCTCCGACCGCCGCCGAGACGCTCGCGAAGTACCGCGAGCGACTCAACACGCACCGCGGCGAGCTCGGCCAGGGACACGGCGACCCGAGCGCGTGGAAGGCGTGGATCATTCCACATCTCGGCGGCCTCCCCGTCGCCACCGTGACGCGCGAGCAGATCGAGACGTTCCGAGACACGCTCGACGCCGCGATCTCACTCCACAAGCGCACCGAGGGGGCGGAGGGCATCAGCGCGAAGCGCGCGCTGAACATCTGGTCGGAGGTGACCACCACGTTCAAGGCTGCGGTGAACGCGAAGCGCCGCGATCTCCGCGTGCGCGCGGACAACCCCTGTAGCGGTGTTCTGCCGCCGGAGCGCGGCGACTCGCGCCGCAAGACATTCATCTACCCGAGCGAGCTCGCCGCGGTGCTGGCGGGCGACGCGCCCCTCGAGTGGCGCGAGGTCTACGCGGTCGCCGCGTACCTTTACCTCCGCCCGGGCGAGCTCCGCGTGCTGACGTGGGGGGACATCGATCTCGGCGCCGCGATCGTCCACGTCACCAAGGCCTTCGACGAGCGGGCTCAGGAGACGAAGACGCCGAAGACGGAGAACGGCGTGCGCGACGTACCGATTCCCGCGACGCTCGCGCCGCTGCTCGCGCGCATGCGCAAGGGCCGCGAGCCGCATGAACTCGTTGTCCCCGTGCTCGCGACGCTCACGGAGAACCGCCGCGCGCTGAACCTGCGCGCCGATCTCGAGCGCGCGGGATGCACGCGGCCGCGCCTCTTCGAGAACACGGCGACGACGATGAGCGTCAACTTTAGAAGTTTGCGCGACAGCGGAATCACGTGGCTCGCGATCACCGGCGTGGACATCGTGAAGACCCAGCGCAGGGCAGGCCATGACTCGATCGAGACAACGCTGTCTTATACGAAGGCGGCCGAAGACCTCACCGGCTCGATCGGCGAGCCGTTCGGCCCCCTACCCGCGGACCTCGTTGCCGGTGTAGAACCCATCGGCGGAAGCGGTGGATCTCGGCAGCGTCGGGCCAAGCAACGGGCCAAGTTCACCAAAACCGTCGCCGATGGGCTAGAATCCGAGGCGTTCTTGGAAGTGCGCGCGGGACTGGTGCCCGCCCCCGTCTTCAAAACGGGTGGGCTCGTCCTTCACGGGGCGGCCGGTGGGTTCGATTCCCATGCGCTTCCGCCACTTTCCGAAACGATATCGATGGGTTGCGCTGATCGACGGCGAGCCTTGGACGTTTCGTTGGACGATTCGAGCAGCGACGCAGGGAGTTTGGGGAACACCTCGCCGTAGCCCGTGCGCACGAGCGCGGCCGTGTTGATGTACCCCATCGTCGTCTTCACATCGGAGTGCCCCGCGCGCGCCATCACCACGAACGGTTCGTCTCCACGCACGGCCATCCACGTGATGCCCGTCGTGCGGAGGTCGTGCATGCGTAGCCATTCGCGCGGCGGATCGTCGCACCGCTCGTGCAGTTCCTTGCGCGTAACACCCGCGCGCAGCAGATCGGCGCGGAGACGCTCGGCGAGCGTGCGTTCGTCGCCGAGATCCTCGAACAGTCGGCCGGTGCCGTCGGTCTCGCGCCGCATCGCCTCGAGCAGTGGGACAATCTCGGGCTCCATTTCGAAGGGCGAGCGCGCACGACCGGCCTTCGGGCTCTTCTCCTCGCCGCGCGAGCGATCGATGCCGCGCTGGACCTGGATGATCTTGCGGTCGAGATCGACGTCCTCCCAACGCAGCGTCTCGAGCTCGCCGGGCCGCAGGTAGTTGTAGACGGCGACCGCGTAGTAGCGGCGGCGGAGCTGAGGAACGGCGGTGCAAGCGAGCAGCTTCGCCAGCTCGTCCGGGTACAGGTGGACCTTCGCGGTGCCGACGCCGCGATCGGGGGCGCGGACGTCGCGCGCGGGGTTGTCGTCACGAACACGGAGAGAGAGCACCTTCGTGCGACTCGCGTCGTCGAACATCTTCGTAACGGCGCCCCACGCGTTCTGCGCGCTCTTCCACTTGAGGGTCCTACCCGTCACGCGTTGGTCGAGGCGCTCGACGATCCGCTCGAGCTCGCGCCGCGACACCGTGCTGATCGGCAGATCCCCGATCACCGGAAGGATGTGGTTTTCGAGGAGGGAACGGGTGGCGGGGACCGAGGTGTGGCCCCTGCGCTCCTTGTCGGCGAGCCAGCGCTCGCACCACGCGCGCACGGTCTCGGTGCGGCTGCGCGCTCGGCCGACGGCCACGCCGCCCTCGTCGCGCGCGATCTCGGAGACCGAGGCCGCGAAGGCACGCGCTTGGTTCGGGGTCGCTCCCTTGGGAACGTCGACCCAGGGCCGTTTCCCGTTGGCGACGGTGATGCGCGCACGGTGCGATCCATCCGCGCGGCGCACCAGGGTTCCGGTCCGCGGGCGCGGCATCAGCGGGTCCCCGTCTTGTCGGTCAGGACGACGCCAGCCTTCGAGAGCGCCGCGCGCTCCGACGACTGCGCGACCGACGCGGGTGCATGCCGCGCCCGCACCGGGCGACGGCGGCGCTCGGCCTTGAGGGATACGTACGCCGCGAGCGCTTCAGCGGTGAAGCGAAGCCCGCCGGGCGTACGAGTCCCGTCGAGATCGCCCCTACGCACGGCATCGGCCAGCTCGCGATAGGTGTGTCCGGGCGGCGGCGCGGTGTCGCGAGCCACGAGCCAATGCTCGGGCGCCCCGGGATCCGCGCTCACCGCCCGCGCGCGGACGGCTCCGAGGACCTGACGCGCCTCCTCGGGAGTGAGGTCGTGCATAACGATGGAGACACGAGGAGAAGCCATCGGGTACGAGGGCCAGAATACCCTTGAAAAACCCGCCGTCCAGCGAGATATCTTGACGACCACGCCCAATCCATGGCTAGTCCACGATTTCTCAACATCTTGTCTAGACATGCCTGGGATGACATCCTGACAGCATGCCGAAGCGACAGGCAAAGGCCTCACGCCGTGAAGCGCGCGTGCATGATGCTGAACTTATTGAGACAAGTGGCGATTCCAAGGGCTCTGAAGAGGCGTCTGGGAGCAGCTCTCCCAACCAGACCTCCCTGTCCAGAGGGCTCGTGGGAAGGACTCAGATAGCGAGACTCCTGGGCATCTCGCCGTCGACGTTCATCCGTCACGTCGAGGGGCACCTCATCAAGCCCATCGTCGACGATCGAGGCTGGCACAGGTTCAGTCTCGACGACATCGAGACCGTCCGTCAGTCCGTGGAGATCACGCGGTTCCGTCGTGCGCCAGCAACCGCAGTCTTCAACCGCCAAGCCGACGATCACGACACCGGTCCCGACCGCGACACGCACGTGGCGATCCTCGAGCTGCTCGACGCCGGGCAATCGCCCGTCGAGATCGCGAAGAAGCTCAGACTGCTCCCGCGCGAGCTCGACCCCGTCGTCAGGTGGTGGGCGCAGACGAAGGGCGGCTACTTCCTCACCGCGGATCAGGCCGACGAGGTGTTCTTCGTGCTCCGCGAATGGGGCAAGGCGCGCGGCCCCTCGACGAAGCCCAAGGAGGGCGCGGCGCTCGTGCAGCTCGCGATCGAAGTCGGGGAGAAGTGCAACGCGATGGACGACGATCGGCGCACGAAGAAGCGGTGCAAGGGGTGTCGCGAGGAGGAGGCGATGTACTGCCCGATCTGCGCGAGGAAGAAGTTCTCGAAGTCGTGACGGGTCGCCGAACTAGCGAACCCGACGTTTGGCCATGCCTGCAGCGCGCGGAGGCGTTCGGACACGCTCGCGAACGGCAGCTGCAGTTCACCACGATCAGCGCCATTGCCTGAGCCCGCGGCAGTGCGTATGCCAATTCGATGGGCAATGCCTTGGTGATGATGGCTGTCCCCGAGGAGAGCCTGCGGTTCTCGAACCTCTACGTGCTCGACGAGGAGACCCACAAGCCCGTGCGCCTCGTGCAGAGCCGCGGCCACCTCACCGGGAAGCAGCGCGACGCGCTCCTCGAGAAGCACCCCGACGCGTTCTGGATGCTGGCCGTCCCGAGGAGCGCCGTCTGGGAGCCGCCGCCCGAGCCCTACGGCCTGGGAGAGAAGCCAGCCCTTCGCGCGGAGCATACGAAGAAGGTGCGCGCATCCCTGACACGCTTCCTGAACTCCCAGCTCGCGAGCCTCGACCGAATGGTTCGAACCGGGTGGTGGATCCTCCAGCGGGCGCGCGTGAGGATGACGACCTTCGAGGGCGTCCCGGGTGAGGCCGACTGAACTTCACCGCCGTGGGAGACGACACTCCATCATCCCTGGATACGCTTCGCGAGCTCTCGCACCAGCCGGCGGAATCAGGGGGCGCTGTCGGCGCGCCGGGGCATCACGAGGCGTGGCCCTCATCCGGCGTCCTCGTCGCTGATGTGGCGACCGACCTCGATGAGGGCTTGGACGAGCAAGCAGTAGGTGCCGCGCAGCTTGTTGTGCTTGGGGTAGGGCACGCGTTCGAGGGTCTCCAACGCCGCGTTGATCGCGACGGAGACGTCGACGGCGCTGGCGGGGTGCTCGATGCGAGTTCGGAACATGGGGCCTCCATAAGAAGCGTGGGACGGCCGCCTGGCATGCGCTGGGGAGGCTAATAGGGGAATCCTCACGGCGGGCGCGCTGCGGTCTCTGATCCCCGCCGGACATTCTCGCGACCGCGCCCGCCGCCCCCGCTGTGCGATCGTCGCCGCTCGACCGTCTAACGCCCCATGCAGCCCTCCCCCGCATGGTCCACCGCCTTCCGCCGCCTCGTCAGCGAGCAGAAGACCGACCCACCCCACCTTTGCGACACCGGCGAGTGGCACGTCCCGCTCGTCGGCGCCGGGCGACCCGCAGCCATCCTCGCGCTCCTGCCCGGCACCTGGGAGCTCGTGGGCGCCCGCGACGACGAAGACCTCACGACCACCGTCTGGTCCTCCGTCGACGAGCGCGGCGTTGTCACCTGCCTCGATCACTTTCAGGCCGGCCTCTTCGGCTCGGTCGTCGTCTACCCGTCTCCCCGCACGTTCGAGCGCGGGCTCGTCCAGGCGCTCGGGAAGTGCACGCGCGAATTTGCGTACGAGGAGTGGGCATTAGCCAAGTGAGACACCACCACCACGGGATCGACGACGCGCGCAACATCGCGCGGCTGCTCCCGTGGGTCCTCGGCCGCCGCATCGACTTGGTCGCCGACGACCCGCCAAAGCGAAACACCAAGCGAAGGGCGGGCAGTGAGCTCGCCCCCGAAGAGTGAACGAATGCCCACGCCCACCAGGGACTATCTCTGTGGCTACGACTGCCCCGAGGGTTGGCGGGCCATCGTCGAGCCCGTCCTCGACAAGCTCGAAGCGATGCCCGACGTCACCATCGCGCAGGTCAAACAGAAGTTTGGCGGTCTGCGCATCTACGTCGGCCTCGCCCGGCGCGACTGGAAAAGCCATCCGGCGATGAAGCTGATCGCCGAAGCGGTTGAGCTGTGCGCGCGAACCTGCGAGAGCTGCGGCGGCGCGGGCCGCAGCGAGCAGACTACGTGGGGCGGGCTGCGCACGCTCTGCGCCAACTGCCACGCGAAGCTCGCGAGGGAACGGGCGTGATGGCGCGCCCGGGACACATCGGGCGCGACGAGCCGTTGATGTCGGAGGACGCGATCGCGATCGACGTGCGCGGCAGCCTGACGGCGGTGCTCCTGCCGGAACTGCGCTTCATCAGCGTGCGAGATCCGCGTTAGTCACACGACGACGCTCGCGCGCGTGGCCGAGGACGCCCCCTCACGACGCGTTCGAGAGCTCGGGCGGCTGATCGACGCGGCCCCTGGCGAGCGGGTGCGTGCGACGCAGGTTGTCGCATCCGCGCGGGAACGGCGGCGGCGGGGGTTGCGCGGTGGTCCTCGGGGCGGACATTCTGTGACCGCCGGCGGCAATGGCCATCGAATCGCACCCAGGTGCGAACCGTCTCACGGGGCGCCGCGCGGTCGCGACGCATCGGCAGCGGCCGAGGGGGAGGATCGATGGCGATGCACGAGAGCAAGGTTGCGGTGGTGCCGGAAGAACCGCCGGTCCTCGTGATGTCGGTCGGGTTCGAGGGCGGGAGCCTGCACGTCGGGCACGATCCGGCCGCGGGCAACTACTGGTTCACGGTCTGGCCGATGCCGCCGTCGTTCCGGGGACGCTTCGCGTTGCTCTCATTCGCCGCACCGGGAATGATCGGATTGAAAGTGTCGTCGCATCCGTGGCCGGTGACGGTCCTGTGAGAGAATCCGTGCGAGGAGGAAGAAGAAATGGCCGTCGCTGCAGAGCCGAGGGTGGTCTTCGCGGAGAAGAGCACGAACGAGAGGGCGGTACTGAAACGACTCGCGTCGTGGAAGGAAGGGAAGCACGCAATTGTCGGGAAGGGCGGAGTCCTGTTCCGACAGCGCTATGATCTCATCGTCGCGGACGTGCGCTGGGCACTTCAGAACTTCGCCCGCATGCGAGCTGTCTTTCCGAAGACCAAGAAGGGCGAATTCGTCAAGAACCGCGTCGTGCTGGTCGCGTCGTATGGCGTGTGCAAGCACGGTCGCGGGTTCGGCCCGTTTTCCATGGGATCACCCGGTTCGGAGTTCGAGCTGGTGTTCGCGAGTCGTGACGGGAAGCTCGCATGTGTACTCGGCGAGTTCATGGATCGTGCGTATCACCCCGACCAAGCGCGCGAGCTTCTGGCCGAGCCGCCGGGGACGGCCGAATTGCGCGAGGCCCGAACGCCCGACGAGGGGCGCGCTCACACGAGCGCAACGGCGATTCCTCCCGCACAGACGACTGCGATCTCCCGCGCGCCAGGCGACTTCATCTACCGCGCCCCGCCGACCGAGGCCCGGCCCGGGCCCGATCCGCGCAATCTGAACGTCGTGCATCGTGGGGTCTACTTCTTTGTCGCCGCACTTCGAACGACCACGGGGCGCGAGCTCACGACGCCCTACCCCGACCTGGCACAGCTGATCGCCAACGAGCTCGCCGCTGACGCACGGGCGATGAGCAAGCCCAACACGGTCACGGCGCTGCACGCCACAACACTGGACGTTCTGGCGCCCTGGAGTGACCACGATTTCGTGGCGGCGCTCGAGGCGGAAATCCACGCTGCCAAGGAACTCACCGGTCTCTCGGAGGAGGTCGCTCGCGTCATCCGTGACGCAGTCGATTTCTATGAGGCGTCGCGCGAGCTCGGACGAACGAAGTGGCTGGAGCGCGCCGCGCTCTCCAACGCCGGCAAGCGGTCGTTGTCGTACGCCGCGGCCCTCCACGCGCACCGGCATGGTTGGCCCATGATCCCCGCCCTGGTCGGCCGAGGTCACGCTCGGTCAGCGATACGCGAGGCGATGCTCGCGCTCTGGCCCGCCGTCGGCAGCAGAGCAGCGCCCCTCGCGGATCGCGATAGCGCGGCCGAGGTAGTCGCGGACTACCTTCACGCATTGGTGCCGGGGTCAAATAGAACGATCTCGCCGGCCACCCCTTTTGCGAATGTGGTCGTTCGAGAGCCGCCCGCTCCGCGTCCTCCAACGCCGGAGCCCCCGCCGAGCGCCGGGATCTACATCAGCGCCACAGCGGCCGAGAGCTTACGCGAAGGCCGGTTCATGCTCCGTGCAGGCGCCGGGGCCGGCGAAGACAAGTTCGAGGTCGTCCGAATCGAAGATCCCGATCGCTTGGCGGAACCGTTCACCGTGATGTTCAGCGAAGCGGAGGACATCGAACTGCTGGTGGTTCCCGCGGCGCTCGCGTTCCGACCGGTGGTCGTGGCGTGCAGTGACGGCCGCATCACGGCGTGCGTCGCGACCGCAGCGGGAGACGCGCAAGGGACCCAGCGGCTGATCTCCGCGCGGAAGCGCGGTTTCGCGATGCCCGAGATCTACGATCTCCCGGACCGTCGAAAGGACTCGGAACACGCGCCATGGTGGGCGTTGGACATGCTCGGGCGGCCGCTGTCTCGGTATCGCGCCATCGTGACGGGCTGGGAGCAAGAGGGACCACGCCGCTGGTCACTGTCGGTCGGGCCCGGGGGCGACGGTTGCAGGCACACGCTGATGCTCGAAGCGACGTTCACGAAAGCGGGGCTTGCGAAGGTGAAGTGCGACGTCGAGGTCGTGGCGTTCAGTCCTCCGAACGTCCATGTGCGCCGGCTGCGCAAGCCTGAGCTCAAGCCCGAAGATGCGCGGACGGCGCGCTACCTCGTGGAGAAGATGTTGGGCCCAGCGGAAATCGAGGCGTGACCGGATGGCGCACTGGGCGCGATCTCCGTTCGGAAGGGCGCGACGCGACGCGGTGGGATGCGATCCGATCAGAACGAGTGCCTCGAAGGCGTTCGCACAGCCGGGACATCTCGTGCAATTGGGCGCGGGCACCCCTTGGGTCATCGCAGTCGCGGGCAGATGGGGCCAGCGGAACGCGTCGCGGACGGGGGCTCGCGCTGGCCGCTTGAAGACTTCGCCAGTAGCCTTCGGGAACGGATTCCCGCATCCTCCTGCGGCCGGGCGGTCAGAGGATCCACTATGCATCACCATGCGCGAGGTGGCGGACCATGGGAAGGTCACTGAGCCGACGGTTGGCAACGCTCCCAGGATCAAAGTCGGCACATTGCTGGCGGTTCCATCGCGAGGACGTGGAGCGGTGGGTCTCCGAGCAATCGCGCGGAAGTCACGAGAACCGCGACGACGACTGATTTGAGGGCGCGACTGCTGAACGGAGCCAAACGATGCTTGGACTGACACTGCGTGAGGAGTAAGCCATCGGCGAACGGCGTCGGTCCGCCCCTGTCGGCGTCGCGCAGCATGTGCTCGAGGAGACGAGCATGGCAAGGCGAACAGGAGCGACGGCCCGAGGTTGGAAGCGGTGGACGG
>JALHOE010000077.1 GCA_022843175.1 Deltaproteobacteria bacterium
AGCGGCGCACCGTAGCGACCGCGGCCGCCGATGTAGAGCGCCGCGAGATCGGGGCCCACGGCGCGGCGCGGCGCGGGGCGGATGCGCAGCACGCGGCCGTCGGGGATGCGCGCGTCGAGGCCCGCGATGGCGTGGTCGACTGGATCGGTGAACATGTCGACCGAGCCCGGACAGCCGGCGTCGATCCACGCGCCGAGCGTCCCGCCGAGCGTCGCGGCGTCGAGGCCGAGCGTCGCGCCGTGCGCGCGCGCAGCCTGCTCGATCGATTCGAGGCGGGTGTCGGCCGTGGCGCGCGCGAGCAGTGACGTAGCGTCGATCTCGATCGGCCCCGTCCACGCTTCCTCGCCCGGGTGGCGCGGCGTCTCCGCCGGGAACAGGTTGCCGAGGTTGAGGATCGAACGCGGATCGAACGCCCGCTTGAGCGCGCGCACCACGTCGATGCCGAGCCCGAGCTCCGCGCCGAGCTTCGGGGCCTTGGAGCGGCCGACGCCGTGGTGATGCGAGAGGGTGCCGCCCGCCGCGATCGCCGCGTCGAGCGCGCTCGCCCACGCGCGGTCGTACTTGGCCCCCTGCGCCTCGGCCGACACGTCGGAGCCGGCGAAGGTGAAGTAGATCGAGCAGCCGTCGGGGTACGCGTGGCTGAGGTGCGCCATCACGAACACCTCTTTGCCGAGCGCGTGGCGCACGCCGTCGTAGAGCGCCTTGAGCTTCGACCAGGGCGCCGCGACCTCCATCGTGTCGAGGAAGAGGCCGCGCCGGATCGTGGGCGGCTGTCGGTAGCTCACCGAGTAGCGGTGCTGGATCCAGTTCTGCGCCGGCCCCTCGCCGAGATCCTCTCCGCCGAGCTGCTCGACGATCGCCCGCGCGTGCGCGACGCCGTCGGTCGTCTCCTCGACGGTGCCGTCGAACACCAGCACCAGCATCGCGTCGAACCCGCGCCCGGGCACGCGCCCCTCGAGCGCGTCGAGCACCGCGTTGAACGCGCGCGGCGAGCGCACGAGCGTCTGCAGGACCTTCGCGCCGCGGCCGATCTCGGCGACGCCCTTCTTCTGGCCCTTGCGCACCGACCCCTGGCGCGCGAGCGCGGCGTCGAACGGGTCGTAGAGGCGCGCCACCGCGGGCCTCAGGCCGGCCTGGAAGAACGCGCGCATCGCCTCCCAACCGCCCTCGGTGGTGCGGAAGCCGAAGCTCGCGAACCCGCGCGAGGCCGGCGCGGGGTGGAGCCGCATCTTGGCCGAGGTGATGACGCCAAGCGTGCCCTCGCTCCCGACGATGAGCGGGATGAGATCGACGTCGCTGCGACGGCGCTTGAGGTGCGCGACGTTGCCGCGGCCGTCGATCAGCTCGAGATCGACGACCATGTCCTCGATCTTTCCGTATTTGCCGCTGGCCTGACCGGCGCCGCGCGCGGCGATCCACCCGCCGACCGTGGAGCAGAGGATCGACGACGGGAAGTGCCCGATGGTGAAGCCCGCGCGCTGCAGATCCTCCTCGAGGGTGATGCCCATCGCGCCCGCTTCGACGTCGAGGGTGGGGCCCTCGGCGTCGAGCGCGCGCCACTTCTTCATGCGCTTGAGGTCGACGACGACGGTGCGCTCGTCGGGGAGGATCCCCGCGCACACGCCCGAGCCGGCCCCGAACGGCACGATCGGAACGCCCTCGCGGGCGCACCAGCCGACGACGCGCGCGGCCTCTTCTGTGGTGGTCGGCCACGCGATCGCCCGGGGCCGCGTGCCCGCCGCGCGCCCCTCGCGGAGCTCGATCAGATGCCGCGGCCACAGATCGCGCGCATACGCCACGCGATCGGCGTCGTTGGCCGAGACCACTACCTTCGTCGCGTCCGCGAGAGCACGTTCGACACTCATACGGCCGCGGAGTCTAGCGGAGATCGACGGGGCTCAGCGCTTCTCGTGGCAGAACAAGCAACCCCAGGGCTGGTTGGCGTAGGCGATGTCGAAGGCGCCCTTGTCCTCGCCGCGCGCGGCGAACTTCCCGAGGAAGCCGTCGAGGTCCTTGGACGCGGCCTCGGCGACGTTTCGGTAGGGCCACTCCTTCGCGCCCGCTGCCGCGAGGGCCTCGTCGAGGTACTGCTTCGCCTTCTCGCGGTTGCCCACGCGCGCGTACGCCTCGGCGAAGTGGAACGCGAGCCCCGGCCTCGCCCACGGTGAGTGCGCGGTGTTCTGCTTGCAGAAGTCGGGACCCTCGCACTTCCACACGTCGAGCAGCGCCACCGTGCGCTGCGGGACCTTCGTGGAGAGCGGGAACCCGATGGTCGTGCCGGAGAGCGAGAGCGTGTTGCCCATCGGGCTCTTGGCGACGTTCTCGAAGCCGCGCTCGGCGAGCGGCACCGCGGCGTCCCAGTCGCCGAGGACCGCGAAGATCGCCATGTCCATCGTGTCCTTCCAGGGCGCGATGATCCCGTTGCTCGGATCGAGCTCCATCGCCTTGTCGAACTCGCCGATGATCAGCTCCGAGGCCTTGAGCATGAAGTCGCTCTGCCCGTTCTCGAGCGCCATCGCGAGTCGGATCTGACCGAGCCGGAAGCGCACCCGCGACATCCCGACCTTGTTGGTCGGCGCGGGGAACGCCGCGACGGTGCGCATGAGCATCGCCTCGGAGTCGCGCCGCGGCTCGATGGCCGGCTGCTGAAACGCCGTCCAGAACCGTTGCTCGGTGCAGTCGAACGTCGCGCCCTCGGCGAGCCCGCGACAGTCGGCCGGATACACCGGCGCCGCCGCGGGCGCGGGCTCGACGCTGCACGACGACAGCCCCAACGCCAACACCGACGCGCCGAAGAGCCAAAGACCGCGCGCGCTCACGGGATCGCCGCGTTGAGCTGGAGGTCCAACTTGGTGTCGGCCGGGACCCTCACCTTCACCCCGGAGAACGCGGGGATCTCGATGGTCACGAGATCTCCCTTGTCCGGCGCCGGGCTGGTGGCCGAAGCGGTCTTGTTGTCGTCGAGGAACGCGACCACCTGGCGCTCGGTCGGCGACGGCGGGATGCCGTCGATCCGGTAGGGGATCGAGACGCCGTCGGGGTTCATGTCGACGTTCTCGATCAGCGCACGCGCGACGAGCTTCGCGCCCATCATGTCGGTGATCGGGTTGCCGTCGAAGAGCGCGATGTAGAGGTTGCCCTTGCCGCCGGCGCTCGGCTTGGTGCCGGCCTTGCGGGTGACCTTGCCCGAGAGCGACGCGCCGCTCGCGGTCTCGCTCACCGCGCCGTCTCCGACCGCGCTGTCTCCGGTCGCGCTGCCGGTGTCGGTCGGCGCCGAGCCCGAGTCGGTGACCGCGGCGCCGCTGTCGACGGCGACGCCGGTGTCACTCGGCGCGACGCCGGAGTCGGCGGTGATGTCGGCCGGCTCCCCGGAGGAGCCGCACCCGAGGGCGAACAGCGCGAACGCTAACCACACGTGCTTCATGAGCGCGCTGTTGACCCATGTTTTCCCGGATGTCGAGCGCGCGCGCTCGGCTTATTTGGGAAGCTTTTTGCGCTCTTCCCAGTAGCGGTCCATCAGCTCGAGCGACGGTTTGTTGCCGAAACCGCCGTGATCCTCGCGCACTTTCTGCTCGACGTACGCGAAGCGGTTGGTGAACTTATCTATGGTCCGGCGCAATGCCGCCTCGGCGTCGATCCCCGCCGAGCCCTCGGCCGGGAGGTGGCGCGCGAGGTTGACGAGCGCGAACAGCACGTCGCCGAGCTCGTCCTCCATCGCGTTCGAATCGCCGCTCGCGATCGCCGCGTCGAGCTCGGCGAGCTCCTCTTTGACCTTGGCGCGCGAGCCCTCGACGGTCGGCCAGTCGAAGCCGACGCGCGCGACCTTCTCGCCAATCCGCTGCGCGCGCACGAGCGCGGGCAGCGAGCGCGGCACGCCGTCGAGCAGGCCGCGGTCCTTCTTCTCGACCGCCTTCTGTCGCTCCCAATTGCGGAGCACCTCGGCCGCGTCCTCGACCGCCGGCTTCGGCCCGCGCGAGCCGTCGGCGTGGGTGACGCCGAAGACGTGCGGATGCCTGCGCACGAGCTTGTCGACGATGCCGGCGATGACGTCGTCGGGACCGAAGTCCCCCTTGCGACGCGCGATCTCTGCTTGGAACACGACCTGGAGGAGCAGATCGCCGAGCTCCTCGCGGAGGTGGACCGCGTCGCCGGACTCGATCGCGTCGATCACCTCGCACGCCTCTTCGAGCACGTAGCGCTTGAGCGAGTCCGGCGTCTGCTCGCGGTCCCACGGACAGCCGTCGGGGGCGAGGAGCGCGCGCATCAGCGCGACGAGCCGGGGGAGGGTCTCTCCGATCTGACGATCGATCGGGAGGTCCGGGGCCTTTTCGGTGGGATCGGGGAGGCTGACGTTGGGCGCGAGCGGGCCGGAGCGATCGGGCACGCGGCTTTTGACCATGGATCGCGACGGAGTGGTAGCGTCAATGGGTCGTGCGTCGAAGGACACGAGCATGGGCTCTCGGGGGGACCGTCCTTCTGCCGATGCTCGGATTGCTGGGGCGCGCGGGGGCGCAGTCGGCGGAGGGCGCTGCGGGTGCGTCTGCGTCTGCGTCTGCGCCTGCGCCTGCGTCTGCGCCTGCGTCTGCGTCTGCGTCTGCGTCTGCGCCTGCGTCTGCGTCTGCGTCTGCGTCTGCGCCCGGGCCTGCGTCTGCGTCTGCGCCCGGGCCTGCGTCTGCGCCTGCGCCCGGGCCTGCGTCTGCGCCCGGGCCCGAGCCTTGTGCCGTGTGCGAGTCGGCCGAGAGTGGCAAGCTCGGGGTTCGGTACGAGCTCGAGGCGATTCGGATTCGCGGGAACGGGCGCACGCGGGCGCGGACGATCCTTCGTTACGTGCCCTTTCGCCAGGGCGACGAGATCGATCTCGACGATCCGCGGCTCGAGCTCACCCGCTATCGCCTGCTCGGCACCGGCTACTTCGCGGACGTGCAGCTCTCGCTCACGCGCGGCTCGCGCAAGGGGGCGGTCAACCTCGACATCGACGTCGTCGAACGCAACACCATCGTCATCAACGACGTCTGGCTCGGCCTCTCCGCCGACGCCACGCCCGAGGGCGAGTCGCGGCCGCTCACCGCCTACGGCGGCGCCGACGTCGCGGAGACCAACTTCCTCGGGACCGGCATCCTCCTCGGCGGCGCGCTCGCGGTCGCCGATCGCCAGAGCGCGTATCGGGTCAACTTCGTCGACCCCTCGTTCCTCGGCAGCAAGTGGATCGTCTCGACGTCGTTCGTCTTCAACGACGCGCGCGACTTCATGGGCACGCGCGACGTGCTGTTCGATTCGCCGCCGGGCGATCCCGAGCGGACCGACTACGCCGTCGTGAAGTACCGTCGCCGCGGCGGCGTCCTCGGCCTCGGCTACGATCTCTCGCCGAGCACGCGCATCTTCGCGCGCTACCACCTCGAGGTCCTCGACGCGCGCATGCCGCTCGCCGCGTCGCACCGTCGCGGCCTCGACATCGAGCCGATCGACTTCCACCTGCTCTCGGGCCGGTCGCTCCTCTCGTATCTCTCGGTCCAGCTCGACGACGACACCCGCGACGACCCGGTGCTTCCCTCGCGGGGGCACCACCTGCAGCTCGCCGGCGACTTCGCGCTCACCTCGCTCGGCAGCGACTACGGGTTCCTCCGCGCGCAGGCGCGCGGCTCGCAGTGGTGGCGGGTCGGATACCGCGAGCACGTGTTCCGCCTCGACGGGTTCGCCGGCGCGGTCGTCGGCGACGCGCCGCTCTTCATGCGGTTCTTCGTCGGCGACTTCTCCGACTTCCTCCCCAACCGCGTCCTCGATCTCAACTTCGATCGCCGTCCGCCGCCCAACTTCCTCCGCACCAGCATCGTCGAGATGCGCTACGAGGAGTTCGCCGCGCGCCTGGTCGGCGAGTACCGCATCCCGATCCACCGCAGCCATCGCAGCGTGTATGGCGTCGACCTCTTCGCGTCGGCCGGGTTCTTCTCGATGCTCTCGCGCCGCGACGTGATCGCGCCGGCGCGCGGGTACAACGGCTTCGCGAAGTTCCCGGTCGATCTCACCTTCAACCTCGGCGTCCGGATCAGCACCAAGGCGGGCGGGTTCGTGCTGCAGCTCGCCAACGCCATCGGGTTCTTCCCGATCCGCAGCGGGGGCGGGCTGTGAAGCGGGGCGTCGCGCTCTCCCTGGCGCTGCTCCTCGTCACCACCGACGCCGGAGCCCAGCTCGCCACGCGCCCCGCCACGTTCGGCTGGGACAAGACCAACGTGCTGCGCGGCACGTTCAGCTACCGCGACGCCATCGACGACAAGATCGCGAAGCGCCTCAAGCAGGGGCTCGCGGTCAACATCGTCATGCGCGGCTACGTCTACCGCAACGGCAACCCCGACCCGGTCGCGCTGACGGCGCACACCTGCAAGGTCGCCTACGATCTCTGGCAGGAGGTCTTCCTCGTCCTCGTCAACAACGTGAAGAAGCCCCCGGTGGTCAACCTCCAGGGCGTCTACCGCCTGTGCACGGACATGGTCGAGCTGCCGGTGAGCGATCGGGCGACGCTCAAGGGCAAGGGGAGCGACTACTACCTCGCGGTGAAGGTCGAGGTGAACCCGCCGAGCGAGAAGCTCCTCAAGGACATGGAGCGCTGGGTCACGCGGCCGCTCGGCGTCAGCGGCGGGCTGAGCGCGGGCGATGCGCTGTTCGCCACGTTCGTCTCGGTGTTCATGAAGAAGCAGGTCTCCGCCGACAAGGTGGTGGAGTTCAGGACCGGCACGTTCCCCCCGTGACGCGTTGGCTCGCGAAGTTCGCACCCGAGCCGGGGGCCCCGCCCGCGCGCGTACGACGCGTCGGCGCGCGCAACGCGCTCCTCGGGGCCTTCCTCATGGTGTTCGGCGTGCTGGTGGTGCTGTCGCTCGATCGCCTCGCGCGCGGCGCGCTCCTCGACCCGCTCGCAGCCAAACCCTCGAAGCTGCGCGCGGTGAGCGGCGTGCCGGTGGTGGTCGGCTTCCTCGCGGTCGTCGTGGGCCTCTACCGCGCGATCACCGGGATCCATCCCGAGCGCGACGGCCAGTCGATCGGCGCAGCGATCGGGCGGCTGCTCCTCTCGTCGCTCATCGCCGCCGTGCTGCTCGCCGCGCTCGTGGTCGCCGTTACTGCAGCCGCCAGCCGCCGTGGATGGGGACCCGCACCGTAATCGAGCCCTTGGAGAGCAGATCGGGCACCGGCTCGAGCTTGCCGGCGCCGCGGAGGCGCGTGACCACGGTCTGATCGAAGTCGGCGAACCCGCTCGGACGCACGACGATCACGTCGACGACGCCGCCCCCCTTGGCGATCACGAGGTCGACGATGACGGTGCCGTTGCGAAGCTCGAGCTCGAGCGCGCGGGGAAACGCGTCGCTCACGAGCGGCCCGAGGCGCTTCTGCAGGCCGAGGAACCACGTCGTGCGTTCGATCTCGTGCGGCGCGTCGGCGGGCCCGGAGCCGCTGCCGAGCGCCGCGGACTGACTGCCCTCGCCGCTCTTGCCGCCCGCGCCGGGGGCGTCGCCGCCGCCGCAGCAGCCCTTGCCCTCGGCGAGCGCGGCGGCGCCGTTGGTGGAGTTGGAGACGACCGACTTGAGCGCGACGGCGACCGCCTGATCGGCGTCGACGCTGTCGCTCGCGGAGCCCTTGAGGTTGCTCGCGACGTTGGGCTTGGCCTTGAGCACGTGCGGACGCCCCTTGGCGACGTTCGCGCCGGCCTCGGTGGGCAGCCCGACGATCGCCTTGCCGTAGGCGGCCCCGCCCGCGGGCGACGCTGGGCCGCCCGAGACCTTCGGCGCGCCGTCGCCGACCACGGGCTCACCGCCAGCCGGAACGCTCTTGCCGCCGGCTGCGCCGATCGACGCATCGACCTTCGCGATCGGATGACGCTCGTAGCGGAAGCCCTTGCCCGACGCCACGAAGGTGAGCTCCATCGGCTCGAGCGCGCTGCGAACGTCGAGCTTCGACGCGCGCTTCTTGCTCGTCTTGAGGCGATTCTCCTGCTCGTCGTCGATCGCGTCTCGATACGTCGTGGTCGTCGTCTCGTCCTCGGCGTTGGCGGCGAGGTTGCGCGCCTTCATCGTGGTGGTGACGTCGCCGCCCTTGCCGGCGTGGTCGCCGTCGACGTGCGCGGTCTTCGCGCCACCCGCCTCGACCACCGTGGGAAGCGGCAGCGGAGCCGGAGCGGCCGCGACCACCAGCGCGTCGCCCTTCATGGTCGGGAGCTCGACGACGATCGGCGCGTCGGGATCGGGCAGCGGATACACCCGACCCGCCTCCGGCTCGCTCGGGCTGGACGCGCGCGTGGCCACGACGCCGAGCGCGAACGCGCCGAGCAGCAGGTGCGCTCCGATCGAGGCGAGCGCGGCGACGTGCCACGCGCCGAGCACTCGGTCGGGGACTCCGGCCGGGCGCTCGTCTCGATCGAACAGATCTCCCACGGGTGACCCGTATTATGACGCACGAACGGCGCTCAGAATTCGACGACCGCGGCGCCCCAGGTGAACCCGGCGCCGAAGGCGGCCATGAGCACGGTCGAGCCCTCTTTGATCTTGCCGTCCTTCCAGGACTCCGAGAGGCCGATCGGGATGGTCGCGGCGGTGGTGTTGCCGTAGCGCTCGATGTTGTGGACCACCCGGTCCTCGGGGATTCCGAGCTTGCCGGCCACCATCTGGTTGATCCGCATATTGGCCTGGTGGGGCACGAACAGATCGACGTCGGCCGGGGTTTTGCCGACTTTCCCGAGGACCGACAGCGCGATCTCGGGCATCTTCTCGACCGCCCAGCGGAACACCTGCTTGCCGTTCATCTTCGGGAAGTGGCGGCCCTCGTCGAGCATCTTGTGGTCGATCCGCGGGTCGCACATCGACGCAGGTGCCTCCACCCACAGCTCTTTGTAGCCGACGCCGTCCGCCGCGACCTCGACCGTCCGGACCCCGCGTTCGCCGTCGGTCGGCTGCACCACCACCGCGCCGGCGCCATCGCCGAACAGGACCGCGACGTCCCGACCGCGCTCGTTGAGCTCGATGCCGGTGGAGTGCACCTCGGCGCCGACGATGAGGACGTTCTTGTGCACGCCCGCGCGAATCCACGCGTCGGCGATCTGCAGCGAATAGAGGAACCCCGAGCACTGGTTGCGCACGTCGAGCGCGGCGATCTGCCGGCACCCGAGCTTGTGCTGGAGGATGCAGGCCGAGCCGGGGAAGTACACGTCGGGAGACAGCGTCGCGAAGATGATCGCGTCGACGTCCTTGGGGCCGAGGCCGGCCTGCTCGAGCGCGCTCTTCGCCGCGGGCATCGCGAGATCGCTCGCGCCGATCCCGGAGTGCTCGATGAAGCGGCGCTCCTTGATGCCGGTGCGTTGCTGGATCCACTCGTCGCTGGTGGGAAACAGCTTCGCGAGATCGTCGTTGGTGACGACACGGGTGGGGACGTAGTGACCGGCTCCGGTGATGCGTGCGCGCATGGTGGAGCGTTTCTACCTCGACAAAACAAGCCCCGCCACGCGTAGCGGGTTACGCACCGAGGACGCAGCGCGTCAGCGAACGAAGCAGCGGTCGGGGATGCCGCGGTGCGCGCGCACCAGCTCGGTCGCGGCGATCAGCCGCTTGGTGTTCGGATCGCGGTAGCCGCTCGCCCGCGGGATCTCGTTCGGTCCGAGGTGCTCGGGCAGGGCGGACGCGCGCAGGTAGCGGACGATGCGGCCCATCGTCAGCTCGCGCACCCATTTGCCGACCAGCGACGCGAGGCCCACCAGCGGATCGCGCGCGTCGGCGTCCTGCATGAACGCGAGCCGTCCCAACCCCGGAAAGCGATACGCGCTGAGCCCGCCGCCCTCGGCCTCGATGGCGAACATTCGCGTCGACATCGGACCGAAGTACTCGCCGTAGAAGTCCATCCCGCCGACCTTGCCGCAGATCGCGTCGAGCGGCGCGGCGCCTGCGTGGTCCTCGTGCAGGCGCAACGCGAGGCGCTCCATCTCGTGGAGGTCGACCAGGAAGCGATGCCGTCCCTCGGCCGCGGCGCTGTTCAGGCGGCTCGCGCAGACGACCGAGGTGCGCACCGACACGGGGCGCAGCGGCGTGCGGCGACGGAAGCGCCCGCCGACGCGCGCGCCCGTCCAGCCCTCGATCGTCTCGACGCAGCGCTCCACCATCGCGTCGTCGGCCAGGAACGCCTCGGCCACGCGCGGCCAGCACATCGTCTGCGGCGCGAACTCGTCGTCGCGATGCGAGGGGCAGGGGGCGAGCAGGACCTCGTCGCCGTCGATGCACAGGTGCGCGAGGGCTTCGGCCGGCGTGGCCGACTCCTTGCCGAGCGCGATGAGGAGCGCGCGCGCCCATGCCTCTCCGAGGGACGGATCCTCGTGCGAGACGAGCGCCTTGGAGTCGCCCACCATCGAGCCGAGGGACGTCGGCCGCGGCCCGTCGATTTCGAACGCCACGCCGGTCACGACGAGCGGCCCGAGCACGGGGCCGAGCCCGTTCTCGTCGATGCCGACGTGCAGGCATGCACCGCTCGACAGCGGCTCGAGCTTTCGTGTGCGCGAAACGGAAGGCCCCGACATCGAATCGAAGCTCTCCTCGTAACCCCGTCCGGACTCGGCGGTCCACGGCCGCGCCCCTTTTTTCGTGCTCAACCGTGAATCGTCTTGCCAGACGGACCCATTCGACGGCACGCTGTCTCGCTCCGGAAATCACCCCATGGCCACCAAAACACCCTCCAAGACCGCCTCGAAGACTTCCGCGAAGACCCCGGCAAAAGCTGCCGATCCGAAGTCAGCCAAGAGTGGCGCGAAGGAGGCTCCGAGGGCTGCATCGGTGTCCAAGGTCCCCGTCGCGCCCGCCAAGCCCGCGCCCGCTTCGGCCAAGGCCGAGCCCGCCAAGCCCGCCGCCAAAAAGGACGACCGCGCATCCACGGCGTCGTTCGGCCGCGAGGAGCCCGCCACGATGCCGAAGATCGCCGCCGCCGCCCCCGTCGCCGAGGAGCGTGTCTCGGTCACGACCACCATGTCCAAGGCGCAGCTCGCGAAGTTCCGCAAGCTCCTCGAGGACAAGCGCGACGACATCATCAAGAAGGCGAAGGAGACGCTCGAGGAGGACATGACCCTCGACACCAACGATCTCCCCGACGAGATGGACCTCGCGTCGAGCGAGTACCTCCAGTCGTTCACCTTCCGCCTGCGCGGCCGCGAGAAGTCCTTCCTCGACAAGATCAACAAGGCCCTCGAGCGCATCGACACGCTCTCGTTCGGCGTCTGCGAGGAGTGCGGCGACGAGATCTCCGTCAAGCGCCTCGAGGCACGCCCCGAGACCACGCTCTGCATCCGCTGCAAAGAAGACCAGGAGCGCGCCGAGAAGGACTACGGCTGATCGGCGCGTTCGAGCATCCGGATCGCCCTCGTCAGCACGAGGGCGAGCAGGAGCGCACCGAACAGCACGTGTGACACCGCGAGCTTCGCGGCCACGTCGCGCAGCTGCCGCACCTCGAACCACGCCGCCATCAGCACGAAGGCCGCGGCGAGGGGCACCCACAGCCGTTCCGGCAGGCGGCCGTCGTGGATCGCCGTCGCCACCATCGCGAAGAGGAACAGCGCCGCGCAGTAGTGGTGCTGCCAGGCGATCGGCGAGATCGCCGTGCAGACGAGCCACGAGAGCCCGAACACCCACGGCGCGAAGCCGCGCTCGCGCGGGGTGCGCGCGACGAACACCACCGTCGCGACATAGGCCGCGACGAACACCGCGATCGTCAACCCGGCCACGACCGGCGAGCGCTCGGGCATGCGGAAGATGCCGATGTCGCCGGCGACGACCGCGCGTTGAATCAGCCCGTTGACCGACTGGTTCGCGAAGTACGCGTAGCCGCGCGACAGCGCCGGCAGCACCTTGGTGACGTACGCGGTGTGGTTGGCGAGCCCCGCGTACTGCACGGAGGCCGCGAGCAGCGCAGCCCCGGTCAGGCACGCACCGAGCACGGCGCGACGCGCGTGCCAGGCGAGCAGGGGGAGCACGAGCGCGAGCTGCGGCTTGATCGCGCACGCGGCGCCGATGCACACGCCCGCGAGGACGCCGTCGCCCCGCCGCATCAGCAGCAGGAAGGCGCCCCCGAGGAGCGCGGTCACCGGCAGCGTGGCCTGGTTGAGCTGCACCGCGTGGAGCAGGGGGAAGAACCCGAACGCGAGGAGCGCGAGCCACCGCGGACGAGCGAGCGCGGCGAGGAGCGCCACGATCGCGAGGAACATGAGCCGACTGAAGATCGAGAGCGCCTCGCGCGCCTCGGCGACCGGCAGCGCGGCGAGCGGCGTGTACGGCTTGGCCGCGATCGGCGGGTAGATGAACGCCGAACCGACCTCGAGGTTGCGCTCGTAGAGCGGGGCACGCGGCTCACGCTGCAGCCTGCGAGCGGCGTCGATGCTCGGTCCGGGATCGCCGAGGTACGAGTATCGCTCGTCGACGAGCGCCCGGGCCGCGTCGAAGCGAAGATCGCGGCCGGTGCACGCGGTGGGCTGAATCGCCGAGAGGCCGAGCCCCATCGCGAGGAGCACCCACGCGCGCGACGCCGGGGTCAACGCGGCAGCTCCGGCGGCAGCGGGCTCGGCACCTCGAACAGCGTCCACTCGCCGCTCCGCAGGACCTCGCGGACCTCGATCGCCGGCGACCAGCGGGGCCTTCCGCGCGTGACGACGTAGTCGAAATGGCGAACGTCGTTCGGCGAGACCTGCTGCGG
This sequence comes from Deltaproteobacteria bacterium, assembly GCA_022843175.1. Lineage (GTDB taxonomy): Bacteria > Myxococcota_A > Polyangia > Polyangiales > JADJMO01 > JALHOE01. The sequence goes on from JALHOE010000077.1 coordinate 12,703, forward strand.
CACCCACTCGAGCTGCTCGCGGAGCGGGTAGCGATGGTAGTCGGCGCGGTAGCGAATGGGGACGTTCCACACCACCGCGAACGAGCGCGACAGCTCGCCGCCCCTCGCGGCCTGGTAGTACGCAACGAAGTGCAGGTAGGGGAACGTCGCGCGGTGCGCGCACGCGCTGCCGCGGCTGAAGATGAGCGACAGCGCGCGCTTGTTGGGCGCCATCGCCGGGACGATCGCGTCGAAGTCGCGCGCCTCGCGGTTGAAGCAGGCGAGGTGACGCGCCCCGACGCCGAACCCCACGAGGAAGACCAGCACCGAGCCGACCGTCGCGACGACGCGCACCCGCCCCACGCTGTCGGGGAACAAGGGCACGACGAACAGGGCGACGAGCAGCGCGTGTCGCGCGGAGACGTAGGTCGCGGTGTTGGTGTTCAGGGGCAGGACCGCATAGAGGAGCAGCTGAACCGCGAGGGCGGCGACGAGCGTGAAGCGCTGGGGAGCGGTCATACGATCTGCGCCGAGCACGCGCGTGGCGACGAGGGCCACCACGACCAGCACGCAGAACACGTCCGGCCAGGGCTCGGCGACGCCCGCGGCGAGGAACTCGGAGAAGCGCGCGGCCCGCTCGGCGAGCGGCGGAGACATCTGCGCCCAGCTCCCCTCGGCCTGCCGCCAGGTGAGCAACACGAACGCCGAGGCCAAGAGGCCGGCCGGCACCAGCGGCGCGACGACTCGGAGCAGCGCGCGGCGACGCCCGCCGGCAGGGGCGAAGCCGACCGCGAACAGCGGCGCGACCAGGAGCAGCATCACGAGCCCGTGGAAGTGCGTCAGCAACAGGACCGGCCCGAGCACCCCGAGCGCGACGGGCGCGCGGCGCGACGTCCCGCGGGCGATGACCACGACGACCGCGAGGCCCGCGAGGAACAAACCGGTGCCGAGCAGGAAGTTCAGAAACCCCCAGTGCCAGATGCTGCCGAACGCGAAGGGCAGGACGAGGAGGAGCGGGTATCGAGGACGCTCGGTGGCGACGAGCAACGCCCACAGGCCCGCGAACGGCGCGACGGTGCAGATCGCCACCACCAGCCGCATCGCGCCGGCGAGGGGCAACACCCACGACAGCGCCCACCCGAGCCAATACACCGTCGCGTACGGGCGTCCGAGGAAGTCGAACGTGTACCGCTGCGCGAACCCCCACGCGGGATCGCCGTGGTGGCGGAGGATCGAGACCATCGCATAGTGCTGCGGGAGGTCGACCATCGGGAGATAGCGGAACGCGAGGCACGCGATGAAGATCGCCGACAGCGCCCCGAGCACCACCCAATCGTCGCGTCGATCCACTCGTTCCGAGAGTACACGCTACTTCCGGCGGTACACCACGAACCGGCCGATCGGCGCCTCGCGTTCGTAGTCGCGTTGGAGGAGCTCGCGCAACGGCGCAAAGCGCAGCATCGACGTCATCGAGTCGAGCGGCTCGAAGCCGTTGGCGTCGGAGACCCCGACGAGCACGAAGCCGGGCGGATCGCGCGAGAGCCGCTCGAGGAGCTCGGCGCGCCGCGCGGGCAGCCCGGGGATCATCCGAGACAGCGGCGCCTCGGTGTAGAGCAGCTTGTGGAACGGGTAGCGAGTCGTCGGATGGCGATCGGCGAGGGCGTAGATGCCGGGCGACAGTCCCCACACGAAGATGCCCGTCGAGGGGGCGGTCCGTTGCGCGAGCACGCGCGCGGCCTCCTCCTCGGTGACGTTCGAGTAGTTCCCCTGCTGCAGGCGACGGAGGTAGGTGACGCGATCGATGCGCCCCCGGAGCAGGAGCAGGCCGGACCCGTAGGCGCGCACGAATTGGTCGGCGGTGTCGAGCGCGAGCACGCCGAGCCCGATCGACACAACGACGCCCCCGATGCGAACGACGCCGCGACTGCGCACCGCGCGGAGGGCGACCGAGACGCCATAGCCGCCGGCGATCGAGAGCGCCGGCGCCATCAAGAGGAAGTGATACCCAGCGAGCTGCCGCTGCAGCACGATCGCCGCCATCGTCAGCACGACCCACGCGAGCAGCCACGCCCGCTCCCACGCGCGACGCCGCAGAAGGAGAAAGAGCGCACAGCTCGCCGCCGCGATCGGGAGCAGCGCACCGGCCGCGGCCTCTCGCACGAACCGCTCGAGCACATACGACCACGGCGGCGCGATGAACGCCGCGTTGTACCGGTGGTAGACGAACACCCCGTCCACGAACGCGGGCAGCGCGCGGTGCGCGGCGAACCACGACACCGCGACGAGCCACGGCACAGAGACCCCTGCCACCATCCAGGCGAGGCGGCGCACGGCCAGCCGCGGCGGATGCATCGCGAGCAACCCAACGGCCCACGCACCCCCGATCGCCATCGAGGGGATCTTGAACAGCCCGCAGACTCCGACCATGACCCCCGCGAGAAACGCGAAGCGCACGCGCTCGCCCGCGCGGAGCGACAGCCACGCCGAGATGAGCATCGGCAGCGCCAACACCTCCTCGGCCTGCGCGCGCGACCAGAAGCCGCCGAACCGCGGTGACCACAAACCCACGACCAGGAGCGCCGCCGCCGCGAGCCCCGCGACCCGACCGTAGAGGCGCGCGCCGAGCGCGTAGCAGACGACGATCGTCAGCGACAGCCAGATCGCCTCGAACCACCACACCGCGCGCGGCAGCTCGCCTGGGACGATGCGCGCGAGCCCCCACCAGTAGAGAAACAGCGGAGGCTTGCTGTCGAAGAGATCGCGGTAGGGGAGCCACCCGCGAGGCACCCAGCGGGTGAAGCACGCGAACAGCCCTTGATCGACGCCGAGCGGCTCGGGAAGCCGCGCGATCACGAGCAGGAGGAAGGCCGCGCCCAGCACCACGCCCGCGGCCACGACTGCGGGGCGACGCATGCCGCCAGTATCACTGGTGAGGGCCGATCACTGCCACCGCTGATCGCGATCTCTCTCCTCGCCGCACGCTCGATTCGTTAGGCTTGCGCGCGGAGGGCGGAACGGTGTCGGAAGACGACGGCGTCAAGAAGACCGAGCCGAGCAAACCCACGCCCGGTACGTCGAGCTGGGTCGTGGCCGCGCTGATCCTCGGCGCGATCGCCGCGATCTACGTCGTCGCGCGGCGCCCCGCGCCCCCACCGCCGAACGCGCCGCCCGGCGAGGCCCACAGCAGCGATCCGTTCGGCGGGATGAACGCCGTGCACCAGGCAGTCCTGACTGCGCCCGAGGGCGCGACCACCTGCGAGACGGCGTGGAATGCGTTCGACGCGATGGAGCGCGCGCTCAAGGCGGCCGGGCAGCCCTCGGGCGTCTCGAAGCACCCCGACCGGCAGACGTTCCTCGACGTGTGCGCCGGCTTCACCGACATCGAGCAGCGATGTCTCACGCCGCGGTTCAAGGACGTGAACGCCGACCGCTGCGAGAACGAGGGCAAGGGCGTCTGGTCGGAGGCCGACAGCCTGCGGCGAAAGAACCTGTTCACCATCTTCGGCCCGCGCGATCCGGCCGGCGCGCCGAGCGCACCAAAAAGCACAGCGCCGCTCGCGGGTGACGCGGGCGGCGACTGAGCTCGTTTCGAGCGAGGAGTCTCAGCTCACGGGCAGGGGTGACCGGACTGGCCGGGCGCCTTCCACCAGTTGAGGCCCTGACAGACGCCGAGCGTCGTGTGCTGCGGGCCGTACTTGATGCCGTAGGCGGACATCATGGAGTCGTCGTGGCAGTTGTGCTCGCCGCCGCCCGAGTTCCAGTCGTAGCTCGTGAGGCAGGCGCCGTTGATCGAGCTGATGTTGCCGGTGCTGTCCTGGTGGAAGTAGCCGCCGCCGCCGCTGCCGCTGCAGGTGACCTTGCTCATGCCGCCCGCGCAGGTGCCGTGCTGACACGAGTCGACGACCGCGCCCGAGGCCGTCCACACGCGCACCGCCGAGTGATGGCCGGCGCAGATCCAGGCGACGCACGCGATGTTCTTGTAGCGGATCTGGTAGCTCGCCTGGCCGACCCACACGTCGCCGTAGCCGACGGTGTCCCTGGGGAGCTCGCCGGTCTTCACGTCGATCTCGCGCGGAACCTTGGCCGACACGCCGAGGTCGCCGAGGCTGATGGTGTGGAACGAGACCTTCTGCGGGAACTCGTGCTTGGTGATCGCCTGCGCGGCCTCCGCGGCGAGCTCGAGGGCCTGCGGGGTGACCACGACCTTCTTCTGCAGCTCCTGCTTCTTGAGGTCGGCCTCCCAGGTCGGGTCGGCGAACGTGTCGCCGCCGCGCTGCAGCGCGACGATGTTCCCCTTCGCGTCGACGAAGCGGGCGTCGATCTCGTACTCGCCGAGCTCGGGCGAGACGTTGCGATGGAACTCGGGGCGCACCGCGCCGCGCCGGGTCTCGAAGTAGACGACAGCGCCTGCGTGCTTGAAGGCGCCGGTCACGCCGATGTCGTCGGTCGCCTCGAAGACCGTCAGGCCCTCGGAGAGGCTCTCGGGCGAGGGACGCGAGCTGCTGCCACCGCAACCCAGGGCAGCCACCATCACGCACCCGGCAGCCAGCATCAGCGTCGTCATCGGCTTCATCGGAGACCTCCCTGGAGTTCAACTGGGTCGTTTGCTCGACCCGCTGTCTCTCGGACGGAGGCACCCTTTGCGACGGCTGTGCCACTTCGACAAACCTGCGAAATGTCATGGCGGTCGCCCGCCACACGGTTCAGTTCCCGAACCAAACGTCCCGAAGGCGGACAAATCGGTTCAATTCGTTAACAACCGGTTCATTTTCCGAACCGGCTCCGCAGCGCCCGTGAGCGGGCCACGAGCGCGCTGACGTCGTCGTCGTCGAGCGCGAGCAGCGCCCCGAACGCGAACATGCAGTAGAAGAGCGGCGGCACCTCGAGCATCGCAATGATCCCGAGAAAAAAGGCCTCGTAGGCGATCAGCGCGGCGAGACGGGTGCGCTTCCACAACAGAAGCGGCGGCGCTCCCACCTCGACCACGATCGTGAACCAGGTGAACGTTCGGGTCACGAGCGGGTGGTGAAGCAAGCCGACCTGCGTGACCCAATCGCGCAGCAGGAAGCCCTTCGGGTACGAGAGCAACACGCCCATCTCGTTCACGAACGGCCAGCCGGCCAGCAGCTTCTCGATGCCGGCGAAGAACACCCCGATCAGCGTCTGCGCGAGAATCAGCCCCGGCAGCAGCCGCGGCTCGACCGGCGTCTCCCTCGACGCCCATGCGTCGACCGAGAGCGCGCCGCTGCCGCCGCCGACGAGCCCCCACAACAGGAAGATCGCCCACGTGTTCACCAGCGCGAGCGTCTGCACCGGCAGCCCGTTGAAGCTCGCGAAGCTGTAGACGCCGAGGCCGGCGACGATCGCCGCGACCCTCGTGCGCAGTCCGATCGCGCCGCACACGCAGGCGAGCATCGTCACGATCGACATCAGGCGGAGCGTCCCCGGTCCGAGGTCGTCGAAGCGGAGGTAGAGCCAGTGGCTCCACTCGTCGCTCCGCAGCGCGCCGCGCCGATAGGCGTCGTCGAGCGTGATCAGCGAGGGAAAGAAGTGGAGCGCCACCCCGACGAAGAACGCGACACGGAAGATCGCGAGCGGATACGGAGTGCCCGTCCCCTCGAACCGCGCGAAGAACCTATCGGTCGCGGAGGCCATGGGCACCGCAGACGAGGGTCTTGGTTTGGCTCGGCGTTCGGGGATCGACGTCGACCTGGTACTCGGTGACGAAGAAGCTGAGCTCTTCTTTTCGGGCTCCATAGGCGCGGTAGCAGAGCTCTCTCAGGTAGTCGCGCTTGAGGAGCACGTTGATCGCGAGCCGCGCGTGCCGGTAGCCGATGGAGGGCGTCCGAACGAGCTCGACGAGATCGTGACGGACGCCGTCCGGGCCCGCGTACTCGTAGGTCTGCACCACCCGCAGGTTCTTGTTGAACATGACGTGGCCGTACTTGAGGTGCGGCAACACGAGGTCGAAGCGCTGGCCGAAGAGCTTCTCGGCGATCGTGTGGTTCATCGCGCCGAGCACGCTGAGCGCGATCCATGCGACGACGAGCACCCGGCGATCCGTCACGGAGCCGATGATACCGCGGGCGCGCGGTTTGACTTTCATATCTACGAAAACCACGATGGGGCACGGAGAGGGGGAAGACGTGCGCTCGGGTTTGGTGATCGCAGCGCTCGGAATGGCGTGCTCGGCCAACGACGCGCCGGCTCCGCACGCCCCGGGCGACGGCGGTGTCGTCGAGGGGGGCCGAGCTTGGCGCGACGAGCCGCCGATCGATCCCGCCTCGCTCTTCGTGGGCCCGGCGCCGTTCAAGGATGTGGCCGCAGCCGCGGGGCTCCCCGCGATCGGCGGCATGTGCGTGGTGTTCGAGGACTTCGACGGCGATGCCAAGCCCGACATCTTCCTCGCGAGCTTCTTCGGCGCGCCGCAGGCGATCGCGCTCTACCTGAACGACGGCGCCGGGCACTTCGCCGAGAGGCCCCTGCCGAAGCTCGCGCTCGAGGGCACGAACGCCGCGCCCGGGTGGTGCGCCGCGGGAGACGTGGACGGCGACGGCAAGCTCGACGTCGTGCTCGCGTCGTTCGCGTCGTTCGAGGCGCACGTGCTCCGCAACGCCGGGGGCGGCACCTTCGCCGACGCGCAGAAGCTCACGGCCGCGGGGGCCGGCTCGCTCGGGTTCGCGGCCATCGCGCTCGCGGATCTCGACGGCGACGGCAGGCTCGACCTCGTCGCCGCTCCGATCGGCCCCGCCCCGTTGCTCGGTCCCGACAGCTGCGCGCCCGCGCCCGACGGCTTCCGGTGCGAGTCCCCCGGCAAGCGCTGCGCGCACGCCCTGTTCGTGTTCCGCAACACCGGCGCCGCGGCGCCGTTCGCACCCGCGGTGCCGATCGTGAAGACCGACTGCGGCCCCGCCCATGTCAACGCGCTGACGATCGCGGACTGGAACGACGACGGCCTCCCCGACGTGTTCGCCTCGAACGACTGGGGCACCAACGCGTTCTATCTCAACGGCCCCGGCATGACGTTCACCGACGTGCTGCCGACGCTGGGGACGAAGCCGTACAACAGCGCGATGGGCGCTGCGATCGAGGACTTCGATCTCGACGGCAAGCTCGATCTCTACGTCGCCGACATGGGCAGCGACCAGTTCTACCCGGGTGGTCCCACCCACGCGGCGCCGCTCGTCGACAAGGCCGGGGAGTGGGGGATCGCGCCGGTCACGCGCTTCCATTCGGGGTGGGCGCCGCTGGCGGAGGACTTCGACTCCGACGGGCTGCTCGACGTGTTCGTCGCGAACTCGGCGTTCACGCGCAGCTACAACGACCTCGCGGTCATCGGCAGCCGCGGGCTGCCCGAGACGATCTACACGCAGTACGACATCCTCTTCCACGGAGAGGGCGGCCGCTTCAAGGCGCTCGGCGCGCGACAGAGCAAGGCCGCCGAGGCCACGCCGATGTTCGGGGCAGCGGCCGTCGCGGACTTCGACGGCGACGGCCGTCTCGATATCCTCGAGACCATCGGATACCCGCTGCGCGTCCAGCTCCTGCACAACGAGGGGCCGCGCGGACACTGGCTACGGGTGCGGCTCCGCGGCCGGGCACCCAACGTCGACGGCATCGGCGCCACGGTCACGCTCCGCGTGCCGGGTGCGCCGCTCAAGAAGCGCTACGTGCAGCGGATGCGCGGCACCAACGGCAGCTCGTGGGCCACGCTGCACTTCGGGCTCGGCGCCGGCACCGCAGTCGATGTCGTCGACGTCCGTTGGCCGAGCGGCCGCACCCAGACCATCGCGTCGCCGCGCATCGACGCGGTGCTCGAGATCTCCGAGCCCGACTGAGGTTTCGGCTTCCGCGCCGGGCTCACCGGTGATGCTATGGCGACGTGCGCTGGCTCGCCCTGTCGACGGTCCTGCTGGCCGCGTGCGTCGACGTCGAGCTCGGACACCGCGCCGAGGCCATCGTCGCGGGCGAGCTCGCCGGCGCGGATCCAGCGGTCGTCGCGCTGACGGAGGCCAGCGGGCGCGTGATCTGCAGCGGCACGCTGATCTCCCCCCACGTGGTGATCACCGCCGCCCACTGCGGGATCGACGCGACGAACTTCCGCTCGTTCCGCGCCGTGTTCGGCGCCTCGGCCAGGAGCGGCACCGCGATCGCGCTCAGCGACGCGCGCGCCCACCCGGAGTTCAACGCGGCGACCTTCGCGAACGACCTCGCGCTCCTGACGTTGCGCGTCCGCTCCGAGGTCCCGCCGATCGCGCTCGCCACGACGGCCGACGCGGCGGCGCTCCCCTCGACCGCGGTGCGCATCGTCGGCTTCGGCGTGAGCGCGGCGATGGCCGGCGACAGCGGGACCAAGCGCGAGGGGCGCGCGAGGGTCGACGCGGTCTCCGCGAAGACGTTCCACATCGCGCCCGACCCGTCGCAGCCGTGCGTGGGCGACTCGGGAGGGCCCGCGTTTCTCACCCTCGGCGCCGCCGAAGTGCTGGTCGGCGTCACCAGCACCGGTGACGAAGCGTGCGTGAAGGGCGCGACCGAGACGCGCGTCGATCCCTTCGCCGACGGCTTCGTGGCTCCCTACCTGGCGCGCTCGCGCGACGGCGTCGCGGCCCCCGGCGAGCCATGCTTGTTCGAGGGGCACTGCGCCGGCGGCGCCTGCGTCACAGCCGAGGACCAGCCGGCGATCTCGTACTGCGCGACGCCCTGCTCCGACGCCGCCGGATGTCGCGCCGGCATGCGATGTCGCGCGGGCGAGTGCCGATGGCCGCTGCCCACCCCGGGCGCGCTCGGCGCCCGCTGCGCCCTCGACACCGACTGCGTCGAGGCGGAGTGCTCGCCCTCGCTGCGCGTGTGCACCCAACGGTGCGATCCGCTCTCGCCCACGTGTCCCGCCGACTTCGCGTGCAGCAAGACGTCCGCCATTCGCTTCGAGTGCGTCGCGCGCCCCCCGACGGTCGTCCGCGCTGCGGGTGGGGGGTGCGCGCTCGCCGCGCCGAGGCTCGCCGCGCGCACCTTCATCCCGATCGTGGCGCTGCTCGTCCTTGCCAGCCTGCTCCGACGCGCGAGTCGCCCGTATCACTGAGTGGGCTTGGGGTCAGGGGACGACGGAGACCGTCGAGACCGCAGCCGAGGGGAGCTCGACCCGCGCGATCCGATCGCGGTTGGTGTCCGCGACCCACAGCGCGTTCGGCGTGAACGCGAGCCCGGCGGGCTCGGAGAACCCCACGGCGATGGTCTTGGTCTGGCCGGTGACCGGATCGACGCGCTTGAGCTTCGAGTTGTAGGTGTCGGCGACCCACAGCGTGCCGTCCCCGTAGGCGAGGCCGATCGGGTGCTGGAGGCGCGCCTCGGCGCCAGCGCCGTCCTTGTCCCCGAAGACGAACAGCCCGTGCCCGACCAGCGTGGTCACCGCGCCGCTCGGATCGATCTTGCGGACGCTCGAGGTCTCGCTGTCGAGGACGAACAGGTTCTTGCCGTCGGTGGCGAGGCCGCTCGGCTGCGCGAACGCTGCCTTCAGCCGTGGCCCGTCGGTGAGGGTCTCCTGGCCGGTGCCGGCGAAGAGGTTGAGCTTGTCGCCATCCAGCGTCGCGATCTGGTGGGAGCCAGCGAGCGCGACGTAGAGCCGGTCGTTGAGGACCGCGAGATCCCACGGCGAGCGGAGATCGCTCTTGGCCGGGATCGAGCCCTCGTGCAGCCTGCCGGTGCCGAGCTTGCCGGTGCCGGCGACGGTGGTGACCGTCTTGCTCTTGCGATCGATCGCGCGGACCGCGTGGTTCTCGGTGTCCGCCACGTAGACGACGCCCCCGCGCGCGACCATGCCCTGGGGGTGGGCGAAGCGCGCGGTCGCGTACGAGCCGTCGACGAAGCCGCGGCCGCCGCCGACGACCTCGAGCACCTTGCCCGCCTCGTCCGTGAACACGATTCGATCGTGGCCGCTGTCGGCGATCGCGAAGCCGCCGGGCACCACCGCGATCTTCTCGGGGAAGGCGAGGGGGTTGTCGGTGTCGACCTCGCGGGCGAGGAACGCCGGCGCCTCCTTGCTCAGCGCGTTCTCCTCGGCGCCCTCGGCGAGCGCGGTCTCGATCACGGCGTCGAGCTCGGCCTCGTCCGGCTCGCCGCCGTCGGCGAACACCACGCGGCCCTTGGCGTCGAGGACGATCACCGTGGGCCAAGCGTTGACCCCCCACGCCTCCCACACGCCGCGATCGCCGTCGATCGCGACGGGATGCGCGATGCCGTAGCGGATCACCGATGCGCGCAGGCGCTCGATCTCGGGCTCCGCGTCGAACTTCTGGGTGTGGACGCCGACGACGAGGAACGGATCCTTCTCGTGCTTCTTCTCGAGGCGCGCGAGCGTCGGCAGCGTGTGCATGCAGTTGATGCAGCAGGAGGTCCAGAAGTCGACCACCACGACGCGGCCGCGGAGCTCCGGCTCGGTCGGCGCACGTTTGGCGTTGAGCCACCCCCGCGCCTTGCCGAAGCCGGGGGTGGTGGGCCGCTCGGCGACGGGCGGGAGCGTGGTCTTCTTCTCATAGGCGCGCGTGCTCGCCACCACGACCGGCGCCGGCGCGGGCTTCTTCTTCACCGCGAGCGCAGCCGCGCCCGACGCGCACCCGAGCGCCAACACACCGATGAGGACTCGCTTGGTCATCCGACGCATTGGATACGCCGGCGGCCCGGGCTGGTTTCAGTGCCCGCCGGCCGGTCCCGGCAGCATGGCGCATTTCAGCTTACCGGCCGGGTTCTTCGCGCAACCGCAGTGGTTGAAGTTGCAGTCGAGGGTGCCGCCGCGGCAGTCCATGGTGCACATCATGCCGGCCGGCATGGCGCCGGCGTTGGCGACGGCGACGCACTTGTCGGGGTGGCAGGTGCGGAAGCCGGTGCAGTCGTCGGCCTTGCTGCAGTCGTCGTCGCTGAAGACCGGCGCCTTCACCGCGGCGTTGGGCGGCATCTCGATCGGCACCTCGCTCGCGCTCGCGGAGGGCGCCGCGCTGGCCGACGCAGCCACGGTCGCCGAGGTCGCGGGGGCGACCGACGGCTGCGGCGTCGCCGGCGAGCAGGCGAGAAGGACGGCGGAGACGGAGACGATGCGCATCGCTGAACCCTCGACCTAGAGATCCGTGATCTTGTAGTCCTTGAGCTTGTAGAGCAGCGCGCGGTGACTGATCTCGAGGATCTCGGCCGCGCGGGTGCGGTTGCCCTTGGTCTTCTGCAGGGCGCGACGGATGAGCACCTCTTCGATGATCCGCGTGGTCTTCTTGATCGATAGCTCACCGCTCGCGAGCTGCATCTGCACCGGATCGCGCGCCTCGCGGACGCGCTCGGGCAGATCCTGGATGTGCAGCTGGTCGGCGTCGGCGAGGACCATCGCGCGCTCGATCGTGTTCTCGAGCTCGCGCACGTTGCCGGGCCACGAGTAGTCGATGAGCGCCTTGCGCGCCTCGGTGTCGAGGCCGCGGATCGAGGTGCCGAGCCGGGTGTTGTTGCGCGCGAGGAAGTGGTCGATGAGGAGCGGGATGTCCTCTTTCCGCTCGCGGAGCGGGGGGATCGTCAGCGGCAGCACGTTGAGGCGGTAGAAGAGGTCCTCGCGGAAGCGACCGGCCTTCACCTCGGCGGTGAGATCGCGGTGGGTCGCCGCGATGATCCGCACGTCGATCTTCTGATCGCGGACGTCGCCGAGGCGGCGGATCGTCTCCTCCTGCAATACGCGGAGGAGCTTCACCTGCAGCGCGAGCGGCAGCTCGCCGATCTCGTCGAGGAACAGGGTGCCGCCGTTGGCCTCCTCGAAGAGGCCGCGCCGGTCGCTGGTGGCGTCGGTGAATGCGCCCTTCTTGTGGCCGAAGAGCTCGGACTCGAGGAGGTTCTCGGGGATGGCGCCGCAGTTGATGGCCACGAACGGCCCCGCGGTGCGCGCGCCGCGCTTGTGGATCGCCTTGGCGACGAGCTCCTTGCCGACGCCGCTCTCGCCCGCGACGAGCACCGTGGTTTTGTAGTCGGCGATCTTCGCGATGGTGCGGAAGATCTCCATCATCGGAGCGCTCTTCGCGAGGATCTCGTCGTACTTGTGCTCGGTGCGGATCGCCTCGCGGAGCTGCTTGTTCTCCCGACGGAGCGCCTCGCGCTCCTCGGCCTTCTTGAGCACGAGGAGGATCTCGTCGGGCTTGAAGGGCTTGGCGACGTAGTCGTAGGCGCCGGCCTTCATCGCCTCGAGCGCGAGATCGACCGAGCCGTAGGCGCTCATCACGATGACGGTCGCGAGCGACTGCTTGGCGCGCAGCGCCGAGAGCAGGTCGAGGCCGGTCATCTTCGGCATGCGCACGTCGGTGATGACGACGTCCGGCCCGAACGCCTCGACCTTCTCGAGCGCCTCCTCGCCGGTGGACGCGGTCTCGACCTCGTAGCCCGCGCGCCGGAGCAGGGTGCGAAGGACAAGGCGGAGGTTCTCCTCGTCGTCGACCACCAGGATGCGGCGCATAGCTACGCAAACATTTCTATGACGATCTGGCCGGGAAGCAAGGCCCGTTTGTGCCGCCACGATCAGCCGAGCAGTTTTTGCGTGGGCTTCTTCTTCTTCATGTGGCGCACGCCGGCCTTGTGCGGATGGACGAGCTCGAGGTCCTTGAGCATGCCCTTGGCCTCCGCCTGATCGGGGTGGCTCTTGAGGATCTCCTCCAGGCGCGCGCGCGCTTCGTCGTAGCGGCCCGCGGCGCGCAGCGCGCGCGCGTCGAACATCCGCGGCTCGACGGCGGCCTTGTCGGCGTGGCGTGCGATCCACGCGACGCACGCCTGATGGGCCTCGGTCGGCTGCCCGGCGGCGAGCGCGGCGCGGGCCCACGCCGCGGCAGAGGCCGCAGTGCCGTCCTCCTTGGCGCTCCGCGCGAGGTCGAGCGCGACCTCGGTCTCGCCGGCGCCGATCTTCTCGTCGATCTCGGTGATCTTCGACTTCGGCTCCACCGTCGAGGCGAGCAACGGGGCCGGCGAGGACACCGCGGGCTTCACGGTCGGCTTGGGTCGCGCGATCGCCGCGGGGATCTCCTGCGTCGGGGCCGGCATCGGCAGCGCGACGCGCGGCTCCTGCTTCATCATCGGCTTCATCACGGGCGTCTCCGGCGGCGCGGCGATCGGGGCGTGGGCCGCGACGACCGGCGCGGACGCGCTCTTGAGCACGTGGGCGCGCTGCAGCAGGTGAACGAGGTCCTCCTTGCTCAGCGGCTTGTGGCCGCTGCCGATGAAGGCCGCGATGGCGCAGCTCGCGATCGCCGCGAGGGCGAGGGGGCCGAACTTACGGCGGCGCGGACGCTCGATCCGCGAGGTGCGCTCCGGCTGCTCGGTCGCGCCGCCCCGCGGGGCGTCGAAGACCATGTCGTAGTCGAGCTCGACGGGGATCTCCCGGACCGGCGCCAGCGCGGGCACGCTCTTCTCGTCGGTCGAATAGAACCCGCCGTAGCACGCCTCCTCGAGCGCTTCGCGCATCTCGCTCGCGTCGTGGAAGCGCGCGCCGCGGTCCTTGGCCAGCGCCTTCATCACGACCTTCTCGACCGCCTCGGGGATCCCGCGGTGGGGAGCGACCTCGCGGACCGGGCGCGCGTCCTCGCGGAGGTGCATCGACATCATCAGGATCGGCGACGGCGCATCGAACGGCGTGCGACCGGTCAGCAGCTGGTAGAGCACGCAGCCGAGCGCGTAGATGTCCGCGCGACCGTCCACGTCGCTGCCGTTGACCTGCTCGGGGGCCATCGTGTCGGGCGTGCCGAAGATCGCGCCGGCCTTGGAGAGGTTCGGATCGTCCTCGCCGCGGATCTCGCTCGCCGACGTCGGCGCGCCCTCGCCGCGCATCTCCTTGGCGACGCCGAAGTCGAGGAGCTTGAGCCCGATCTCGCCGAACGAGGTCGGCCTGCGGCCCTGGTAGTTGAGGAACAGGTTGGCCGGCTTGAGGTCACGATGGACGAGCCCCGCGGCGTGCGCGGCCTCGAGCGCGCGGCAGGTCTTGATCGCGAGCTCGCAGCCGTCGCGCCAGTCGATGCCCTTCTCGCGGTCGATGAACGACTCGAGCGTCTCGCCCTCGAGGCGCTCCATCGTGAAGAACAAGCGGCCCGCCCACTCCGAGTCCTCGGGCGCGCCGGCGGTCTGACCGAAGTCGTAGACGTGCACCAGGTTGGGGTGCGAGAGCGACGCGATCGCGCGGGCTTCGCGGCGGAAGCGCGCCACGAACTCCGGCGACGCCGAGTGCTGCGCCTGCAGCAGCTTGACCGCCACCTTGCGCCCGAGATCGACGTGCTCCGCCTCGTAGACGACGCCCATCGCGCCCTCGCCGAGCCGGCGGATCAGGCGGTAGCGCGTCCCCGGCAGGGCGTCGGGCGTGTCGCTCGCAGGCTCGGGGGTGCTCTCGCGGCGACGCGCGGGAGCCGACGGCGAGAGCTCCGAGAGCTCGCTCGCGAGCACTCGGCGCGCCTTGGCGACGAGGCGCACGAACTCCACGCGCGAGGCGGCGGGCTCGGTCGGATAGAGGCGGGCGAGCATCGACTTCACCCGGGCGCGCACGCCGCGCTCCTCGACGGGCCGACGCGGCGCCGACGACAACAGGCCCGCGAGCGCCTGCGCGGCCTCGCGCCCGTGTCCGCAGCGCGCCGAGGCGACCGGCTCGGTGAGCCACGCGACGATGCGATCGAGCTCGGCGGGGATCGGGCCGTCGCCGAGCTGGGCGAGGGTGGGATCGCCCGACAGCTTCGCGGGACGCAGCTTCCCCGCCGTGACGTTCGCGACATGATCCGCGGCGTCGCCCTCGAGGAACCGACGCCCCGCGGCCAGCTCCCACAGCATCACGCCGAGCGCGTAGAGATCGGCGCGCGGCGTCGCCGAGTCGCCTCGAGCGACCTCGGGGGCCACGTAGCCGGGCTTGGCGAGCACGGTGCCCGAGACGGTGTGGCAGCGGCGGTTGTCGCCGCGCGCGGTGCCGAAGTCGATGAGCTTCACGTCGCCGGAGAAGCCGACCATCACGTTCTGCGGCGAGAGATCGCGGTGCACGATCCCGAGGGGCGCGCCGTCGGGGCCGGTCCGCTCGTGGACGTGGGCGAGGGCGCTCGCCATCTCCAGCGTCACCGCCACCGCGTCGGCCCAGGGCAGGGGCTTGCCGAGGCGCGAGAGCCGCGCGCGCACATCGGCGAGCGAGCGTCCCTCGACGTACTCGACCACGACATAGGGATCGCCGTGCTCGTCGACCGAGGCCTCGATGATCCGAGCCACGCCCGGATCGTCGAGCTGCGACTGGACGCGCGCCTCGTCGAGGAAGCGCGCGTGGAAGGAGGGATCGCTCCGGTAGTCGCGGCGGATTCGCTTCACCACCACCGGCCGCTCGGCGCCCTCGATGCCGATCGTCGTCGCGAGGAAGACCTCGCCCATTCCGCCGCGCACGAGCAACCGCAGGAGGACGTAGTGTCCGAGGAGGCGGGGCAGCACGTCGGCCGGCTCGGCCTTGTCGGTCGTGTTCGCGTTGGCCTTCGCGGCGAGCGTGGCGGCGTTGCTCATGGCCCGAAGGTGCCGATGTAGGTGCGCGACGTACAACTTTTCGTTGTCACTTTTTCGGCCCGATTTGCGAGCGCGTGGCAGCGGGGCGCGGAGACCAGCTCGAACCAACCTCTGAGGTTGCCTCTCAAGCGCTGGAAATGGCTGACGAAAGATCTCCGCACTCAGAGCGCTGCACGAACTGGCGTATCGTTCGAGCGAATGTCGGTTTGCCCGTGGTGCAAGGCGCGGAACCCGCCCGGAAATCAGACATGCCTCAAGTGCGGCAAGCGCGCGGCGGACCACCCCTCGGTCACCGGGCGCGTCGTCGGCGACGAGTTCGGCGACGACGACGACGTCGCGCAGGGCCCCGCGCTCGACCTCGATCTCGACACCTCGCGCGCGCAGCCGGGAAGGACCCAGCAGGAGTTGGGCCGCGAGGTGACCGACGGGTTCGGCGACGAGGACGAAGACGAGCCGCCCCCCGGCGGCGCGCTCGATCTCGATCTCGGGTCGCCCGAGGCGGACTACGAGCCCCACGCGCCGGTCGCACCAGAGCCGGAGAAGCCGAAGCCGCGCGAGGCGATCACGCGGCCGGGGCCGGCCGCGGGCGAGGGGATCGAGATCGATCCCTTCGAGGTGCGCGCGCTCGCCGACTACGGGCCCGATCCCAAGGGAATCGTCGCGGCGGTCCCCTACGCGTTCCGCGTGCTCCGCCGGCAGCGCGACCTCAAGCGCGCGCTCGAGGGCGTGCGACGCAACCTCCGCGACGCCGAGGCCAAGCGGGACGAGCGCCTCATCGAGCTCGGCACCCTGCTCAAGCCGATCATCCTCGGCAACGCCGAGTATGCCTCGATCGCCTCGTCGCTCGGAAGCGCCGAGAAGCTCGTGTCGGAGCGCGAGCAGGCGCTCGCCGAGACCAACAGCGCCTTCCGCGACAAGGCCAAGGCGATCGACGAGCAGATCGTCCAGCTCGATCCGACGCTCGCCGCCGCGCGCGCGACGATCGACGAGAAGCAGCGCGCATTCGAGGACGCCGATCGCCT
This sequence comes from Deltaproteobacteria bacterium, assembly GCA_022843175.1. Taxonomy (GTDB): domain Bacteria; phylum Myxococcota_A; class Polyangia; order Polyangiales; family JADJMO01; genus JALHOE01. The sequence continues at coordinate 29,226 of JALHOE010000077.1, forward strand.
TCGCCAGAAGCACGAGGCCCGCCGCAAGCGCGTCGAGATCGATGTCCGCGGCGCGCAGGCGAAGCTCGCGGCGCTCGAGACCTCACAGGCCGATCGCGCCGCCGCCCAACAGCTCGTCGCGGCGGCCAGCCAGGAGCGCGAGACCCGGGCCGCCGAAGAGGCGCTCGCGCAGCAGGCCGCGAGGGCGGCCGAAGCCGAGCTCGCCCGTGCGCGCGGCCACTACGAGCAGATCGAGGGGCAGGTCGAGGCGCTCCGCAAGAAGCGCCGCCTCCTCGAGCAGGAGTTCTCCCGCCAGGGAGCCGTGCGGAGCGAGGGCGTCGACGCTGCCTCCAAGGACGTGCGCAATGTCCTCCTCGAGGTCGGTCGCAAGACGTGGAAGGCCGGACCGGACGTCGAGGGCGCGGCCATGCGCCGCAAGGGCGTCACCGACGCCGAGGCCCAGGTGACGAAGCTCCAGGTCGAGATGGAGAAGCACGTCCGTGCGCTCGGCGCGGCCGACAAGCCGGCGGTGCGCAACGGGCTCGTGGTGGCGCTCGCAGCCGCGGTGATCCTGCTCGGCTCGTTCATCGCGTGGCGCGCGCTCCGCTCGAACCCATACTTGGAGCAGCAGCCGAAATCCCAGTTGGCCGCGCCGCTCCGCTACGTATGACCGTCCACATCAAGGTCTGCGGCGTCACCAACGTCGACGACGCGCTCGGGTGCGTCGCGCTCGGCGTGTCCGCGATCGGACTGAACTTCGTGCCCGGGACGCCGCGGGTGGTCGACCTCGACACGGCGCGCGCGATCGCCGCCGCGGTCTCGGGGAGGGCGCTCCTCGTCGGCGTCGTGGCCAACGCGACGCGCGAGACGATGGAGCGCATCCGTACGGTGGTCGGGTGCCTCCAGCTGCACGGCGACGAGCCGCCCGAGGCGCTCGAGCCCTTTCTTCCCCACGCCTACAAGGCGATTCGGGTCGCCGACGCCGCCGACATCGCGCTCGCCGAGCGCTACCCCGGCGAGCACGTGCTGGTCGACGCGCGGGTCGAGGGAGCGCTCGGGGGCACCGGCGTCCGGGTCGATCCGGCGCTGGTGGCACCGCTCGCGCGCAAACGGCGGGTAACCCTCGCGGGCGGACTCCGACCGAGCAACGTGGCCGAGGCGCTCCAAGCAGTGCACCCCTACGCCGTCGACGTGGCGAGCGGGGTGGAGCGGGCCGGCGATCCGCGACGCAAGGACCTCGCGGCGGTCGAGGCGTTCGTCGCGGCAGTGCGGGCCCATGGTTTTTGACCCCTCGGAGCCCAGCATCTACCGTTGAGCGGGATGACGCGCCACGAAACGGCAGACGCGCTCTCGCGTTTCAGCCGCGAGCTCGAACCCGGCGCCATCCTCTTTCGCGAGGGCGAGGCGGGGGGCGAGATGTTCGTCATCCAGTCCGGCCACGTGCGCATCAGCAAGCGCGTCGCCAACGGCGACAAAGTGCTCGCGACGCTCGGCCCCGGGGAGTTCCTCGGCGAGATGGCGATCCTCAACGCCAAGCCCCGCGTCGCCACCGCCACGGTCACCGAGGACGAGCCGGCGAAGGTGCTCGTGATCGACGCGCAGCGATTCGAGCAGATGATCGCCAACAACCGCGAGATCACCCTGCGGCTCATCAAGAAGCTGGCCTCGCGCCTCGACAGCGCCGACACCCTCATCGAGATCCTCATGCACAAGGATCCGAAGGCGCGGGTCATGCGGGGGCTCTCCCGGCACGCCGAGGCGTTCGGGGTGCAGACCGACCATGGCGTTCGCATTACGCTCACCGCGCAGGAGCTCTCCGCGCAGGTGAACGTCGACCCCGAACAAACCGAAGAGGTGCTCCACCGCCTCAAGCGCGTGCGCGTGCTGTCGATCGAACCGTCGGGCACGATCCTCGTCCACGACCTCGAGCGGCTCTTCGACTTCCTCGAGTTCCTCGCGATGCCGCAGAAGTTCGGCGGAGAGTCCTAATGGATCTGCGCGTCGTCGGTTGCCACGGCGGGGAGACCCCCAAGCATCGGACCAGCGGGTTCATGCTCCGCTCCGGCCGTCGCACGATCGCGATCGACGCCGGCTGTCTCACCACCGGGCTCACCCTCAAGGAGCAGTCCGCGCTCGACGCGGTCCTCGTGTCCCACGGGCACATGGACCACATGAAGGATCTCTCCACGCTGGCGGACAACCGCTGCCAGAACGGCGCGCCGCCGCTGGTCATCGCCGGCGTGGCGCAGACGATCTCGATCCTCAAGAAGCACTTCTTCAACGGCCTCTTGTGGCCGGACTTCGCCAAGATCCCGAGCGCCGCGCAGCCGACGATCGTCTATCAGGTGCTCGATCCCGAGAAGGTCGAGACCATCGCCGGGTTCGAGGTGCAGTCGATCATGGTGAGCCACACCATCGACTCGTGCGCCTTCCTGGTGCGCGGTCCGGGCGGGCGAGGGGGCGCGATCGCCTACTCGGGCGACACCGGCCCGACCGACCGCCTGTGGGAGGTCCTCAACGAGGCCGACGACCTCCGCGCCATGCTCATGGAGGTCAGCTTCCCCAACGAGCAGCAGCGGCTCGCGACCGTGAGCGGCCACCACACCCCCGCGACGCTCGGCCCCGAGCTCCTCAAGCTCCGCCGCCACCGCGACGTGCCGATGCTGCTCTACCATATCAAGCCCACGTTCGAGCGCGTCGTCGAGCGCGAGCTCGCCAAGATCCGCAACGGCACCGAGCTCGCCGTGCTGCGCCTCGGCGACGAGTACGATCTCTAGCCGGCGACGTCGGGCGCCCGCGCGCGCGCTCGACGCAGGCGCTCGCTCACGCGCGCGCCTGTCAGGCTGGGCGCTCGCTCGCGCGCTCGACGTAGGCGCTCGCTCACGCGCGCGCCTGTGAAGCTAGGCGCGCGCGTCAGCGAGCTCCTATGCGTGTTTCAGCGCGTAGGAGGACTCAGGCGCGGCCCCAGGCGATCGACGCCCACGCGACCGCGGCGCGCGCATCCGGATCGATCTCCAGGCTGGAGCCGCGACCCACGAGCTCGCCCGGGCCGGCGCCGAGGTGGCGCATCGCGTGAACGAACGCGAGGAGCGCGCCGAGGCCGCACGTCTCGAGGATCGGTCCCGGCCCGCGGAGGCGCGCGCCGAACGACGCGACGAGCGCTTCGTCGTCGAGCGTGCGCGCGTTCTCGGCGATGCGCTGGCTCTCGCGCTCGAGGTCTGCGAGCGGCACGTAGTGCGCGAGATCGGTGGTGGCGAGGAGCGTGACGCCGCCACCACGACCGACCGTCGCGTCGGCGATCGCGGCCCCGACGCGCGCCGCGGTGAGCGCGCTCACGTCGTGGATCGCGATTGGCACGATCGAGAGGCGCGGCTGACGCGCGTGGAGCAACGGCAGCAGATCCTCGATGGCGTGCTCGCCGGTGAAGACCTCGGGCGCCTCGGCGAGGCCGCCGAGCGCACGAATGGACTCCGCGAGCGATGGCTCGATGGGAATGCTGCCGTTGCCGGGCATCGCGTAGGCGCCGTCGCACACGATGGCGGAGCGCGGCCCGCGGCCGGCGTGGTTCGGCGCCAGGATGACCACGGTCTCCTCGATGACGAACCGACCGATGGCCGCGCCGGCGAGCTTGCCGACGTAACGCCACGGCCCATGCGGGACGACGAGCCCGAGCGCGCGCGCGGAGCCGGCCGGACCGAGGAGCGCCTCGGCCTCGCGCTTGAGGTCGCTGTCCGGGTAGTGGCGACCGGCGAAGAGCGCGGGTCGAACCCGAGAGACGATCCGAGACGCCGGCGGATCCTCGTCATGCGGCCCAACCATGCCCGCCGAACTATCACACTCATTTGCGGGCAACCCGCTGGAAACCGCGGAAATACGCCGCGCAAACCGCCCGATTCGGTGAGTTTACATAATGTATATTATGCGATCTTCGCATGGTGGGTCCGGGGGGCGCCCGCGGCCTCAATCCGAGGCCATCTCGTCCAGCAAACCGGCTTCGAGCAGCGACACGAACCCGTCGCGCGCCACCACCACATGGTCGACCAACGTCACGCCGAGCGTGCTGGCGCCGGCGCTGACCGTGCGGGTGAACGCGACGTCCTCGCGGCTCGGACACGGATCGCCGCCCGGGTGGTTGTGCACGAGGACGAACGCAGACGCCGCTTCGCGCACGACCGGCCGGAGCACGTCTCGCGCGGTGAGCGCGCAGGCGTGCAGACCGCCGCGCGCCAGCATGCGCTCGCCGACGATGCGATGGCGCGTGTCCAGCAAGAGCGCCCACAGCTCCTCGTGCGCGAGCCCCGATAGACGGCGGCGCGCCCAGCGCTCGACGTCGTGCGCGGAGGTGGCCGGCGCTCGCTCGACGTCGTGCGCGAGGCGCGCGGCGCGGACGCCGAGCTCGATCGCCGCCGCGAGCCGAGCACCGCACGCGAGCCCCAACCCGAGCTCGTGCGCGAAACCGCCAACGCCATGCCCGAGGAGCCCGGGGAGCCCGCCGGCCTCGGCGAGCAGCCGCCGGACGCGACGCTCGAGCGGCTCGTGCTCGGTGCCACGCTCGACGAGGATCGCGACGAGCTCCTCGTCTGCCAGCGTGTCGACGCCGTGTGCGAGCGCGCGCTCACGCAGCCGTGGTCGTGGACGTTCTTCGGTTTCGGTCTGCATGGCGAGGTCTCGACACAGCACGGTCGATGCCAGCCGTGATCTCGCGCACTTGAGCGTCGATCTCTCGGATCCATTCGATGCCGCTCGGCGAGAGCGACCGGCGGATCCGGCGACTCCGCCGGCGGCCGCCGGCGGCTCGCGTCGGTGCAGCGAGCTCGTGCGTAGCCGTTCTTTTCTTGTCCCAACGCGGTCGAGTGCACTAGGGGTCGCCGCAGCTCGCAGTGAATGTCGTCCGCGGCAGGAGCGTTCAGTCGTCGCACTTCACTCAGAACCCTTCGCTTGAAGGAGGAGTGTCTCCCATGAGCAGCGCGAATAAGCAGAAGCGTCGTATCGGCGTGTTGATGGGAGGATGGTCGTCGGAGCGCGAGATCTCGCTCCGTTCCGGCAACGCGGTGGCCGACGCGCTCGAGAGCCGCGGCCACGACGTCCTGCGGCTCGACGTGACCGACGACGCCGACCGCACCCTGCGCATGGCCAGGGCGAGCTTCGGCATGGAGGTCGCGTTCGTCGCGCTCCACGGCACGTTCGGCGAGGACGGCTGCGTCCAGGGAATGTTGGAGTGCCTCGGCGTGCCGTATACCGGCTCCGGCGTGCTCGCCTCCGCGCTCGCGATGGACAAGCTCAAGTCGAAGGAGCTGTTTCGGCTGCACAACGTGCCGACGCCCCCGTACTACGTCGCGCGCGCCGGCGATCTCGCCGACCTCGAGGATCTCCACGGCTCGTTCGGGTTCCCGGCGATCGTGAAGCCGCGCACCGAGGGTTCGAGCATCGGCATCACCAAGGCCGCGAGCCTCAACGAGCTCGCCTCCGGCGTGCGCCGCGCGCTCGACTTCGGGACCGACGCGCTCGTCGAGCGGTTCATCCAGGGCGCAGAGATCCAGGTCGGCATCCTCGGCGGTCGCGTCCTCGGCGCGATCGAGATCGTGCCCAAGCGCGCGTTCTACGACTTCACCGCGAAGTACACCCCCGGCATGGCCGAGTACCACCTGCCGGCGCGCCTCTCGCCGACGCGCATGCGCGGCGTCCTCAACCTCGCGGAGCGAGCGAGCAAGGCGCTCGGGGTCGACGGCGCGTGCCGTGTCGATCTGCTCGTGACCGAGGGCGAGAACGAGTACGTCCTCGAGGTGAACACCCTGCCCGGCATGACCGAGACCTCGCTGTTGCCGAAGATCGCGGCCGCCGCCGGCTACGACTTCGCGTCGCTGTGCGAGTCAATCGTCGATCTCGCGAAGCTCCACATCGCGCGCCCGAAGCCGGCCGTCGCCAACGACGTCGCCGACGTGAGCAGCTCGAGGCCCCTGCCCGCCGCGGCGCTCGCGGGCGCGCCGGCACGCAAGGCTGCGCGCGTGGCTCGCTAGTAAACGGCGACGCCGATCAGGCCGCCGATGATCCACCGGTGCAGCGTCTCGTCGCCTGCACCGAGGAAGTCCCAGCTCGACGCCAGATCGAAGGTGACGGTGGGCCGCTTCCAGCTCTTGGCGCCGGGGATCATCTGGACGTGCCAGCCCGCGGCGAAGCTGACGCTCAAGCCCTGGTAGTTGGTGCCGTCGTACTGGTTGCTCGCCCAGCCGCCGCCGACGCGGACGTGCGCCTTCTCGCCGATGACGTAGGCCGCCGCGCCGTAGCGACCGCCCACGGCCGTGCTGCCGCCGCTGATTCGCTCGCCGTCGAACATGCCGTCGGCGTAGGCCTCGAGGCCGACCGACTGGTTGTATTTGATCGTCCAGGCCCAGCCGAGGCCGATGTGGAACATCGGGCCGTGAGCGACCTTGGGGCTGTGGCCGGCGATCGTCGTGAAGGGACCGGCGCCGTAGCCAATGCTCGCCTCGATGATGAGATCCTCGGCGGGGCCGCGCTTCTCCTCGGGCGCGGGCGCCGGCGCGGACGCAGCGGGCTCGGTCGTCGCGGGAGGCTCTTCCTCCGTCGACGTCGTGGATTTCTTTTCTTCTTCCTCGGCGGCGAGCGCGCTCGACGGGAGGGCGACGAGGGCGACCGTCGCTAGCAAACGCCCGAGCCGAGCCATGGGGCCCAGGTGTACACGACAACCGCCAGAGGGTCTCCCCTTTCGATACCGGGGCAACTTGTGCTATCTACCCCGCCCCCCCGGTTTTCGGAGGGCCGGTGAGCCATAGCCCACCGGAAATTCAGGCCCGTCCTGCGCAACTCCGCGATCGGTGCTCCTCCCAAAGAGGGGTTTTCGTGGGGAGGACGACCCGGCCCTCAACCGAAAAAGGAGCGCACCCATGACCGAGATGACCACTTCCGAGGCCGTGCCCCGGCTGCCCGGCGAGCTTCCCCTCCCCCTCCGCTCGCTGCTCGACGCGGGCGTCCACTTCGGCCACCAGACCAAGCGCTGGAACCCGAAGATGCGGCCGTTCATCTACGGCGCGCGCAACGGCATTCACATCATCGACCTCGACCAGACGGCCCGCCTCTTCAAGCGCGCCTACGAGAAGATCGTCGAAGAGGTGGCGCGCGGCGGCTCGGTGCTGTTCGTCGGCACCAAGCGCCAGGCGCAGGACATCATCACCGAGGAAGCCTCGCGCGCGGGCATGTTCTACGTGACCAACCGTTGGCTCGGCGGCACGCTCACCAACTTCCGCACGATCAAGACCGGCCTCGAGCGCCTGCGCACCATCGAGCGCATGAAAGAGGACGGCACCTTCAACTCGCTCACGAAGAAGGAAGTCGTCTTCATCGAGCGCGAGCGCGAGCGCCTCGAGAAGTACCACGGCGGCATCAAGAACATGTCCGCCCTCCCCTCGCTCATGTTCGTGGTCGATCCGCACCAGGAGACGATCGCGGTCGACGAGGCCAACAAGCTCGGCATCCCGATCGTCGCGATCACCGACACCAACTGCGACCCGGACAAGATCGACTTCATCATCCCGGGCAACGACGACGCGATCCGCTCGATCAAGCTGATCACCGGCCGCGTCGCCGACGCGTGCACCGAGGGCCTGCAGCGCCGCAAGGACGGCGGTGGCCGCGACGCGCGCGGTGGTGGCAACCGCGGCGACGAGCAGGCCGAGGCCCGCGAGCCCCGCGGCGGCGGCCTCGAGGT
>JALHOE010000078.1 GCA_022843175.1 Deltaproteobacteria bacterium
GACGAAGGAGCACGAGGCCGCCCGCGCCGACGCCGATCAGCGCCACGACCGCGAGGATGAGCGGCGCGCTGCTGCGGCGCGGCGCCGGCTGCGCGGCCGACATGCCGAGGTCGGTGGTGCCGATCGCCGTGGACGCCTGCGCGGGCGCGCCGCTGATGGCGGTGATCGGCGGGAGGCTCCCGGCGTCGAAGCCGGCGAGGGAGGACGCCTTTTGGAGCGCTTCGATCGCCTCCGACGCGGTCGCCGGTCGATCGTCGGGCTCCTTCGCCATCATCCGCGTGAGCGGCTCGTCGAGCGCGGCCGGGAACCCGTAGACCGACAGCTTGGGTGGCGGCATCGTGATGTGCTTCATCATCACGTCCATCACGCTCTCGCCGTCGAACGGCATCGTGCCGGTGAGCACGCGCTGCACCATGACGCCGAGCGCATAGATGTCGGTGCGGTGGTCGACGCCGATGCCGCGGCACTGCTCGGGAGACATGTAATACGGCGTGCCCATCTGGGTGCCGGTGCGCGTTTTGTGGTGGCCGCTCTCGCCGCCCTTGCTGTTGGGGAGCAGCTTGGCGATTCCGAAGTCGAGCAGCTTGGCCGAGTGGCCGCCGTCTTCGTTCGGCACCAGGTAGACGTTCTCGGGCTTGAGGTCGCGATGGACGATGCCGGACTTGTGCGCGGCGTCGAGCGCGCGCGCGATGCCGCGGAAGATGGGCAGCGCCGACGCGAGGTCCATGCGCCCGACCCGCGCCAGGTGCGCGTCGAACGGGAGGCCCTCGAGGAGCTCCATGATGTAGTACTGCCGGCCGTCGGGCAGCTGACCGAACGCGAAGATGTCGATGATGTTGCGGTGACGGATCTGGTTGACCGCGCGCGCCTCGGCGATGAAGCGCGACACCATCTCGTGGTTCGACGAGAACTCGCGGTTGAGGACCTTCACCGCCGCCGTCTTGCCGATCAGCGGGTGGGTCGCGCGGTAGACGGCGCCGAAGCCGCCCTCGCCGAGCTTGTGCTCGACGACGTACTCGCCGACCCGGGTGCCGGGCGCGAGCTCTTCCTCCGCGTTGGCGGCCGAGCTGCCCGCGCTGATGGTCTTGTCGTCCGCCACCCCCATGTGTCTGCCCCAGCGTAGAGCACGGGAGGGGTCCTCGTCAGCTAGCCGCCGCGGGATCTGCCCACCCGCGGAATACGCCCGTCACTTCACGAACGGCATCTGCACGTTGCTCTTCCGACCCGGCTCCTCGAGCTTGAACTCGATGAGCTCCGCGCTCGCCACGCGGAGGCGCCCGGAGAGCGCCTGCACGAGCGTCCAGAGGATCTTCACCGCGAGCACCGGATCGAGTCGCATCAGGCCGCCCATCTCGGCCTGGCCGATCACCAGGAGGTCGGTGCGGGCTCGCGCCCTCACGCTCGCCGAGCGCGGCGCGTCGTCGACGATCGACATCTCGCCGAAGTGGCCGCCGGCCCCGAGCTCGGCGATCGCGATCCCGTCGCGCTCCACCACCACCTCGCCGTCGACGATGATGAACATCTCCTGGCCCGGATCGCCCTGCCGCACGATCACCGCGCCCGGCTCGACGAGCCGGTTCTGCGCCACCGACAGGATCGAGACCTGCTCCTTGTAGCTGAGGTGCTGGAACAGCGGCAGGCTGCGCATGGCGTCGATGCGCGACGAGACCCGCTTGGGATCGCTCGCCGACTCGACCTCGCCGGGCGAGCAGCCGACGAGCACGGCGCAGATGTTGTCCTCGCCGCCGCTCAGGTTGGCGAAGTCGATGAGCTGCCGCACCGCGCCCGGCGAGGCCTCGCGCACGCGCATCGCCACCTCTTCGTCCCTGAGGTAGCGGTGCATGCCGTCGGTGCAGAGGAGGAGCAGGTCGCCGGCGAGCAGATCGAGCACCAGCGTGTCGACCTGCACCGACTCGTGGGTGCCGACCGCGCGCGTGAGGACGCCGCGGAGCGTGCTCTCCGCAGCCTCTTGCGGGGTGATGATGCCGGCCTCGACCTGCTGGGCGACGATGGTGTGGTCCTTGGTCAGCCGGTAGCTCTGCCCGCCGCGAATGAGATACACGCGGCCGTCGCCGACGTGCCCGAGGATCGCGCGATCGCCCGCGCGCACCACGACGTCGATCGTGGTGCCCATCCCGCGCTTCTTGTCCTCGAGCTGTCCGAGGTGGAACACCCGGCCGCACGCGTGCTGGATCGCCTTCTCGACCACCGCGACCGCCGCCGCGCGCCGCGCGTCGCTCGGGTCGTCGCGGTACTTGTCGAACGCGACGATGTTGGCGTTGAGCTGCTCGCGCACCGCGGCGACCGCAGTCTGCGACGCGACCTCGCCCGAGATGTGCCCGCCCATCCCGTCGGCGACGATCGCGATGGAGCGCTGCTCGTCGATCGCGAAGCAGTCCTCGTTCACCTTGCGCAGACGACCGAGATCGGTGTGCCCGTGGGCGACGACAGCGAGCGGCATCGCCGTAGCGTACTAGAACGTGCTGGTCACGTTGATCCGGAAGAACGCCCCGCGGAGCGTGGCGCCGGTCATCGACAATGTGCCGAACGCGCGGGGATCGTCGCCCTCGGTCTTTGGCGAGAGCGCCGCGCTCGCGCGCCCCGACCACGCGTAGCCGACCTCGGGGGTGATCCAGAACCGTGGCGCGCGGCTCGCCGGGTCGTCGGAGAACGACGCGAACATCAGCGACGCGCCGAGGCTGAAGTCCGACGCGGGCACCCACCCGGAGTCGACCATCGGCTCGGACAGCGAGACGTCGGTCACCCGGGAGCGCTGAAACATCGCGCCGGGGGCGACCCGGCCGAAGAAGTACAGCCACTTCGCCTCGTGGTAGCGCGCCTCGAGAGGCACGGTGAGCCGGTGGGCGAGCAGGTTGGTCTCGGCGCCGCGCGCGGTCGACGCGGACGAGCCGACGTCCCACCGAAACCCGGGCGCGAAGGTGAAGTTGCCCCGCACGACCGTGGTGCGGGCCATGCCCACCGACCACTGGCTGAACGCGTCGTTGCCGGAGTACGGATCGTAGGCCGCGTCCTTCACGAAGGTGTTGCGAAGGCCGGTGTCGATCGACCAGAACTTCACCCGCGTGTCGAGCCCGCTCGGCGCGAGATCCTGCGCGGACGCGGCGGAGGGAACGAGCAACAGGACGGCGAGGATGAGCTTCTTCATTGGAGTCCCTCGAGCAGCAGACCGGCGTGGAGGCGAGAGAACGCGGTGTCGGGGTTGCGCGCGTCGAACACCGTCGCGCCGTACGTGCCGCGGGCGTGGATGACGATCAGGCTCCGACCGCCGTCGGTGCGCGCGACGTCGTGCACCGATTGGATCGCGCGATCGATGACCAGCGGGACCGGGTGCAGCTTCTTGAGGTCGACCGAGGAGAGCTTGCTCTCGCCGGCCTGGAACGCCCACATCCGCTCGGCGTCGGGGGCGATGGTGACCGTCGCGGTGCCGAGGGTCGTGAGCGGCGCCGCGGTGCGCGACGCGAGATCGAGCACGAACAGGCCGCGTCCGCCGGTCTCGAGCACCTTCAGCTCGGTGCGCGGCTTGGGCACGTCGCGGACGGCGGCGACCGACGAGCCGAGGTTGATCACCTCGACGCTGCGGTACGGCTGCCCGCTCGTCTTGCCGAGCGCCCAGAACGCGACCCCGCTCGTCGCGGTGGACGCGTTCCACAAGAGCGCGGTGTCGGTGGCGGTGTCGCTCCCGACGACGTCGGTGATCAGCGAGAGCCGCTGGTAGGGCGCGGGCAGCTTGACCGGCGTCGTCACCGACGTCTCGGTGTCGACCAGGATCGCGCTCGACAGGCTCGGGACCAGCGCGGCGAGGCGCAGGCCCCCGTCGGTCTGCACGAACGCGATGTCGCTCGCGACGCCGCCGACGTCGGTGAGGTTGATCTTGGGCGCGAAGTCATGGACCGTCGTGCCCTTCGCCGCCGGCGCGAGGTCGAGCGTGATCACGTTGTTGTCGTTCGCGAGGCGGACGCCGATCCGGGACGGCGAGCCGTTGTGGAACGTGACGCCCGCCGGCCGGAGCGTGCGCGCGTCGCTGCCGCTGGTGAGCCGCACCGTGATCTCCGGCCGCGGGACCGGATCGCGGACGTGGTCGAGATCGACGATCGAGACGTCTTGCTCGGTCTCCACCACGAGGAGCCGGCGCGGCCCCTCGGGCAGGTTGAGCGTGGGCGCGAACGTCACCCGCTGCGGCTTGCCGCCGAACGAGCGGAGCGTGGTGGTGACGGGGTTGCTCGCGCTCGGCCCGGCCTCGAGATCGACGAGCACGATCTCGTTGGGGTTCTCCACGAACGTCGTCGCGACATCGGACGACGCGAACACCGCGGCCCACTTGCCCGCCGGATCGATGGCGAGCCCGCTCCGCGGCGCGGCGAGGTCGAACTTCTTCGCGGCGAACGTGGTGCCGTCGACGACGGTCAGCGAGGGCTTCTCGTCGCGCTCGCTCCTTCGGGGGACCACGCCCGTCGAGAGCACGAACAGCCGCTGGCGATCGGTCTCCGCGCGGATGACGTTCTTGCCGATCGGAATGGTGATCCGCTCGAGCTCCTGGTCGGCCTTGGGCACGAGCATGATCGAGCGGTGGGCGTCGTCGTCGATGAGGGCGACCGAGCCGGCGAGGCCGAGCACCCTCGTCGCGGAGTGGTTCGGCGCGGACTCCCACACGTCGGGGCGACCGCCGCAGGCGACGGTGGCGAGGGCGAGGGTAAGGATGGCGTGTTTCACGGTTTGCTCCCGTCGACGATGCGCGCGCTGAGCTCGAAGCCGGTGAGGGTGCGCGCACGTCCCGCTCCGCCGGTGTCCGTGAGGTCGATGAACGTGATCCGTCCCTCGGGGTGCTCCTGCGCGATGTACGCGCGCTTGGCGCCAGCGACGATCCCGGCCGCGATCGGCGGGCTCGCGAGCGCGTATCGGTCCACCGCGAGCGACGGCATCTTCGCGACGTAGGCGCCGTAGATCTTGCGCACGTCGTCGCGCTCGGTGATCACCGCGCGGTCGTTGCTCGGGGCGAGCGCCACGCCGAGCGGCTTGGCGTCGGTGCCCACGATCTTCGCAGGGAGGCCCGCCGCGATCGGCACCACGCTGAAGGCGCCGGGCCGGGCCGCCGTCTTCTCGTGGAGCACGATCGCGCTCTGCGCGTCCTCGGTCGGGAAGACCGCGAGGACGGGCGAATACAGCTTCTGGATGCGGTAGGTGCCGGCCGCGAGATCGAGCACGGTGAAGCGCTCGGTGGGGACGGCGTTGGTGTAGAGGACCGCCGACAGACCGTTCTTCGCGATCGACACCGAGCCGATCATCTCGCCGGTGACCGTCACCGTCGTGAACGCGGTCGGCTTGGTGGCGATCTCGGGGAGCGGCAGGATCGCGACCTCGGACTTGTCGCGCACCACCGCGATCGCTCGCTTGCCGTCCTCGGCGAGGTCGAGGTCGGTGACCGGGCCGGAGAGCGCGACGCTCACCCGGGCGTCGGTGACGAGCGAGACGAGCCCGATGTTGCTGTCGCCGTCGCGGCGGATCAGCGCCCAGCTGCCGTCGGGCGTGATCGACACGTCGCGCGTCCCCGGATCCTCGAGCGGCTTGTCGGAGATGGAGACGTTCTTGGTGACGCGCGGCGAGGCGCCGAGGAGCTCGATCTTGGTGACGCCGTCCTGGGTCACCGCCCACGCTTTCTGGCTGTCGCCGGTGAAGCCGACGGCGACCGGGCGGTAGCCGACCGCGAGGATCGTCGGCGGGACCTTGTCGGTGAGGTCGACGACGGTGAGGTCCTGGAACCCCTCGGTCTTGTCGGCCTTGAACACGCCCTTGGCGTCGGTCCACGCGATCGCCCAGCGGCCGTCCGGCGACATTTGCCAGGCGTTCGCGCCGTGGTGGGTCTTGAACGTCTTGGCGGTGAGCCCGCTCGCGGTCTTGCGGAGCATCGTGGCGTCGTCGGAGAGGACGTTGAGCACGATCGCGACGTCTGCGTCGGGCGGGCTCGGGACCGCCGCGAGGTAGGTCGGTCCGTTGCCCGCCTCGACCACCTTCACGTCGAGCGTGGTCGCATCCACGTACGCCACGCGCCCGCTGTTCGGGTTCGCGACCCACACGTATCGACCGGTCGCGACCGGCGAGCGATACGAGCTCTCGACCTCCCGCTCCGGCGGCGGCGCGGTGTCGATCGACGCATCGGACACCGGCGACCCGCTGTCGTAGCGCGGCGTGCCGGTGTCGTAGGAGTAGTCGCCCGCCGCCGAGGCCTCGTCGGACGACGCCCCGCAGTGAACGAGCGGAACCAGAAGACAAAGGATCCCCGGGGCGAACCACGCCCTGCGATCGAGCCGCATAAGAAAGCCCCTTCCCACCCCAGCCGCGCGCCTAGCGCGCGGTGTGCGGCGTGTTGTGTGAGAGCCGCCTCAGCAACGCCGGTGCCATTTGAATATCGCGACGATTCTCGGCAACGCGCTCGGCACAATGCGAACGCCGCATCCCAGTCCCATGACATCATTGCCAGCATGGAGACAACGGTCATCTACCGAGTCGACGGGCCGATCGCGCGCATCACCCTCAACCGCCCCGAGCGCGGCAACGGGATCACGCTCGACATGCCGCGCGAGATCGCGGCCTGCGTCGAGCGCGCGAACCTCGACCCCGCGGTGCACGTGATCGCGCTCTCCGGCAACGGGAAGGGCTTCTGCGGCGGGTACGATCTGGTCGCCAGCGCCGAGCGCCCCGAGACGGGCGTCACCGGCGCCCCGGCCGGGTCCCCGCTCGACGCGGCGGTGCAGGCCGGGAACCACGACCCCTCGGGCGTGTGGGATCCGATCGTCGACTACCAGATGATGAGCCGGAACGTCCGCGGCTTCATGTCGCTGTTCCACTCCGACAAGCCGGTCGTCTGCAAGGTGCACGGCTTCTGCGTGGCGGGCGGCACCGACATGGCGCTGTGCTCCGATCTGCTGGTGATCGAGGACGAGGCGAAGATCGGCTACCCACCTGCGCGCGTGTGGGGCACGCCCACCACCGCGCTGTGGGCCTTCCGCATCGGCGTCGAGAAGGCCAAGCGCCTCCTCTTCACCGGCGACTGCCTCTCCGGTCGCGAGGCCGTGCAGTGGGGGCTCGCCACCGAGTGCGCGCCGCGCGCCGAGCTCGACGCCCGCTGCGAGGCCCTCCTCGAACGGATCGCGCGGGTGCCGGTCAACCAGCTGGTGATGCAGAAGCTCCTGATCAACCAGGCGATGTACGCGCAGGGCCTCGCCGCCACGCAGGCGCTCGGCGTGCTCTTCGACGGCGTCAGCCGCCACACCCGCGAGGGCTACGCCTTCCAGCAGCGCGCCATGGCCGACGGCTTCAAGGCCGCCGTGCGCGATCGCGACGAGCCCTTCGGCGACCTCGGCCCGAAGACGTCGGGCGTGATCAAGTAGCGCGACGTCCCGACCTCGCCCGCATTCAAAGGTATTTCGTCGAACGTCCGGTGCGCTCGGGGCATAGGCCGCTGGCGCCACGCGAAGACGGCGACAGCGACGTGGCGATCATGGCGGCGCGAACGCGAACGGCACGCTGCGCAGGGCTCTGCGTGGATGTCGTACTACGGCGCCATCGCATGAATCCCCGCGCGATCCGCCGCATCTCGACGGGTGATGAAAGCTTTGGGCGCGGCGCGCGTTAGCAGACTGACGGTGACGGCAGATCCCGTAGCCCGCTCGCTCGTATCCAAGGTCAGAACCCCTTCGAAACTCATACTCGGGTCGTAGGGAACAACGTTTGCAGAATCCTCGTTCCGGAGAACGTCCCATGTCGCTCGCAACCGCTCGTGCCCTCTCCTGCCACCCGGCCTCCGGCTTCTTCGCCCGGGTCACCGAGGCAGTCCGCGCTCCCTCGAGCGCGATCGAGGTGACCGCACGCTCGCGCGTCGGCGGTCGGGCGATCGATCCCGGTCTCTACCGCGTTCGGGTCGACGAGGCGCGCGAGCGCATCGTCCTCGAGAACGACGACCGCACCTACGCCCTCACGGCGTTCTTCCGTCGGTCGAAGGTCATCTCGCAGTACCCCACCACCGCCAGCCTGGAGCAGGGCGACGACGGCCGCACCTTCGTGGTCGTCCGCTTCTCCAACGGCTGCGAGTGGGTCGCCTGATCGCAGTGACCGCGGGCTGACGACCGCGGCTGGGGACGGCGTCGTGCAAACGGCGTCGTTGCGTCCGCGTCCGCCTCCCGGCGTGCGTGCTCCCCCCTGACACCCGGCCGCGGTCTCCAGCCCGCAGTTACAACAGCGAAACGCCGAACCGCGCGAGCAGCGTGGTGAGCGCCGTCAGCGGCAGACCGACGATCGCGGTGTGATCGGCGCCCTCCATCGACTCGAACAAGAGCGCGCCGGCCGCCTCGATCTTGTAGGCGCCGGCGCAGTCGAAGGGCTCGTCGCGGTCGACGTAGGCCGCGAGCTGGGTGGCCGTCAGCGCGCGCATGCGCATGCGGTGGACCACGAGCGCCGACTCGGTGCGCCCGGCGTGGTGGACCGCGACCGCCGTGAGGAGGCGATGGGTGCGCCCGGCGAGCGCGGTGAGCTGCTCGAGCGCGCCCGCGCGGTCGCCCGGCTTGGTGAGGATCCGGCCGTCGAGCTCGGGGATCTGGTCTGCGCCGATCACGAGCGCGTCGGGCGCGGCGAGGCTCTCGGCCTTGCCCCGTGCGAACGCGACGACCATCTCCTCGGGGGGCATCGCGCGGGCGTGGTCCTCCTCGAACGTCGGGGGCGCCGCTTCGTGGGCGATGCCCGCCGCGTCGAGCAGAGCGCGCCGGTAGCGGCTGGTGGACGCGAGGATCAGTCTCACGAAGAGGCTCGCGGCAGGGAGTAGCGGTCGACCAGCGCGTGCATCACGACGTTGCCGGCGTCGAAGAGTGCGAAGACCCCGGAGACCTTCGCCTGCAGCATGGTGCCCGTGAGGTAGCTGACGAACGCGACCGACAGCCCCTCGGTGGGCAGGCTCGGCTCGATCGCGCCGGTGGCCTTGCCCGTCTCGACGATGGTGGTGACCAGCGCCCGGAGCTCGGCGAACCGCTCGGCGACCAGCGCGGCGAACTCGGGGTGCTGATCGTCCATCTCCGCGGCCAGGTTGACGAAGAAGCACCCGCCGTCGAACGCCCTCCCGACCGCGTACATCCGGTAGGCCTCGAGCAGCGCGTGGAGCTGGTCGCGCGGGTCGGTGAAGCGGTGGACGTGACCGACCACCCGCTCGAGGAAGACCGCGGTGGCGTGCTCGATCACCGCGCGACCGAGGGCCTCCTTGGAGTCGAAGTGGGCGTAGAAGCCGCCCTTGGTGAGCCGGGCCACGGCGAGCACGTCGTCGACCGTGGTGTGGAAGTAGCCCTTCACCGAGATGAGCTGGGTGGCCGTCCGGACGATTCGCTCACGGGTGTTCTTCGCCTTCTCGGTGCGGGGTTCGGGCACCCGAAACCAAATACAGACCGATTGGTCTCCACGCCAGGACTTAATAGACCGACCGGTTGGTTCTTGGAATCGGCCTATTTTCGCGGGTGATCGCGGAAGAACTTCATCACCGCCTCGCCCCACACGAACGCGTTCGTCCCCTCGCACCCGAACCCGAACAGCTGGCCCGGCTCGCCGCCCTTGAGGTCCTTGCTGCCCGGGTAGCAGTGCCCCTTCAGCACGAACGAGCTCGCCTCGTACCGGTGCTGGATGAACTCGAAGACGGTCCCCGAGGGGGAGGTGCGTCGGGTCCACTTGTGGCTGCCGTCCGACGCGAGGGTGGTCTCCGGACCGAGCTTCCAGGCGGCGACCGCGGCGTCGCGCTGCGCTGTGCCGAGCCCGTAGGCGACGAGGGCGTCGGTCTCGCCGTGGAGGTAGAGCACGGCGACCTCGCGCGAGGGCGTGTCGGAGCCCTTGAAGGTGCAGCCGGTCCCGGCGGCGGGGGCGACCGAGGCGAACACGTCGGCGTGCCGGCAGAGGAACCGCGAGGTCATCATGCCGCCCTGCGAGAAGCCGGTCATGTGGACCCTGTTCCGGTCGACCGCGAGCGTCTTGAGGGCGAGCTCGAGGAAGGCGAACACCTTCGCGTCGTCGATGTCCGGCTTCCACGCCGCGCTCGGCGGCGCCGGGTTGGCGTTGGGGTTGACCACGACGTAGCCGTACTTGTCGCCGAGCGCGCGGAGGCCCGTATTGTTGTCCTCCATCTTGCCGCTCATGGTCGCTCCGTGGACGTCGAGGACGAGGCCGCAGCCGCCGGCCACGCACGCGGCGGGGACGGTGACGTCGTACTTGAGGCCGTCGCAACCGAAGGTCCTGGTCCCGGCCGCGATCTCGGTGATGCAGCCGCTCGGCGTCGGGGCATCGACCGCATCGACCGCGGGCGAAGTATCGGTCGGGTTCGAGTCCACGCTCACGGTGTCCTCTGCAGTGGGCGTCGTGTCCTCGACGGCGAGCCCGGAGTCCGCGGCGGCCTCGACCGCTGCATCGTCCGTCGACGCCGCCGCCTCGGTGGAGCCGCCGCAGCCAACGAGCGTGATAAGCAGCCAGAGCCGACGCATGCGAGACCTCCCAAGAAACCGGCGGGCCTGACTGTAACTGGGTCCCCGGCACCGCGCACGCGCAGCAGAAGCGATTCAGGCCCCCGAACGTTCCGCCCGGACTCGTGCAGCCCCTCTCCCCACGCTTCCGCGCGTTCCTCGAGCGACCCACGCTCGCGCGGTGGCTCGTGGGGCTCGGCGCCGTGCTCTGCCTCCCCTCGATGGCGACCGGGCTGCAGGTCGACGACCTGCTGCACACCGCGCTGCTCCGCGGGCTCCCACCCTACGCGGAGCATGGGCAGGGGACGCTCCGGCTCTTCACGTTCTTCGACGGCGATCCCGCGCGCAATCGCGTGATGACGGCCGAGGGGCTCTTCCCGTGGTGGACGGGAGAGACGCTCCGCCTCTCGTTCTGTCGTCCGCTCTCCGCGCTCACCCACTGGCTCGATCATCGCCTGTGGACCGAGACGCCCTTCCTGATGCACCTCCACAGCTTCCTGTGGATCGCGCTCGCCATCGCGCTCGCCACCTCACTGTATCGCCGCCTGCTCGAGCACTCCCGAGCGGAGCAGCCGCTCGAGTCGAAGTGGGTGGCGGGCCTCGCCGCGTTGATGTTCGCGGTCCACGACGCCCACGCGCTGCCGGCCACCTGGATCGCCAACCGCAACGCGACGCTCGCGCTCGTCTTCGGGCTGCTCACGCTGGTCGCGCACCGGCGTCGCTCGGTCCTCGCTCCGTTCGCCCTCGCCCTCGCGCTCGCCTCTGGCGAGAGCGCCCTCTCGACCGTCGCGCTGGTGGTCGGCCACGCGTGGTTCCTCGAGGACGACCGCGGGCGGTGGCGCCGGCTCGTGGTGTACTTGCCGGTGCTGCTCGCGTGGGCGTTGCTCTATCGGCACTTCGGCTTCGGCACCGCGGGCTCCACGTTCTACATCGACCCCGGTCGCGAGCCGCTGCGCTTCGCGGCGATGACGCTCGTGCGCTTCCCGCTCATGTTCGCGGGCACGCTGGTGTCGCTCTCCGTCGACACCGCGTTCCTCGTGCCGCGCGGGGCCTATCTCGCGCTCTTGGCGGGCAGCTGGGCGATGTTGCTGCTGGTCGCGCGGTGGGTGTACCCGGTGGTTCGCGCGAGGCCCACGGCGCGCTACTTCGCCTTCGTCACCGTGGCCACCATCCTGCCCGGGTGCGCGACCATCCCCGCCGGGCGACTCCTCATGTTCGCGACCTTCGGCGCGATGGGGCTCTTCGCCGAGGCCATCGCGCACGGCGCGGAGCGGCCGGCGCGCGCGATGATCGCGCTCCGCGTCGGGCTCGCGCCGGTGCTCTTCGTCATCGGTAGCTTCCAGATGCCGCTCGCCGGGGTGGTCGTCGACCGATTCGTCCGCTCGCTCCCCAACGAGCCCGCGCTCGCGACCCAGGATCTGATCCTGGTGACGAGCTTCGACGCCGCGGGGAGCGGCTACGTGAGCCTGAAGCGCGGCATGACCGGCGGCGTCCGCCCGCGCCACACGCACGTGATGGCCCTCGGGGACCAAGAGGTCACCGTCGAGCGGGTGGACGACCGATCGTTGATCGTGCGGCCGCGGAACGGCTTCCTCGCCGACCAGTTCTCGCGGCTGTTTCGCGAGAAGCCGTTCGTCGTCGGCATGCGCGCGGAGTGGGTGCACGCGACGATCGAGGTCGTGGAGGTCCGCGTCGACGGGCGCGCCGCGGCCGCGCGCTTCACGTTCCGCGAGCCGCTCGAATACAGCGGCTATCGGTTCATGAAGTTCGCGGGCCCGGCGCTCGCGCCGTTCGAGCTTCCGCGGGTGGGCGAGACGGTGACCCTCCCGCCCGGCCTGCTCTTCTGATTACTTCGCCGAGGCGGAGGCGGCGGGCTTCGGGGCCGAGGCCGGCGCCGACGGAGACGCGGACGCGGGCACCGAGGCGGACGGCGCGGGCAGCGCGCTCTTCATGACCTTGAGGAGCTCGACGTCGAACACGAGCATGCCGGCGGGCGCACCGGGCTGGCCCTTGTAGGCGAGGTCCTGCGGGATCCACAGGCGGCGCTTCTCGCCCTCGGTCATGAGCTGCACGCCCTCGGTCCAGCCGGGGATGACCATGTCGAGCTGGAACTTGGCGGGCTCGCCGCGCTCGACGCTCGAGTCGAACATCTTTCCGTCGGTCGTCCAGCCCGTGTAGTGGACCTCGACCTCGTCCTTCGCCGCGGGGTGCGCGGTGCCCTTGCCCTTGGCGAGCACCTTCGACGCGAGGCCGGACTTCTCCTTCTTGGCGTCGGCCGGGACGGCGGCGACGTCGGACGGCGCGGGGATCGGCTTCTTGATGTCGAGGAGCTCGACGTCGAACACGAGCATGCCCTGCGGACGACCGGGCTTGCCCTTGTAGGCCATTTCCTCGGGGATCCAGAGGCGGCGCTTCTCGCCGACGACCATCAGCTGCACGCCCTCGGTCCAGCCGGGGATGACGCCGTTGAGCGGGAACGTGATCGGCTGGCCGCGCTGCACCGAGCTGTCGAACATCTTTCCGTCGGTCGTCCAGCCCGTGTAGTGGACCTTGACCTTCGAGTCGCTCGTGGGCTTGTCGGTGCCGGTGCCGGGCTGCAGCACCTTCGAGGCGAGGCCGCTCGCCTCCTTCTTCGCGTCGGCCGGGGGCGCGGCGACGTCTGCCGGCGCCGGGATCTGCGGCTTCTCGGGCGGCATGTTGGTCGCGGTGGGCGCCGCGGAGCCGCTCGTCGTCTTGGCCGGGTCGGCGGGCTTGGAGAGGTCGGGCGGACCCTTCTCGCAACCGAACGCGAGGACGAACATGAGGGCGATGGCTTTGTCGGCTTTCACGGACGGCAAACGACCACGCCACGCGCGCGGCGACAAGCCCCCTAGCGATCGACGGCGACCGCGAGCCGGCGCTTCGCGAGCACGGCGCGCTCGCGGGAGGACAGCGCGCGGCGCACGAACGTGACCGAGGCCCGTTGCTCGATGACGAGCTCGCCGGAGCCGAGGCCCGACAAGAGCTTCTGGGCGAGGAGCTGCGCGAGCTCGCGGCGCTCGGCGTTGGAGCGGCCCCAGATGGTGACCGAGGCGCGCCAGCGCGGCGCTCCGCCGAACTGCTCGACCGCAACGATGGACGAGAGCACTCGCTCGCCCCCGACCGTGTGGAAGCGCCTGCACGCGGGCGCGGGGATCTCGCCCGCTCGGGTGAGCGGGGCCGCGAGCGCGACCCGAGCCCGCGGCGACGAGCCGAGGACGCCGGTGTCGTCGAGCGCGTTGTCGTTTTCGGCGAGGAGGTCGACGATGCGTGCGGCCGCGTTCATGGGCCGAAGGTGCGTCGCCGAGGGGCGCTCGGCCAAGTGCCGGGCGGACAGAAAATGTCCGCCGCCGGCTGCGCGGACAAACAAGTTCCGGAGACCGGCACGCACGCGCACACCGACGACTGGCACGAGACGCGCAGCAACCGGCCCCGCGTGCGCGAAAGAGTCAAGTCGGGCGAGGTGTATGTTGCTGCGGCCGCGTCGAGGCGCGGGCTTCCGCACAGTGTTGACCTCGACACGTCGTCCGGCGCGTGCGAATCCAAGAAGATGCAGACCATCCTCGTCGCCGAAGACGATGCGGTCATGCACCAGGCCCTCGCCGAGCTGTTCGAGCTCGAGGGTTACGAGGTCGTCCGTGCGCGCAGCCTCCACGACGCCGAGATCTGCCTCGCGGAGCACGCCGTCGACGGCGCGGTCGTCGACTGGCGACTCGGCTCGGACTTCAGCGATCCGGTCCTCTCCGAGCTCGTCGCGCAGGGCATCGCGACCGTGCTGTTGTCGGCACATCCCGAGGCCCGGGCCGTCGCGGAGGCCTACGGGATTCCGTGTGTACACAAGCCGTTCATCGTCGAGCAGCTGCTCGGCATCGTGAGCGGCGCACTCAACCGGCAGACCTTGCGGAAGATCGCGCTCACCCGCGGCTGACGCGTCGCTCGCCGTCGAAGAGTGGGCCCGGCCGGCCCGATCGCGACATAAGCGTGGCAAATGCTGGCCAAACTGCTCGCGCGGCTCTTCCTCGCGATCACCTCGCGCGAGATGTTCATCGCGCTCGGAGTGCTGCTCGCGGCGCTGTCGGTGCCGATGATCCTGGAGCAGTGGCGCTTCGTGCGCGACTACGCGCCGGGGGCGATCACGAAGGAGGCCATCCACGAGATCGAGGGCATCGTCGACGGCCTCGCCGGCATCCTCGTGGCCGCCGGGGTCTTCATGGAGAGCCGCGACACCATCCGCCGGATGGCGTCGCCCGATTACAAGGAGACCGCCGTCGAGCTGCGGCTCAACGAGGTCGCGCATCAGAACGGCATGGGCATCCTGCTCGTGGGGCTGTTGATGGAGATCGGCACGCTGCTCATCGGCCTGCCCCGTCGCGTGATCGACACCAAGCAATTCGAGAAGCACATCTTCGGGTTCTGCACCGTCATGAGCGTGCTCGCGGTCGTCATCCTCTACGACCTCATCAAGGACTACCTCCTCACCTATCGCATGGCTCGGGAGACGAAGGAGCACGGCTCGTAGCGGCCGCGCTCCGGTTCACGCCCTGGCTTTGTCCGTGGCGGAGCTTGCTGGTAGGTTGCGGCGCATGACCCTCCGCAGCGCCCTCTCCGTCGCCGTGCTCTCCACGCTCCTCGCCTCGCCGCTCGCCTGCAGCAGCGACAGCGACGCGGCCCCCGCCGGCTACACGGTCGACACCGTGTGCGCGGCCACGACGCCGAAGCTGTGCGCCGGCCGCAAGGGCTGCTGCGACAAGGCCAAGTTCGCCTACGACGCGGCCGGCTGCGAGGCCAACGAGAAGACGGTCTGCGAGCAGAACGTGGCCGAGGTGAAGGCCGGGACCATGACCTTCGACGGCAGCAAGGTCGACGCGTGTCTCGCGAAGTACCAGCAGCTGCTCGACAAGTGCTTCATCTCGTTCGAGGAGATCACGACGTTCATCGCCGACTTCAAGGTCTGTCAGGTGTTCGTCGGTAAGGTCGCCGCGGGCGGCGCGTGCACCCGCACCGCGCAGTGCGCGCCTGCCGCCGGCGCCAACGAGCAGGTCGCGTGCACCAACGGCAAGTGCGTGCTCACCAAGCTCCTGCCCGAGGGCGCCGCGTGCACCTTCGCGATGGGCGTCAGCGAGTTCTGCCAGACCGGCACCTTCTGCGACGCGGACTTCACCAAGACGCCCCCCGCCGGCACCTGCAAGAAGTCGCTCGCGATCGGCGAGACGTGCACCGGCAAGGCGTTCGGCTGCGGCCTCGGCAACTACTGCGACTCGGCGACTCAGAAGTGCGTCGCCGGCAAGGCCGTCGGCGCGAGCTGCGGCAACGACCTCGAGTGCAAGTCGCTCTCCTGCGACAACACCGCGACCACCTGCGCCGCGGGCGATCCGCTCGTCGAGCCGAAGGAGTGCAACGGCAAGTAGGCGCTCAGAGCGCGTCGTTCTTGCAGTCGGCGGGCGCCGTCACCGGGTTGCACCGGGACGGCGTGCCGACCTCGACGAAGTAGGCGGTCTCGGGGACCTTGGCCGGAAAGTCGGTGCTGAGGATCTGCGCGCCGCTCGCGAGGGCGGCCTCGAGCTGGGTGCGGTTGTTGTTGAGCGAGCCGCCGATGCTCACGTCGGTCATCGTGCGGACGACGAAGCCCTGCTTCACGAGCGCGGTGACCGCGGCGCCCGGCGAGTTGCGCACCAGCACCGCCGCGAAGCCGTCGGTCTCGTCGGCGTCGGCGAACAACAGGCGACCGTTGAGGTCCTTCTTGCCGCGGGTGTACGCGTCGCGATAGGCGTCGTGGCGGTCGAGGTAGAAGAGCACGCGACCGCGCGTCTGCCCGAGCGTGGGCCAGCCCCGCGTCGTGACCGCCTCGCGGAGCGTGGCCGCGGCGCCCCGCACGTCGTCGGGCGTGAGCACGAGCTCGCGCGGGAACACCGAGAGGATCTCCTTCTCGAGCGCGAGGAAGCGCGCCTCGTCGCCCGAGTCCTTGGGCTCGATCTGGATGAAGAGCAGGTGGTGGGACGGGTTACTGTCCGACCAGGTGCGGATCTCCTGCAGGCAGTCGGTGAACACGCGGCAGGTCGTGCCCTCGTCGAACCGCGTGAGGTGGTAGACCTCGTAGCGACCGCACGCCTCGTTGAAGTGGGTGTCGAGCTCGAGCCCGCGGACGCCCTGCGTCGACAGCTGCGTCGCGAGCGGCGCATGCCCGTACTTCCAGTCGATCGGGCCGCCGTCGTTGCGCAGGTGATAGCTGTTGTGCGTGGCCTCGAGCTGCAGGTGATTCACCGCGAGCACGTCGTCCATCGGGAGCGGCGCGGGCTTGGAGGTGCGCGGCTTGGCGGTGCCGAGCGCGGGGGGACACACCACCGCGTCCTGTTCTTCGGGGGCGGTGTCGGCTGCGGTTTCGGCGGCAGGCTCGCCGCGGCAAGCCATCGCGAGGGTGAGCACAAGGAGCAAGCGCACGCGCGAATGATATGCGCATAATCCGCCGGTGACCGAAGCGACCCGCGCCGCGCTCGAGGCGGAGCTCGGCGAGCAGCTCACGCTCGACGGGCTCACCCGCGATTTCCGCATCCTGCAGCGGCGGCGCGGCCACCGGCACTCGGTCGACGATCTGCTCACCGCCTGGTACGCGGCCACGGTCGTCCCCGCCGCGCCGGCCACGATGCTCGACCTCGGGACGGGCATCGGCTCGGTCGGCCTCGCCCTGAAGTGGGTGTTCCCCACGGCGAAGCTGACGGCGATCGAGGTGCAGGCCATCAGCTTTCGTCTGCTCACCGCCAACGTCGCGCTCAACGCGGTCGACGCGAACATCCTCCACGGCGACCTGCGCGAGCTCGGCGCCGGGAGCTTCGACCTCGTCACCGGAAGCCCGCCGTACTTCGACGTGAAGAGCGGGATCGTGTCGGCCGATCCGCAGCGCGCGGGCGCGCGGTTCGAGCTCCGCGGCGACGTGCGCGACTACTGCGCCGCGGCCGCGCGGAACCTCGCGAGCGACGGACGCTTCGTCTTCTGCTTCCCCACCGTCCAGCGCGACCGCGCGCTGCGCGCCGTCGCCGACGCCGGCCTCTCCGTGCTCACCTACCGCGACGTCGTGCCCAAAGAGGGCCTCGCGCCGCTGTTCACGCTCTTCTCGTGCGCCCACTCCGGTCCCCCGCTCGCGATCGAACCGCCGTTCGTGGTGCGCGACGCCGCGGGCGCGCACAACGCCGCGATGGCCGCCGCGCGCGCGCTGTTCGGAAACGGCTAGGGGGTGTCCCTAGCGCGGCGCTTTCGCCGCCGTCAACCGTCGACCGCGCCGCCCCATAGGCGCGCGCGTCAGCGAGCGCCTTGGTGATTCGCACCGGTAGGCGCTCGCTTACGCGCGCGCCTATTCGGGCGTGTCTCCAACGTTCACGGTCAGCGGTCGACACCACCCGCGCGCGCGCTGTTCGGAAACGGCTAGAGCTTGTTCGTCGCCTTCACGTCGGCTTCGACGCGGCGGTAGAGGTGGACGAGGTTGGGCGTCTGTCCGTTGGCGACGACCTCGAACACCATGCGCAGCGGGAAGATCACCAGGCTCTTGTCGGTCTTGAGCTGGAGCGCCGGCTCCTCTTCGCGCGCCGTCTGCGCCGCGACCCACTGGAAGTTGAGCTGGCGCTCGAGGACGTTGCCGAACGCGGCGCCGAGCGCGCGGAGCTCGTCGCGGTGGCTGTCGTCGTACATGCCGGAGTCGATGATCTTCTGCAGCGGGACCAGATCGTTCTTCGTCTGGTCGAGGACGGCGCCGCCGAACTTCTTGCGAAGCACGGCCTGAACCGTCGCGATCTGCTCGCGGAGCATGGCCCATGCGGAGCCGTCGAGGGGAGTGGTTTGCGGACCGGCGTAGTTCACGAACGCCATCGTACCTCATCGTTGGACCCCCGCGAGCGGCTCGTCGACGGCCGCCTGCTAGGCTCCCCGGCATGCGGTTGTTCGCGCTCTCCCTCGCGCTCGTTGCGTGCAGCAGCGAGCCGGCCGCCACGCCTGCCGCCGACGCCGGCGCCGACTCGATCGCGCCGCCGGGGGCCTTCACGGTCGCCGCCGGAGAGGTCGCCGAGGCCGAGGTGGTCGACGGCGTCGCGCGGTTCAAGGTGGCGACGCCCGGGGCCAACGAGCGGTTCATCGTGGTGATCGGGTCGACCCGCTTCGACCGCACGACGGGGAGCGTGCCCTACTCGCTGGCGACCGACGCGATCGAGGGCGACGCCCCGGCCACCCTGGTGAAGGGCTGCTCGATCAACGCGTGGACCGCGCCGCCGCCGAGCGAGACGGCGCCCGCCGGCACCGCGCCCGCGGTCGGCACCAAGCGCAAGCTGTGGCTCGGCAGCGAGGAGATCGACGCCGAGGTCATCAAGACCTCGAGCGGCGCCACCGTGTGGGCCGACCGCACGCCCGCGCACCCGGCCAACCTCGACGCCGCGTTCGTCGACGAGTTCCTCAAGGACTTCGACAACGTCATCCTCCCGCGCGAGCGAGCGGTGTTCGGCGTCGAGTCCGACGCCGACAAGGACGGCCACATCGGCCTCATCTTCTCGCCGCTCACCTACAACTCCGCGGTCGCGTACTTCACCGGGTGCGATCTCCAGTCGTTCACCGGCTGCCCCGGGAGCAACAAGGGCGAGTTCCTCTACCTCACCCCGCCCGACGCGATCCCGCCGCCGTACAACACCGCGGCGGCGATCAAGGAGATCCTCGCCCACGAGCTCGGGCACCTCATTCACTTCAACCGCAAGACGCTGCGCAACGCGCTCGCCGACCAACCCGACAGCGCCTACATGCACGAGGGCCTCGGCGCGCTCGCGCAAGACGTGATCGGCTTTCAGGCCGGCAACCTCTACGTCACCAAGGCCGGCCTCGAGAGCATCGAGGACTTCTCGCTCGCCGAGGTGCTCAAGGACCGCGCGCGCTACGACAGCAAGCGTGACGGCCCGATGCGCGGCGGCTCCTATCTGTTCTCGCGGTTCCTCTACGACCGCGCCGGCAGCGACGACGCGCAGAAGGACGGCACCATCGCCAACAAGGGCGGTCCCGCCTTCATGCGCGCGCTCCTCGACCACAAGGCGTCGGTCACCGCGGCGGTCGCCGAGGTCGCGAAGACCACCATCGAGGACGTGGCGATGGACTTCTTCACCGCCCTCGCCGCGAGCAACCGCGACGCGGCCGGCGGCGTGCAGCCGCAGAACAAGTGCTTCGCCTACCTGCCCACGGTGCTCGATCCGATCACCGCCAAGCAGCGCGGCGCCGATCTCTTCGCCACGTTCCACGGCTCGAAGATGAGCGGGCCCAAGCTGCAGCCGCTGAGCAAGCCGAGCGGCACGATCCGCCTCGGCGGCGTGGAGCTGATCTCGATCGACGCCACGACGCCCGAGCTCACGCTCTCGGTGACCGTCGACCCCGAAGCCCGCGCGCGCGTGCGGCTAGTGCGAGTGAAATAAGCAGCCAGGCGCCCGTGCTCGGCGCGCGGCCCATCGCGCAGCCGCCGTCGCTGTCGGTCGCTGGCTGCGGCTTCTCCGGCTCCACGATCGGCTCGGCGCGGAGCACGTAGCGCACGTCGGTCTTCTTCGCCGAGCGGCCGGCGAGCACGACGATCGCCTCGCCCTCGACGCGCGCGGGCAGCTTCGCGGACTTGTCGAGCGCCACCTTGCCGTCGACGAGCGGCACCACCACGCCGCCGAGGCGCTCGCCGTCGGCCTCGAGCACGAGCGTGCGCGGCGCCGGATCGTGCACGGCGTAGTAGCGCGCGCCGAACCCCGCGGTGATGTCCTCGACGCGCGCGTCGCCGCCGTCGGCGAGCTCGTCGACCTTGGCCATCGGGTACTTGGCGCCGTCCTTGTAGGTGCCCTGTCCGGCGCGGGTGCCGGTCGCGACATTCCATGACGCGAAGGTGACGAAGTCGTCGGCGAGCGTGGTGCCCTTCTTCTGCAGCGCGTCGTCGATGGCGACGACCGCGGGCGCCTTGCCCGCCGCGAGGGCCTCCATCGCCAGCTTGATCGTGTCGTCGCCGTACTTCTCGCCGAGGAACACCGGGTAGATCGCCGAGCCGTAGAGGTAGCCCGAGGTGACGCCGGAAGGCGGCGTGTCGAGCGGGCGCGCGGTGGAGTCGAAGAAGTCGGGGAGGAACCGCTCGAGATCGAGGATGTGCGGGAAGACGCGCTTGGTGGCCCATTGCGCGGTGCCCTCGGACCAGAAGCGGTCCATGTCCTTCGCGTACGCGGCCTGCACGAGGTGGAAGTACTCGTGCGCGACCACCGTCTCGGCGCCCTCGCGCGTGGTCTTGTAGCCGCGCGAGACGAAGTTCTTCTCGACGAGCATGAAGCCCGGGCAGCCGGTGGCGGTGCAGCGCTCGGTGGACGCCATGCCGTCGGCGCCCTTGAACGCGACGAGGTAGACGTCGACGCGGCCGTCGCCGCCGTTGGAGCCGCACGCGGGGTAGTCGCCGTCGCGGAGCGCGGGCTTGAAGCCGAGCTTCCCGAACCCGACCATCGCCTCCTCGAGCACGGCGCCGATCGTGACCGCGACGTCCTTGCCGGCGGGCGCGGCGTGCGCGCCGGCGTCGGTCCACCACACGCGCACGTTGCCCTCGGGCGTGGCGTACGACGTGGGCGTGCCCTCGTAGACGTAGCCCGCGACCGCGGTGGGATCGGTGGGGCGGTTCTTCGGGCACTCCTCGGCGCTCGCGGTCGAGGCGAACAGCGCGATCGCGAGCGCGACGCCGAGCCGCTTCATTTGAGCGCCGCGACCTTGAGCAGGTAATGCGCGGACGCGGTGCCGGTGCCGCCGGTCTCGGTCGCCGAGTAGCTCGTGATCTGCACCTTGAAGAGCGCGCCGGCGGCGCCGCGCACGGCGTAGACGCCGGGCTTCGGCGTGACCTTCATCGTCGCGCCCTCGTAGGTGTACCAACCCTTGAACGTAGTCTCGATGGTGCCCGTCGCGTCGAGGAACGGCACGCACTCGTCGTTGAACCACTTCTCGGGCTTGAGCGTGGCCGGGTCGACGGTGGTGACCGACTCGAACGTGCCGGTGAGGAAGGCCGCGCCGCCGGTGCCGAGGCCCGCGTCGCCGCTGTTGGTGTGGACCGCCGCGCGTTTGAGCGCGAGGTCCCACTCGAGCGAGGTGAACGCGGCCTTGTCGGTGATGTCGACCTTCGCGCCGGTCGCGAGGTTCAAGTACGTGTACGGGTTGTTCTTCGCGTCGGCGAAGCCGCCGGCCGAGGCGTCGACGTAGATCGTCTTCACGCCCATCTCGTCGGAGATCACCTTCACGACGCCCGCGGAGACCTTGTCGAGCGGCCCGATCGCCGTGTCTCGCGCGCTCGAGCACACCGTGCCGCCCGGGTTGGTGTCGACCGCGACCTCGGCAGCGTCGGCGACGCCGGTGTCGGTGGCGGCGGGGGCGGGCGCGGGATCGCTGCTGCAGGCGGCGAGGAGGAGCGGGAAGCCAAGGAGGCGCATGAACGGGAGTGTACTACCGGCGGCGGTGAGGCCACACGGCGAGCCCGGAACCCGTCACCGGCGCGTCTCTCCAGCCTGAGTTCAAGGCTGATGCGGGCAGCTCAAGTCGGGCGACCATCGAGCTCGCCGTCGTGCATCCCGACGGCAAACGGATCGAGCGCCACGCCGCTTGACTTCCACTCCTCAACTCGTGCGCGCCACGTGTCGGCGCTCTCCCGCCGGTCTCGCCATCGAGCGCAGACATCTCGAAATCGAGACTACACCGTATAGAGTGCGGCTCGCCGACGGATGCCATATTTACGGCTCTTCGTCGGAGACCGGGCCAGCGCGGCGTAGCACTCACGCAGCGCGAGGCACCTGCTGACCGAGATCGACGAACGTGCGGAGCCCTCCGGGCGTCTTGAGGGGATTCGCGATTACGAAACGCAGCTTGCGGCGGAGGTACTCGTGATCCCGATACCCGCGACCACGCCGTACCAGCGCCTCCCAGTTGTTGTTGAGCGCCTCGATGCGCCCGGTCGGTGGACGCCACTCTGCGTACGCGACAATCGCGTCGGCGTGATGCTCGAGCGATTCGCCGAGCCGTCGGACGGCGTTCAGCGTAGTGCGGCGTGTCCGGCGCAAAACGCGTTCGAGTCCGTGCAGCATCGCGTCGCCGTCGACGGCGTCGCGAAGAAGCGCACGAGTCTCTTCCTTCAACTGGTAGAGACGCGCGAGCTTGCCGTTTTGCGCGAGCAGCCACCTGAGGTCCGCCTTCTGCTCGGCGGTGTTTCGCTCCCAGGCGCGAAGCAGAAGCCAGCGTCGGCCACGGCCGATAGCGCGCTGTTCCGGCCCGCTGCGGAAGAAGATTGCGCGGCGAGCATCGTCGACGGCCTCGCCAACGCGCTTCATGACGTGGAAGGGGTCGTGGGTGATGGCGACGTGCTCGAGCCCGGGTGTCTCGTCGATGGCGACGTAGAACGCGGCGTACATGTCCATCGCGAAGAGGTCGATGGCCTTCTTCTGCTCCGGCGTGAGCGCATCGAGCCACCGACGCACCGTCTCCTTGCTGCGGCCGGCGCCGATCCAAATCGGCTCGCCAGTCTCGAGGTTGCTCACGATCGTCACGAACTTCTCGGCGAGCCTGTTGCGCCGCCCGAGGTACTTCTCATCGAGACCGACCTGCCGCAACGGCGCCGTCGGAGGCAATGAGCGCTCCCAGCGTGCAATGGCGTGTCCCTCAGCTCGACGAACCGTCGACCACGGCAGGCCGTGTCGAGCGGCGACCTGCGAGATGGGGGCCGCCGCGCATTCGATCGCGAGTTGGTGCTGCAGCCGCCGCGTTGTCGTCTGGCGCGCCTCCGCCCACGCGACGAGCTCGACGAGGTGAGCCGCGCACAGCCGGCACTTCAGCCTGCGTGGCGCGTACTCGATCAACACGGGGTGCGTCGACCAAGGGAGGTCGCGCCACCGCCGCGTTGTGCCGAGCTCGTGGACCGCGTCGCAGGCCGAACCGCACCCGCTGCACCGCGGTCGCCATCGGCACCGTACGCGCAGCACGAGGCGGGTGCCGCGAAGCAGCGCGTACCGGCCGGTCGCGACGACGTGAACCCCCAACTCGCTCTCGAAGAACGCTTCCTCCACAACCCACCCATCGAAACCGAGAAGCTGTGCGAGACTCACGCTGCGCTGTCCCATCCAGGTCGTCTCCCGTCGGTTGCAAGTCCAACGAGAGAAGGCCTCCGCAATGGCGCGGCGTCGATGGGTCAGCGCGTCTTCCATCGCCGCCGCTTGCCGCTCGTCACGCCGCCTGCAGCCTCGGGATCGATCGAGCGTCCCAAGAGCAGCCGGCGCGCCGAGCTACGTCATGCGCGAGTCGCGATAGTCGCAATCCGCGCAGCCCGGTTCGCGATGAAGAGCGATATTTACTTTGCGAGGAATGAGCGACGACATCCGCATACGTGTCGTATGTGGCATTTCTGGGAAGGGCTGGGAACGGGGATGACTCGGCTGACGCGCCACGTCTGACTCGACACGCTCTGGGCGACGACGACGCTCTCAGCCGGCCCACGCTCTCGCAGCTCAGCCGGCCACTGAACACGCGCACTCCGATCCAGCGCACGCACGGAATGAATCGTAAATCTGCTGTGAAAATGTCGCGACGCCAGCTCGACAGCTATCCCGGCATGCCTGGTCATTGCAGTCGCGAAAGCAGTAACTGAGCATCCGGGCTCCGAGGTCCGCTTGGAACGCTGTATAGGCGAGCTGACATTTTGCAGTGAAACACTCGGTGCATCGCGCCGGCGTCGCGCAGTTTTCCGCGCCTTGGCACAGTGCGTTCAGGCATGCGTTGTGTGCCGCATACTGTTCGGCCGCGGCACGGTCGGCAGCCAGGCAGCTGTTCCAGCACGCCCCCGTCGGTGGTTCACAGGCCGATAGGCAAGACCTCACCTTCTCGCAGGCGGGCCCGCACGCCTGCGCCGTCTGGCAGCAGCGCTCCGCCGAACATTTCTCACAGAGAACCGTCGACGCAGAAACACCACAGCTCTGCGCAAGGATCTCGCTCGCGCGCCGTGTATCGGGTCCCCCGTCGATGCCCACGGAATCCTCGATGACGAACGTATCCGCACCACCGTCACTAGGAGGCGCTGTCGACGTCGTTGATCCGCAAGCGCAGAGCGGCAAGACCAGGATGGCGAGATATGGGCGCTGTCGCATGAATGCATCGTACTCCCGCACGACCGGCATGCCGACCTTGCTGACCCCGCGGACCCCGCGTGGATGCCGAGCTCGCCGCTTTAGCGCCGGACGCAGCGCTGAATGCCGTCGACCTCGCCGTCGTCAACGAACCCGCGCGTCGCCATGACAGACGCCGACGCACGAAGTCAGGTTCTTGCCGACACACATCACGACGTCTGATCCGTACTGCCTACAGGGGCACGATCCGAGTTGGCAGCTACCCTGCGACGAACTGCCGTGACTCGGCGACCGACTGAGCGGGACGGTGCAAGCTGAAGGGCCAGCCGCCGTGGTCAAGGCCCCAAGAATCCCCAGCGACCATCGGCGGACGCTACTCGCTGTCATCGTCGATAGCCTCACCCGCGAACGCGAGACTCGCAAGCGACCCAAAGATGTTCGGGTCGTCGCTCGCCGGTCGGTTCCACTTGAACCCAGCACTAGCAGCGGGACGACGCGGACGACGCAGGCCTGAATCGCCGATGGGACTCGGATCGGTGAAGCCTCCGCCAACCAGCAGGTCCCAGTCTACAAAGACGCGCGCATCGCCGCGGTGCTTCTCGGCGACGTTGCTCGTATAGTTCGGCGGTGTGAACGCGCGCAGCCGACGACGAGTTATCGAGTCGATTGGCCCACTCACGCGAGGACGTTCATCCATAGGATTCGCTCTGCCCGTCCCGGTTCCCGGCTTCTTTTTCGGGGCGTCCACGCCCTGCTCCACCGCCGACGGATTCTTCGCTCGGGGATTCACGTCGCGCTTGGAATTGTACGAATCGCCGCGATCGGTGTTCTTCTTCCCATCATCGCCCCCCGGCTTTGCCGTCGCGGGAGCTGAACCAAACGGGACTGTGAGCACTCCGCCGATAGCCCAATCCGACTTGAGGCCCGTGCTGGCGTCGACAGTCGTCGAGGACGCGTTCCCGGAGATGGCCAGTGTCCCACCGTTGCCGCTGTCCTCGGGCGTAGCGCCGTGCAGTGGCAACAGTTCGCCCGTAAGCGGATCGCCACTCGCGATCGGTATCTCGATCGGCGTCGGCGTGCCTGCGGAGCCATACCCGCCCGAATCTGAAAGCAGACCAAGCGTGTTTCCGAGCCCCTCGCGGTACGAGTCCGGCGTGAAGCCAGCGATGCCGGCACCTCCAATGCCGGAGCCCGCGTCGATGTCACCGTATTCGTCGAGCCATGCGTCGAAAGCGCCGGCGCCCCAACGCAGAGGGTCCACACCGAGGTCGCGCAGGAGATCATCCCGCTGACTACTCTGCCTACGATCGTCGTCGCCCCAGTCGCCAGGATCGCGCCCGAGATCGACTGTTACGTCGCGGCCCTCACGCCTGCCGGCGACCGGAAACTCGTCTTTTCCGCGCGGCCGGACCGCGTCGCCAAGGAACTCGCCACTGGGTCGACCTGGATTTCCCGGCAACCGGCTATTCGTTCGCCTGAAGACCCTCATTGGAGACCTCCTGATGCCGTAGAGATGATCGCCCGCAAGACGAAATGTTCACGACTGGCTGCCTTGTGTGGCTCTTCACGCGCTGCGGCCAACGAGGCTCACGGCGAGCGTGACGGCCCCACTCAGACCGTTCGCCCCTGCGTCGAGGAAAAGGTACACGCCGACGCAGCGGCCGATGACGAGCGCGGCGTCGTCCGGGACTCTCGACTGGAGCAAGGCCGGCGAGCTGAGCGTGTCATTGATCTCGACCTCGGCGAGGGTCGCGCCAACGAAAGTTGTCGCGGGGTCGTCGGCTCCGATCATCATTTCGCGGACGCGCACGTACACCTTGGCGTTCGCGTTCGGGAGCGTCTCGTTCCAAACGCGTACCACCAATGCCCCAGACACCCATCCGAGCGTGTCGATGAACTCCGCCAGCGGCGGCATGTACAGCGTCGCCGACGCCGCGAGCGTCGGCAGATTGATTGTCGTCTTGCGGAGCACTGCGATTTCGATACCAGCCATGGATCCCTCCTTGCTACGCGTTCCTGCCGATCAGATCGACGCCGATGGTGATGCTGCCTCCGACCGTGGTGCCCTGGAGCGTCGCCTCGACGACGAGCAGCACCGAGACCGACTCCGCGATGGCGGGATAGGGGTTGTTGTTCGGGTCCGGGGTCGGCAGCTTGCTGACCAGCAGCACCGCCGTGCTCGGGCTGCCCGGCGTGATCTCGACCAGCGCGAGGGGGACGGAGTTGCTAATGAGTTGCGTCAGCGTGACCGCGGGATCCTCGGGCGCGACGACACTGTTGACGACCGCGATGCTGACCTTCGCGTCCGTGCCGGTGAGCGAGTTGTCGTAGACGCGCACCTGGAGCGTGCCCGACACCCACCCGACGGCGTTGACGAACTCTGCGATCGGCGGCAGGAACACGCTGCCGGGACCCTCGACGGCAGGCAGCGTGATGGTGGTCTTCCGCAGGACCGTGATCTTCACGCCGCCCATCAGGAAGTCCTCCCGATCAAGTCGACGCCGACGGTGATGTCGCCGCTGACCGACGTGGCGGTGCCGAGCAGGATGGTCGACATCTGGACCGAGACGTAGCGGCTCATGCGGTGCGGGACGGCGCTGACGAGCAGCGGAAGCGCGGCGTTGCCGGGCGACGTGGAGTCGACCTGCACGAAGGTGAGCGGCGTCGGCTCGATGAGGGTGACGGCCGGATCTTCCTGCGAGACCGACGTGTTGTAGACCGCGAACCGCACCGCCGCGTGCTGGCCCTGCGGCGAGACCGAGAAGTTCGCGGAGTAGACGCGGACCTGGAGGACGCCCGACACCCAGCCGAGGGTGTCGATGAACTGCGCGAGCGGGTTAATGGGCACCGGCGTCGGCGGCGTCGCGAGGTAGAGCTTGGTGCGCCGCAGCGCCTCGATCTGCATTCCTGACATGGATGGTCCTCCCTGAGGTTCTTCGCGTCATCGAGCCCACGAGGGGCGCTTGCCGTACCCGTACGCGCGGATGTAGTGGATGACCGCGGCGAGCAGGTTCGCGTTGCCGCCGCCCGTCGCGGCAAAGAAGTCGATCGCGTTCGTGGTGAAGTTCGGACTGCTCGTCGTCGGTGACGCCGACGTGAGGTTGAAGGCGGTGCCGCCGTTGACGCGGTACTTGATGACGGTCGTTGCGTTGGCGCCCGTCTCGACCCAGACCTGCACGACGTCGCCCTTCGCGAACGCGATCGCGGCCGACGACACGAACGAGACGCCGTTGATGCGCACGGCAACCTCGTGCGTCGTGGCGGCGATGTACATGTAGTCGCTGTTCGCGGTGTAGAAGAGGAAGCGATCGGCCGTCATGGCCGAGACCGCTTCGAGCGCCGTGAACCTGAACTCCAGGCGGATGCTGTTGTACGTGCCGTTCGTGGTCTGGAGGACGGCCTCCGATGCCTTGTAGAGCCGGGTCATCGCTCGTGTGACGCTGGTCGTCGTCGTAAGCGTCGTCGACGAGGCGAACCGCCGTGAGTCGTGCTGCGCGCCGTAGACGTAGATGGTGAAGGCCGCGTTGCTGCCGTTCGCGCCGTACACGTAGAGGCCGGTCGCCGCCGCCGTGGCCTCGAACGAGATGCGCTGCCACGTCGTGGTCAAGGTCGCCGCCGTGCCGTACTCGACGTTCGTTCCGACGCGGATGTCCACGGTGCCGGACGCCACACGAGCCCAGAGCGACACGACCTCACCCACGGCGATCGTGGCCGACTGCGCGAATCGCGTGGCGTTCGCGACGCCGCTGCCGTCGTAGACGACCTTCGAGGCTGCGTTCCCTCCGGCCGGATCGGTGACGTCGGAGGTGTTGGCTGTCGCCGTGACGCCGGTGCCCTTGATCCAAGCCGACTGAGAGACGTCGGAGCTGTGGAGGATGTCGTTGGTGTTCGCGGGCTCATGGAGGAGCCCGACACCGGTACCGACGTCCCCAATCGCCGGCACGTCGGTGGCGACGCCCGAGATGACCAACGACGACCCCGACGTCTGCGCTGTCGCCGAGGACGCACGTGCGAACACGAGCGGCATCGCTGCGATGGCGGAGGTATTCGCCGACCCGTTCGTGGTCGTTGAGATCGGAAGAGCACCAAACTCCGCGCGCCACACGATCCCGTCGCCGAGCTGCCAGAAGCCGGGCTGCGGCACGTAGAACGCGCCATTGTGGATCCACGAGTCCATCAGAGGAGCTTGAGTACGCGGAGGTTCTGGGTACCGCTGGCGACGATGCCGTAGACGGCTCCCTCGTCCTGGATCGGCAACGTGATGCCCTTGCCGGGCTCGATCTCCAGACCCGTCGAGGTGTTCACCGTGCTGTCGCCGATGAAGACGCTCGCAGTGTTGCTGGACGGCGCCTGCACCATGATGCCCGCGTTGGCGGCGCCGCCCGAACCACTACCAAGCGCGGTCGCTGTTGTCGCGACCGTGACGGCGGAGAGCGTCTTGAGCTGTTGCGCGATGATCATCTCGATCGTGCCTCCCTCGATGCGACGTCGCGACAATCTGCGCGACGCCCGAGGCAACCAGCAGCGACCGCGCCGAAAGTGAATTCGCGTAGATTCACGCGAAACGGAAGAAGCAATACCGTAGCTTCGTCAAGAAGTTGTCGGGGCGATCGATCGAGACACTTACGGCGAGGTGTCGCGGCATGCGTTGAACGGACATCGATGGGTGCGCGTTCAGTCGCAGACGACGAGCGACGTAGCCTGTCGCGTAAGCGCGTTCTGGCACGCGTAACGCATCTAGCTTGCCTAGAAGCGACGCATTCTGTCCGCGAAGGCGTGTTCCGTTTTCAAACGCACGAACGCACCTCGCCGGACCGAGTCGGCGCCTCGAAGTCGTCGCGAGATGACGAGGACCTCGGTGCGATCAGGTTGCTGACCATGTTCGTCCTCGCCCGACGCGACGTCCGCGGTCTTGGCTCCGTCGTCGGCGCGGAGCTGCCGGCTGCCGCCGCTCGAGACGCCAGCGCGCGAGCTGCCTTCCGGTCGACCGCCTCGCTGGCCGGTCGATCCCAAGGCTGAGATCGAGGGGGCCTCGCCCGACGGGGCCGCGGGCGTGAAGCCCGCGGTTGCCCAGGGGAGCGACTGGCGGCCTCCTCAAGGGCAACCGCGCGCTTACGCGCGCGGCCCCGTCGTCCTGGCCTCGAAATATCTCGCCGGATAGGCTAGTTATAGGTACGGCCGTGAACTCCAAGCTGCGGGCTCAGCGCGGGCAACGCCTTCGGCGTTGGTTGCGGCGTGCCGTGCGGGTGGTGGTCGCGATGATCGCGCTCGTCGCGGTGCTCGGCGTCACGGTGAGCCCGGCGGTCGCCGCGGTGGTGGCCATCACGTCCGGTCCCACCTGCCACTGCCCGCACGACGACGAGGGCGACGACCGCCGCGCGTGCCCGTGCTGCAACCCGGACGACAGCCACAAGGACGGCTGCCTGCCCATCGCCGGCTGCGGCTCGTTCGCGGCGCTCGCGCCAGCGATGCAAACCGACTTGATCCCGCTCCCCGAGCTCGCGGGTCTGGCAGACGAGGGCGACGTGCCCGCGCTGCTCGGCCGGCTCATGCACCTCCGCATCGAACGACCGCCGCGGGCCTGATCCGGCCGCGCGAAACCAGGTTTGTTTGATCGGCGCGCACGCGAGGTGCGCGACGGAGGTCTTCCATGTCTGCGATCCGCCCGCTCTTTGCGGCGGCGGTCGCGGCGATCGTTTCGGGCTGCTTCGGGGCTTCGCTGCCCCCGGAGTACCCGGGCGTCGTCCGCGCCGCCGACGCGCCGTCCGCTCCGCCGTCCGTGGGGCCGACCCCGACCGTCGAACAGGACGAGGGAACGTTGCCGAAGGAGGCCCGGCTCGACGCGATCACGCGCGTCGCGCTCGCGAGGAGCCCCTCGGTGAAGGAGGCGCGCGCGCGCACGCAGGCCGCGCTCGCTCGGGTGAAGGGGACGGGGAGGCTCCCCGACACCGAGTTCAAGTACGAGCTGTGGGGGCAGCCGCTCTCGCGACCGTGGGCGCTCAACGAGACGCAGATGCACATGTTCGGGCTGCGCCAGACCTTCCCCGCCATCGGCTCGCTCGACGCGCAGACCAAGATCGCGGTCGAGGAGGGGAAGGTCGCCCTCGAGCTGCAGCACGCCCGCGAGCTCGACGTCGTCGCCGACGTGCGCAAGGCGTGGACCTCGTATCGCGCGGCGGTGCGCGAGAAGGCGATCCACATCGAGCACGGAGACCTCAACGCGCGGCTGTTCGAGCTCGCCAAGGTGCAGCTCCCGGTCGGCAAGGCGAGCCAGAGCGACGTGCTCCGGATCCAGCTCGAGGTCACCCGGGTGCACACCGACATCATCGGGCTCGAGCAGCAGCTCGCGACGAGCCGGGCGCGCCTCAACACGCTCATGGCGCGCGATCTCGACGCGCCGCTCGGCCCGCCGCCCGACTTCGAGCTGACCGACATCGCGCCGCGCATGGACGACCTCAAGGCGATGATCGGCAAGCGACCCGAGCTCGCCGCCGCCGACGGCGAGGTCCGCAAGAGCGAGGCCGCGGTCGCCGGCGCGAAGAGCGCGGCGAAGAACCCGGCCCTCATGCTCGGGCTCGATTACCAGCTGATGCCGATGTCGCCGATGCCGCACAACTTCGGCGCGATGATCCAGTTCAGCCTCCCGTGGCTGAGCGGCCGGCGCACCGAGGACGTGAAGGCGGCCGAGGCGTCGGTCGAGGCGAGCAAGAGCGCGCGCGCCG
Organism: Deltaproteobacteria bacterium; assembly: GCA_022843175.1. Classification (GTDB taxonomy): domain Bacteria; phylum Myxococcota_A; class Polyangia; order Polyangiales; family JADJMO01; genus JALHOE01. The sequence continues at coordinate 31,366 of JALHOE010000078.1, forward strand.
CGCTCGAGAGCGTGATCCTGCTCCAGGTGCGCGAGTCGCTCGCGCGGTACGAGGCGGCGAAGGCGCGCTACGCGATCATCGACACGCAGCTCCTGCCGCAGGCGAAGAAGGCGTTCGAGGCGATGCAGTCGGCGTGGGCCGCGGGTGGCGGCGAATCGCTCGGGGTCATCGACGGGCTCCGCACCTACCTCTCGATCCGCATCGAGCGCAGCCGCGCCCTCGCCGACGTCGAGCTCGCGGTCGCCGACATCGAGCGCGCGATCGGCGGGCCGCTCCCGAAGAAGGGAGGCAAGCCGTGACCGAAGAGGCGATGCCCGAGGGCAAGGAGCCGCCGCCGCGCGGGTGGCGTGTGATGGCCGTGGTGCGGTGGGCGCTGGTGCTGCTGATGGCCGCGATCGCGGTCGCCGCGGTGCTGCGCTTCGTTCGCTCCGGCTCCCCGACGCAGAGCGCGTCCGCCGAGGTCTGGTACTGCCCGATGCACCCGTCGGTCGTGCAGGACCACCCGGGCGAGTGCCCGATCTGCGGAATGAACCTGGTGAAGCGCGAGGGCGCGGCCGACAGCGGCGCGATCTCGCACGTCGGTCACCGCCACGAGCCGAGCGATCCGTTCGTGTGCCCGATGCACCCCGAGGAGACCGGCCTGTCGGCGAGCGATCGCTGCCCGATCTGCAAGATGGCCCTCGAGCCGCGCGCGACGGTCGACGCGGGGACGGCGGTCCCCGGCCTCGCGCCGATCGCGCTGTCGTTCGACCGCATCCAGCTCATCGGCATGAAGACGGCGAAGGCGACGAAGGAGTCGCTGCTCACCGAGCTCAAGACGGTCGGCTACGTCACGCCGACCGAGCAGGGGCTCGCCAAGGTCACCACCAAGTTCGCGGGCTGGATCGAGGGCCTCCCGGTCGCCGAGACCGGCAAGAAGGTGCGGCGCGGCGAGCTGATGGCGCTCGTGTACAGCCCGGCGGTGTACCTCGCGCAGCAGGAGTACCTCACGGCGCGCGCGTTCGCGTCGACGCCGGACGGCGGCCTCGCGCCCGAGGCCCGCAAGCGGCTCGAGCTCCTCGGCGTCGCGTCGGGCGACATCGCGGCGATCGAGAAATCGGGCCAGCCGAAGAAGACCGTCGGCGTGTACGCGCCGGCCAACGGGTGGGTCGCGCAGAAGAGCGCGGTCATCGGTCAGTCGTTCCAGGCGGGCACCGAGCTGTTCACGATCGCCGACCTGAGCAAGGTGTGGGTGCTCGCCGACGTGTACGAGCACGAGCTCGCGCGGGTGAAGCTCGGTCAGGCCGCGCGGTTCACCACCGCGATGTACCCCGATCGAGCGTTCACCGGCGAGGTGAAGTTCATCTACCCGACGATCGACCCCGCGACGCGCACCGCGAAGGTGCGGCTCGAGTACCCGAACGCAGAGCTCGAGCTCCGCCCGGGCGCGTACGGCGACGTCTCGCTGTCGCTCCCCGCGAGCGCGAGCGTGGTCGTCCCCCGCGAGGCGCTCGTCGACACCGGCGGGCTCCAATACGTCTTCGTCGACAAGGGCGACGGCCGGTTCGAGCCGCGTCGCGTCGCGGTGGGCGCGCGCAGCGGCGAGAAGATCGAGATTCGCAGCGGCGTCGCGGAGGGCGAGACCGTGGTCACGACGGGCAACTTCCTCCTCGACTCCGAGAGCCGGCTCCGCGCCGCGATCGAGGGGGCCAAGTGATCGTCTCCCGCATCATCGAAGCGTGCGCGAAGAACCGCCTGATCGTGATCCTCGCCGTCGCGTTCGCGACGCTCGGGGCGATCTCGTCGATCCGCAAGGTGAAGCTCGACGCCATCCCCGATCTCTCCGATCCGCAGGTCGTCGTCTTCACCGAGTGGATGGGCCGTTCGCCGACGCTGGTGGAGGATCAGGTCACCTACCCGATCGTCTCCGCGCTCGTGGCCGCGCCGCACGTCACCGACGTGCGCGGGTTCTCGATGTTCGGCATGTCGTTCGTGTACGTCGTCTTCGAGGAGGGCACCGATCCGTACTGGGGCCGGAGCCGCGTGCTCGAGTACCTCAACGGAATCCGCGGGCGCCTGCCGATCGGCGCCGAGCCGCGCATCGGCCCCGACGCGAGCGGCATCGGGTGGACGTTCCAGTACACGCTCGTCGACAAATCCGGCAAACACGGGCTCGACGAGCTGCGCACGTTCCAGGACTTCACCCTGCGCTACGCCCTCGGCAGCGTCGCCGGCGTGGCCGAGGTCGCGAGCGTCGGCGGCTACGAGAAGCAGTACCAGGTCACCGTCGATCCGCAGAAGCTCAAGGCGTTTGGCGTCACGCTGCAGGAGGTCGCCGCGGCGATCCGCGACTCGAACGAGGACGTCGGCGGGCGCGTGCTCGAGATGTCCGGCCGCGAGTACTACGTGCGCGGCAGGGGCTACGTGCAGAGCCTCGGCGATCTCGAGAAGGTCGTGCTGCGCGCGAACGGCGGGACGCCGGTGCGCATCGGCGACGTCGGCAAGGTGAACTTCGGGCCCGAGATCCGTCGCGGGCTCCTCGAGTGGAACGGCGAGGGCGAGGCGGTCGGCGCGATCGTGGTGATGCGCTACGGCGAGAACGCGCTCGACGTCATCGAGCGGGTGAAGGCCAAGCTGGCCGAGCTGAAGCCGAGTCTGCCGCCCGGCGTCGAGGTGCAGATCGCCTACGACCGCTCCGACCTCATCCACCGCTCGATCGCCACGCTGAAGGGCGCGCTGCTCGAGGAGATCATCGTCGTCAGCATCGTCATCGTGCTGTTCCTGCTGCACGTGCGCAGCTCGCTCCTGCCGATCATCAGCCTGCCATTGGCGGTCGCGCTGTCGTTCATCCCGATGTACTTCCTCGACATCCCGTCGACGATCATGAGCCTCGGCGGGATCGCGATCGCCATCGGCGCCACGGTGGACGCCGAGATCGTGATGATCGAGGCGTCGCACAAGAAGCTCGAACAGCCGCACACCGAGGCCGATCGCCATCGTTTGTTGGCCGAGGCCGCGAAGGAGGTGAGCCCGGCGATCTTCTTCTCGCTCCTGATCATCGCCGTGGCCTTCTTGCCGGTGTTCACGCTCACCGGGCAGGCCGGGCGGCTGTTTCGGCCGATGGCGTACACCAAGACGTTCGTGATGCTCGCGTCGGCGATCCTCTCGATCACCTTCGCCCCGGCGATGCGCGACTTCTTGATCCGCGGGAAGATCTACCCCGAGCACCGCCACCCGGTCTCGCGCTTCATCATCGCGCTCTACAAACCGTTCGTGTACGTCGCGCTGCGCCGGCCGAAGTCGACGATCGGCCTCGGGCTCCTCGCGCTCGTGTCGGCGGTGCCGCTCTATCGCGAGCTCGGCAGCGAGTTCATGCCGCCGCTCAACGAGGGCGACGTCCTCTACATGCCGATCACGATGCCCAACGTGTCGATCGAGGTCGCCAAGCAGCAACTGCAGGCGCAGGACCGCATCCTCAAGAGCTTCCCCGAGGTGGCGAGCGTGTTCGGCAAGATCGGGCGCGCCGAGACGCCGACCGATCCCGCGCCGCTCACCATGGTCGAGACGACGATCCGTCTGAAGCCGGAGAGCGAGTGGCGGCGCATCCACAAGGAGCGCTGGTACTCCGGCTGGCCCAACTTCTTGAAGCCGGTGTTCCGGCCGATCTGGCCGGAGGACCGGCCGATCACGTGGGACGAGCTCACCGCCGAGATGAACAAGAAGATGCAGTTCCCCGGCTGGACGAGCGCGTTCACCATGCCGATCAAGACCCGCATCGACATGCAGTCGACCGGCGTGCGCACGCCGATCGGCGTGAAGATCCAGGGCACGAGCCTCGACGAAATCGAGAAGCTCGGCGTCGCGCTCGAGAAGGTGCTCGCCCCGGTGCCCGGCACCCGCAGCGTCATCTACGAGCGCAACCAGGGGGGGCTCTACGTCGACATCGTGCCCAAGCGCGACGCGCTCGCGCGGTACGGGCTCACGGTCGGCGACGTCGAGCGCACCATCGAGGCGGCGATCGGCGGCGCGCCGGTCTCGGTCACGATCGAGGGCCGCGCGCGGTTCACGATCAACGTGCGCTACCCGCAAGATCTCCGCTCCGATCTCGACAAGCTGCGGCGCGTGCTCGTGCCCACCGGCGGCGGCAAGCAGGGCGCGCTCTTCCTCGACGAGCCGCGCGAGGATCGGTGGCTCCTCGCGCAGATGGGCGACATGGGAGGTGGCTCGTCGTCGGCCCCGAAGGCGCCTGGCCCCGCGCAAAACTCGGAGCCGGTGGCGGACGTCCCCGGCATCGCGCCCAACGGGCTGCCCGCCCTGCCGCTCACCGGCGAGCTGACGATCCCCGTCGCGCCGCCCACCGCGCCCGCGACGGCAGACGTCGGGGCGTCGTACATCCCGCTCGGTCAGCTCGCGGACATCCAGATCGTCAACGGGCCGCCGATGGTCCGCGACGAGGACGGCCTGCTCGTCGGCTACGTCTACGTCGACATCGACACCGCCCAGCGCGACATCGGCGGCTACGTCGACGACGCGAAGCGCGTGGTGCAGGAGGCGCAGAGCCGCGGCGAGCTCCGGCTGCCGCCCGGCTACTTCCTGAAGTGGACCGGCCAGTACGAGCTGCTCGAGGAGATGGTCGCGCGGATGAAGGTGGTGGTGCCGCTGACGATCGGCATCATCGTGTTGCTCCTGTGGTTCCAGTTCAAGAACGCGATCGAGGTGCTCATCGTGCTCCTCTCGATCCCGTTCGCGCTGGTGGGCAGCGTGTGGCTGATGTGGCTCCTCGACTACCGCATGTCCACGGCGGTGTGGGTCGGCGTGATCGCGCTCGTGGGGCTCGCCGCGCAGACCGGCATCGTGATGATCGTCTACATCGATCACGCCTACGAGCGGCGAAAGGCCGCCGGCCTGATCCGCGATCTCGACGACATCATCTGGGCGCACATGGAGGGCACCGTCCTCCGCGTGCGACCGAAGCTGATGACGGTGTCGACGATGCTCATCGGCCTCATCCCGCTCTTGTGGGCGAAGGGCTCGGGCGCGGACGTGATGAAGCGGATCGCGGTGCCGATGATCGGCGGGCTCATCACCTCGGCGTTCCTCACGCTCGAGATCATCCCGGTGATCTACACGTATTGGCGGCAGGAGCAGCTCCTGTGGGAGCGCGTCGACCGCGCGCGGCTCGTGCGGCTGCAGGTGGCGGCGTACGTGCAGGCGGTCGGGTGGGCGGTGCTCGCGACGCTGCTCGTCGCGACGCTGTATGTCGCCATCCCGAAGCCGATCTTCACGCTGACCGTCGTCATCGCCGCGGTGGCGGTGGTCGTCGGGCTCGGCACGTACTTCACGCTGCGGCCCGCCGCGCGAAGGGAGGTGTGGCCCGCTACGCCGCGCGTCGCCGACGGAGGAGCAGGCCCAACAGAATGAGCGCGAACGGCGCGCCGCGGTTGTCGCTCGCGACGCGACAGCCGCAGCCGCCGCTCTCCTCGGCGGGCGCTGCGTCGGGCGCGCCGTCGGCCGGGGAGGCGCTGTCGACGGCCGCGGAGTCCGCCGCGAC
>JALHOE010000079.1 GCA_022843175.1 Deltaproteobacteria bacterium
TGGTGACCGTGCGCACCGCGGATTGGAACACCTCGAAGGGCACGCTCGCGCGGTTTCGTCGCGGCGCCTCGGGCTGGACGTCGCTCGGCGCGGCGGTGCCGGTGATGCTCGGCCGAAGCGGGCTCGCGTGGGGCCGCGGGCTGCACGGGCTCGGGCGGCTCGAGGGCTTCGACGGCGGCGAGAAGAAAGAGGGCGACGGTCGCTCGCCCGCCGGCGCGTTCCGGCTCCGCAAGACGTACGGGTACGCGACGACTGCGCCCTCTGGCGCGACGATCGCCTACGAGCCCATGACGACGACGCTGCAGTGCATCGAGGACACGGCCAGCGCGTTCTACAACCAGATCGTCGATCGCGCGAAGGTCACGCCCGATTGGTCGAGCACCGATCTCCTCCGCCGCAAGGACGGCCTCTACGAGCTCATCGCGTTCGTCGAGCACAACACCGCGCCCGTGCAGCCCGGCTCGGGCAGCTGCATTCTCCTCCACGTGTGGACGAGCGAGACGACACCGACCGCGGGTTGCACGTCGATGACGCTCGCCGCGCTCGGCGACGTCATCGCCGGCCTCGCAGCCGACGGCAGCGTGCTCGTGCAACTCCCGGAGGACGCGTACGGAAGGCTCCGCGCAGCGTGGGATCTCCCCGGTTGAAAGTACGATTCCTCGACCTCGCGGGCGATTCGCCGGACCTACTCCGAGGAACCGCCCGCGATGTCTCCGAGCGTGACAAGCGCCGTCCCGATCGCGCCAAGTAGCTTCGCGGCGACCACGCCCGCGATCGTGGCGATCACCCAGCCCAGGGACGCGCTCACCGCCGCGAGCAGGACGCGGAGGATCTGCGCGGCAGCGCTCGAGACCTCGAGAGAGCTCAGCCAGTGCACGAGCGACAGCACGATGCCCGTGACACCCAACTTGATGCTGAGCCCCTCGAGCTTCGGGCCGAGGGTCTCGAGGTTCCTGCCGACGGTGTGCGCGTTCGTCATGGAGCCCTGTCGACACGAACGGCTCGCCGGTTGCGTGCTCGCCTGGTAGCACGGCCGAACAGGCGCGCGCGTAAGCGCGTAAGCGAGCGCCTATCGGGTCGGCACGGCCGAACAAGCGCGCGCGTAAGCGAGCGCCTACCCGTGCGAACGGTGCGAATCACCGAGGCGCTCGCTGACGCGCGCGCCTATGGCGTCGGCACGGCCGACGGTTGACGGTTGACGGCGGCGAAAGGGCAGCGCCCGCGTCGCATCGAAAGCGGAGAGTGCTCCAATTCTAGAGCCCCGCCGGGATCAGCACCTTGTCGATGACGTGGATGACGCCGTTGCTGTTCGGGAGATCGGTCAGCGCGACGTTCGCCGCCGTGGCCGTGGAGTCGCCGATCGTGACCTTCCCCGCTGCGACGGTGAGCTTGAGCTTCGAGCCCTCGACGGTCGCGGCCTCTCCGGACTTCACGTCCTTGGCGAAGGCGACGGACGGAAGCACGTGGTAGGTGAGAATCTTCGCCAGCTTGGCCTTGTCGGCGAGGATGGCGTTGAACGCCGCGTCGCCGAGCGCCTTCTTCAGGTCGTCGAAGGCCTTGTCGGTCGGAGCGAAGACCGTGAAGGTGCCGGGGCCGCTCAAGGTCCCGACCAGGTCGGCGGCCTTCACCGCGGTAACCAGCGTCGAGAACTTCACCGTACCGTCGTCGTAGCCGACCGCGGTGTCGACGATCGTCGGCAGGAGCACGCCGTCGATGATGTGAATCACGCCGTTCGAAGTAGCCACGTCGGCGGTGGTCACCGTGGGACCTCCGTTGATGATCACCTTGCCGGAGGTGCCGTCGACCGAGAGCTTCGCGCCGAGCGCGGAGTCGACCGACTGCTTCTTCCCGAGGACGGAGGCGGCCTCCACCTTGCCCGCGAGCACGTGGTACTTGAGGATCAGGGCGAGCTCGGTCTTGTAGGGCGCGGACGTCAGCTGCGTGAGGAGGAAGTCGGGGACGCTCTTCTTGAACGCGTCGTCGCTGGGCGCGAAGACAGTGAACGGTCCGGCCCCCCGCAGCGTTGACTCGAGACCGGCCGCCTGAACGGCAGCGACGAGGGTCTTGAACGAGCCGGCGCCGGCAGCGGTGTCCACGATGTCCTTTGCGGTGCTCGTGTCGCCGGCCCCCGTGTCGGTGGCAGTGCCCGTATCGGTGGCAGCGCCCGTGTCCGCGGCGCTGGTGTTGGCGTTGTCGTCTGCGTCGTCACTGCAGCCAGCGAGCGCGAACGGGACGGCGAGGAGCGCGGCGAGGAGAGCGTGACGCGAAGTAAGGGTCATGGAGTGCCTCCGAGTGGATGAATTGTTTCCAGGCGCCTCTCGGATGCAGGCGGTCACGGAGGCGTCGCACCATTGTTTTATGTCTGTCTAATGTTATCCCTGACGCCAGCGCGCGGCCGAGGCGGAAAGACGTGTAATCTTCGACAGTTCGAGCGCAGCGCTGCCGCGCGTGCGCGGCGGCCTCCGCGCCCCTCGCGCAGGGCGAGTGGTGCGCCGCCAACGCAAGGGCCGCCTGCCAGAGACTCGTCGGCTGCTGCGAGTCCTCCGGCTACGAGTCGGACCTCGACAGGTGCGTTCGGAGGGAGCTCGACGAGTGCGACACCGAGACGCGTGCGTGCATCGGGTGCGGCGAGAACGAAACATCGCCTCGTTCGCAACCTGCGGCGGCGAGAAGTGACGTCAGGACCTCAGTCCGCGCGCACGTAGACCGGATCCTTACGAAGCTCCTCCGATGTCGGCGTCGTAGTCGAACTTCACCGAGCCGCCGCCCGGGCCGGCCGCCGAGCCCGAGAACCGCATGCGCGTCGGATCGCCCGAGCGGTCGGGATCGATGAGCGACCAGAACGCATACGGCCCGCAGCCGCCGCGTGTCCAGACCACGCCGGCGCCCTTCGCCGCGCCGTAGCCATCGGGCCCCGGAGCGCACGCGGTGTGCACGCCGAACGGGCGCGGGTCGAGGGCCTCGTAGGGATCGGATGCTCCATCGACGACATCCTGCGTTGCATCGAGGGCCGCCGCGTCGCCGGCGCCGTCGCTTGTTCCCTTCGAGCAGCCGGCGACGAGGAGCGCGACAAGAGTCGCTCCAGAGAGCAGCCGATTCGCCATCACCATCCGTGATCTGACATGGGTGCTCGTTCGTCAACCTTCGACAGACGAAGTAAGACCCGCGCGAGGCGCGCCTCAGCGCGGTAGCGGCAGCATGCGCACGTCGTGCAGGTGGTCGGGCCGGGCGAGGAAGGTGCGCTCGCTCACCAGCATGGTGGCCGTGCGCAGGCGGAAGGTGACCGCTCCCGGCGCGAGGTTGACGACCACGGCGGTGCCGCTCTTGTCCGTCGGCGGCGTCTTCGAGGGGAGCGAGTCGCGCAGGTAGATCACCGTCGCGGCCGGGTCGGGCAGCGGCTCGAGGGTGAGGCCCGCGGCCTCGCCGAGCACGCAGTCGCGCGCCACAAAGAGCGCCTGCGCCCGGTCCGGATCGCGCTTCGCGCCGATCGTCGCCATGAGCAGGTCGAGCGTGGACGGCCGCATCAACGCGATCGCCTCGAGGCCGGTGAACGTCTCGTCCTCGACCACCGGCCTCGTCCAGATCACCTGGGTGTGCAGGTGGTCGGGGTGCTCGGCGTGGATGCACCCCGTGAAGCCGCCGGCGAGCTCGAGGATGACCTCCCCCTTGTCGTTGCTCACGTCGGTCGACAGCGTGCTCGAGTCCTCGTGGCCGCACGAGCCGCACAGCGGGCCCAGACACGCGTGCACGCGCGCGCCGACGACGATCTTTCCCTCGTCGCCGACGACCGTCATCTTGAGCTTCGGCCGCAGGGCCAGGCCCGAGCGCCACGAGTACTTACCCACGCACGCGAAGGGATCGGCCGGCGGGCACGAGGCGCAGGACTGCTGCTCCATGCACTGCGAGAAGGAGACGAGCTCGGCGCCGCCAGCCGAGAAGCGGCGCGTGCAGTGGTGGATGACGTCGGGATCGAGGCGCTCATGGCCGGCGAAGCAGACGTACGCGCGCTCGCAGTCGCCGCTCAGCCCATCGCGCGGGGGCGACGCGAGGCAGGTTGCAGCCGCCGGACGACAGCTCTTGCCCAGGCACTCGCACGACGGCGGAAGGAGCTTGGTGAGGCTGTCGTCCCCGAGGCAGCCCGCACGACACGAGGCGCGGCGGCAGGTGTCGAGGGCCTGGTAGCGCACATTCGAGCGATAGGAGAGCTCGGCATCCTCGCAAGCGCTGCGACAGCGCGCGTCGTCGAGCCCGCACGCGGCGACGCAGCGGTGGATCTGCACGCACACCTGATCGCGGTCGCAGGCGCGCGCCGGCTCCGCGCACTGCTCACGCTCGCAAACGCCGCACTCGGCGCGCGCGAACGCCACGGGCGCCGGCCCGGTGCGGCCCTCGAGGTGCTCGATGCCGAGCACGCGATCGCAGCCGAGCATGACGACGAGCAGCGCGAGGATGAACCGACCGAGCATTCCGACTACCGCGCCGCTTCGTTCCACAACCGCCGCTCGATCTCCCCCCACGCCGTCATCTGCTCCTCGCGTTGGAGCGCGATCCGCAGGTGCAGATCGCCGTTGGACAGCAGCACCACGCCCACGCCGTCCTTGCGGATGTGCATACGCGCCGAGGCTCCGTAGTAGCTGCCGCCGTGACCGAACGCCGGCTGGCCGGCCACCGCGCGGTGCTCCCACAGGTATCCCTGCCCCGTGATGTCGTTGCCCGGGGCGCTGGCCGGCACCTGGATCGCGGTCATCGCGGCGACGGTCTCCGTCTTGAGCACGCGCGCGCCGTCGAGCTCTCCGCCGCGGGAGATCGCGGCGAGGAAGCGCCCGAGATCGTTGGCCGTGGTGCGGAGCGTGGTGGACGGGTAGTAGGGGACGCTGGTGTGCTCGAGCGGCACCTGACCCTTGGTGCCCGTCCAGGTGTAGTGCGTCGCGAGCTGCGCCGGGTCCAAGCCATCGATGCGGAAGGACGAGCGGTTCATCTTCAACGGCGTAAAAATGGCGCGCTTGCAGTAGGCACTAAACGGCTCGGCGACGACGATCTCGACGATATAGGCGGCGAGGGACGCGGCGAAGTTGGAGTAGACGAACGTCTGCCCGGGCTTCTGCGGGCCGAAGCTCTCGCCCTCCACATAGGTGGCGCCGCCCGGCGTGAGGTACGGCTCGAAGAGCTCGCGGAACGAAGTGGGCGAGTCGCCCGGCTTCGCGAGCGAGACCAGGCGCGCGGAGCTCTCTTGAATGCTCGACGTGTGCGTGAGGAGCATCTTGAGCGTGATCGGCACGTCGGGGTGCTTGGGGTTGCGCACCTTGAACGGGAGGTAGGTGTTGATGTCGGCGTCGAGCGAGAGCTTGCCCGCCTCGACCTGCTGCATCACCGCGGTGCCGGTCACCGTCTTCGACAGCGAGCCGATGACCATGACCGAGTCGGCGGTCATCGGCGTCTTCTTCTCGAGGTTGCCGACCCCCCACCCGCGCGCGAACGTGACCTTGCCGTCGCGGACGATCGCCGCCGCTGCGCCCGGCAGCTGCGCGGTCTCGAGGTGCTCGGCGATCACCGCGTCGAGGCCCGGCTCGACGACCTCGGGGTCCGAGCTGCAGGAGACGAGCAGGGCCAGAGCGAGCGCGCGCACCCGCCGAGCGTATGCCATCATCGAGCGATGCGCCGCGCCGTTCTCGCCCTCCTCGTCCTCTGCTGCGCCCTGTCCTGCGCCAAAGAGGAGGAACCGCCCACGACGGTCGCCCCCAACGACACCTGCCTCCGCGAGAAGAAGGGCAAGGTCTCGCTCCTCATCGACGCCGAGCCCATCGAGCAGAGCCGCGTCACCGCGAAGTTCGCCACGGTCACGATCTCGAGCCGCGCGCCGCGGTGCACCACCCGGACGATCGCGGGGTGCACGGTCACCGAGTGCATCAGCGCCGATCCCAACGCCGGCACCCAGTGCGCGTCGCTCGAGCAGATCACCACCGCCGGCGCGATCTCGGTGAGCGGCGGCGACAAGCCCCCGCTCACCCTCAACAGCGACGCCAAGCGCAGCTACGCCGGCTTCTCCAGCGCGGGACCGCGCTGGGCGCCCGGCACCGAGGTCACGGTCGACGCCGCGGGCGGGGACGTACCCGCGTTCAACACCAAAATCGTCTTCCCGAGCCGCGTCGAGATCCTCGGCCCGCCCGACTACGTGGCCAAGAAGAACCCCATCCCGCTCGACTGGAAGAACGGGGTCCCGCTCCAGTGGAAGCCGGGCGTCGGCACGGTCTACCTGCACTTGATTCAGGGCGATCCCGAGCTCCGCAAGCAGACCGACATCGAGTGCGAGGCCGAGAGCAGCAAGGGCACCTACACGATCCCGTCCGAGGCGCTGCAGCAGCTCGAGGGCACCCGCGAGACGGGTAAGGCCAACGCGCTGCTCGAGGTCGCGGGGCGCGCCCGCGTCGAGCTCACGGCGGGGGAACACAAGGTCCTCGTCGAGGCGTTGTATCGCGAAGAGCCGCGCCAACTGCTGCTCGCCCTCGACGGTGCCATTCCGAAGTAGCCAAGACCGAGCGCGCGAGGGTGTCTGTCGCTCCATGCGACGGATCGCCCTCCTCCTCCTCGCGTCGGGACTCGGGAGCTGCCACACGGATTTCCGGAGTGGCGTCGGCGAGGGCCTCGCCAATCTCCCCGAGCCGATCCGCACCGTGCCGATCGAAGCGTTCGATCGCGACGGCTCGGCGATCGCCCTCGGGCGCGTGGCCGGTCGCACCGTCGCCTTCATCGCCGACGAGGACGAGGGCGCGATTCATACGATCGATCTCGATCAGCGGGTCGAGATCGCGCGCACCGAGCTCGAGGGGCGGCCGACGGCGGCGCTGGTGCTCCCGAGCGGCGAGCTCGCGGTCGCCCTGCGCGACGCGGGCTCGGTCGCGGTGCTCGCGGTGACGGACATCCACGAATCGCTGCTGCAAACGGCGTCGATCGAGACGGCCGACGAGCCCGTCGCCCTCGCCGCCTCGCCCGACGCGCGCACGCTGTGGGTCGCGTCCGGCGTCGGCCGCGCGCTCGAGGGCTTCTCGATGGGCAAGCACGTGCGCCGCGCCGCGATCGCGCTCGGTCGCGAGCCGCGCGCGGTGACGATCTCGTCCGACGGCGCGCGCGCGTTCGTGGGCTACATGTCCGACGGCGGCGTCGGCGTCGTCGATCTCACGAGCCGCCGCGCGGCGCCCCCGGCGATCGCGTTCGTCGGCTTCGGCCCCGCCCGCGTCGCGCGCCAGACCTTCGCGCTCGTCCGCATGCCCGGGCTCGACGAGAAGCTCCTCGCGCCCACGCAGATGGTCAACCCCGGCGAGCCGCTCGTGATCAGCGACGGCTACGGCAGCTCCGAGTCGAGCCCCGTAGCGTTCGACCTCGCCACGGTCGACGGGCGGACCGGCCTCGGGACGTCGTTCGCCTTCGGCCGCGGCGTCGAGAGCGACTGCCGCCTGCCGCGCGGCGCGGCGCTCGATCCCACGAGCAAGGAGCTCGCCGTCGCGTGCCTCGGGAGCAACGCGGTCGCGTTCTTCGACGCAAAGAACCCCACCCCCGCGTCGGTGCTGAAAGCGCGCGTGATGATCGCCGACGGCCCGTCCGCGGTCGCCTTCGATCCGGTGCACGAGCGCTTCGTCGTGCTCTCGGCGTTCGCGCGCCGCGTGCACGTGATGACGTCGAAGAAGGCCGCGGTGCCGATCGCGCTCTCTCACGCCCCGGGCAAGGGCCTGTCGATCGAGGCGGCCGCGGGTCGCAAGCTGTTCTACTCCGCCGACGACGACCGCATCTCTGCCGACGGCCGCGCCTGCGCGAGCTGTCACCCCGACGGCCGCGACGACGGTCTCGTGTGGTCGACGCCCAAGGGTCCGCGGCAGACGGTGCTCCTCGCGGGCCGCCTCGCCCGCCCCGCGCCCTACGGGTGGGACGGCAAGCACGAGAGCCTCGGCGCGCACATGAAGGTCACGATGCAGAACCTCCGCGGCGTGGGTCTCCCGGACACCGCGGTCAGCAAGCTCGCCGCGTACCTCGTCACGCTGCCCCCGCCGCCGAAGCGGGAGAAGCCGCTCACCCCGGAGCAGGCCAAGGGCCGCGACCTGTTCGCCTCCGCGAAGAGCGGATGCGCGGGCTGCCACGCCGACACGTTCGAGGCGCACGACGTGGCGAGCGCCACCAAGACCGACAAGAACAAAACGTTCCTCGCGCCCTCGCTCCGCTTCATCGCCGCGAGCGCGCCGTACTTCCACGACGGCCGCTACCCCACGCTCGGCTCGATGCTCCGCGCGAAGGACAGCCAGATGACGGCGCCGGAGCTGGGCGAGTCCGACCTCAACGCGCTCGAGGCGTACCTCACGACGCTGTGATCACTCGCAGCCGATCTTGCCGTCCTTCGGCTCGCAGCCCTTCGCGCACTTCTTGATCGACTTCCAGGTCGAGTCCTCGTCGGTCTTCGCGGGAGTCTTGCACTCGAGCATCGACTTCTTGTCCTGCGAGCACGCCTTGCGGCCGCCCTCGGTGCAGACGTCCTTCTCGAGCGCGAAGCCCTTGTCGCAGGCCACGCCGCTGCACTTCCCCTCGCCCGGGCAGTCGCTGTCGACCGCGAACTTGCCGTCCTTGCATGTGAGCAGCGACTTGCCGTCGGCGGTGCACGCCGCCGAGATGAAGAAGCAGGGGTCGCCCGCGGCGAACGCGCCCCCGGGATCGCACGCCACCGCGCCGCCCGTCTGCTCGCGGCAGCCCTGGGTGCCGGGGCAGTTCTGCACGACGACGTACTTGCCGTCCTTGCAGGTCATCGCGGCCTTCTTGCCGGCCGCGCAGAACTGCAAGCGCGGATCGGCGGTGCACGTCTCGCCGGGGTCGGGGTTGCCCTTGTCGCACTTGGCCATGCCCACCTGCTCGGTGGTGCAGCCGTCCTCGCCCTTGCAGGCCTCGACGACGTACTTCCCGCCCTTGCACATCGCGCGCGTCTTGCGGTCGGCGCGGCACACCGAGAACCCGTCGAGCGCGGCGGGGCACGGGTCGCCGTCGTTGTTGCCGGTGATGTCGCAGGTGGCCTGGCCCTTGTCCTCGACGCAGCCCTTCGGCCCCTTGCAGGTGTCGGGCTGATACGCGCCGGCCGCGCAGTAGAGGCCGCTCTGCGCGTCGATGCAGGCGCGCGCGCCGTTGTCGCACTTGTCGCCGACCTTCGCTTTGGCCTTGCTGCAGCCGAGGGCGAGGAGCGCGACGAGGAAGAGGCCGAGGCGAGTCATCGGCGCATCATACGCGCCGGGCGTGCCGACGGTGCAGCCGCCGTCCACGGGTGAGGCCGCGGGCGCGGGCTCATCGGACGCCGTGGCGAAGGCCCAACCCGGCGCGGGGACCGACAAGCGCGCCGCCGACGCGCGCGCCGCGGCGCGAAGCCAGGAAGCGTGGGTGTCGAGGCGCTCGTAGATCATCGACCGGCATGTCGTCCTGCTCCCGCGGGACATCACGCCGATCGCCGCGCCGCCCGCGAGCGCTGGCGAGCCCGAGTCCCCCACGCACGGTCCCTCGGACGCGATCCACTCGCCGTCGACGGTGCGCATCGACGCGCCCACGCTCTCGACCGAGAGGCCCTCGCGCGCGCGCCGAGTGCCGCTCGTGGTATCCGCGCCGCCGGCCGTCGCTCCATAGCCGACGCCGACGAACGCCTCGCCGATCGCCGGCGGAGCGTCGAGCCGGAGCGGGATCGCGCCCACCGGATTGGTGGGCGTCGCGAGCCGCAGCAGCGCGAGGTCGGCGCCGCAGATCGGCCTTCCCTCCGAGTCCGGGAGCACGAGCACCTCGGCGACGGCCCACCGGGTGGGGTTCATGGTGATCTCGGTGTCGGGGATGACGGTGACCGCCGCAGCCGCGTGCGGCGCCGCCGAGCGCGCGGCGGAGCAGCCGCCGTTGGGATCGAGGATCGGGCTCACGCAGTGCCTCGCGGTGAGCACGAGATCTGCGGTGATCAGGAAGCCGGTGCACAGCTCCGACGCGTCGCCCGCTGCGAGCTCCACCGCGACGACCCCGGTGCGGACCTCGTCGCGCACGCCGTTGAGGATCGGCGCCCGCGCGCGGTCGATGTCGTCGGCCGGGGCCGACGCACAACCGAGGAGGGCGACCACGAGCCACGAGCGCACGACACGCCTCGTGTGCAGCGCTCATGCCACCGAGAACTCCCGACAAATCCGGGCGTCACGTCAACTTGTTGACGTCAACCCGCTCGCGCCACCGTGATATGCAGCACGGAAATGCGCGCAGTGCTCGCCACGTGCAGGGAGCTCCCCGAGCCCGATCCCGACGAGGCGCTCCTCGTCGAAGCCCTCCGCGCGCGCGGCGCCGACGTGCACCTCGCGGCGTGGGACCACCTCGGCGCCGACTTCATGGCCGACGTGTGCGTCATCCGGTCCACGTGGAACTACTACCACGCACCCGAGGCCTTCCTCGCGTGGGCCGCGCGGGTCAATCGCATAACCCGTCTATACAACCCGCTCCCGGTGGTGCGTTGGAACCACAACAAGCGCTACCTCGCCGACCTCGAGCGCGCCGGCGTGCCCGTGGTGCCGACGGTCTATCCGACGGGCTCCGTCGCCGACGCGATGCGCGCGCTCGGCACCGACCACGCGGTGATCAAGCCGGTCATCTCCGCAGCCTCGTTCGAGACGATGCGCGTGCACGGCAACGTCGCCGAGGCCGAGGCGCACGCCAAGAAGATCGCGCGCCGCTGCGACGTGATGGTGCAGCCCTACGTGAAGTCGGTCGAGGGCTACGGCGAACGCTCGCTCGTCTGGATCGCCGGCGAGCTCACCCACGCCGTCCGCAAGAGCCCGCGGTTCGGCGGCGAGCACGAGAGCGTATCCGAGGCGCTCCCGATCGAGCCGGACGAGCGCGCGCTCGCCGAGGCGGCGCTGGCCACGGTGCGCGAGCCCCTGCTCTATGCACGCGTCGACGTGGCGCGGGACGACGCCGGGCGGCCGATGATCATGGAGCTCGAGCTGATCGAACCGTCCCTGTTTCTGCTGCAGTCGCCGGGCGCGCTCCATCGCTTCGCGGACGCGATCGTCGCCCGCTGACGATTCGCGCGCTACCGTTGGCCAGCCGCATGACCGCCCAGAACCCCCTCCGCACCGACGCAGACTGGCTCGACGCCCACTGGATGCCGTTCACCGGCAACCGCGAGTTCAAGAAGAACCCCCGGTTCTTCGTCGCGGCCGAGGGCTGCTACCTCACCGACCAGCACGGCAAGAAGGTGTTCGACGGCCTCTCGGGCCTCTGGTGCTGCGGCCTCGGCCACGCGCGTCGCGAGATCGTCGAGGCCGTGCAGAAGCAGGTGGCGACGCTCGACTACTCGCCCGCGTTCCAATACGGGCACCCGGGGTCGTTCGAGCTCGCCAACAAGATCAAGGCGCTCACGCCGGACGGGCTCGACCACGTCTTCTTCACCGGCTCGGGCTCCGAGTCCGCCGACACGTCGCTGAAGATCGCGCGCGCCTACTTCCGCGCCAAGGGCATGGCCAGCAAGACGCGCCTCATCGGGCGCGAGAAGGGCTATCACGGCGTCAACTTCGGCGGCATCTCTGTCGGCGGCATCGGCGGCAACCGCAAGGTGTTCGGCACGACGCTCGAGGCCGATCACCTCCCGCACACGATGCTCGCCAAGAACGCGTTCACGCGCGGCATGCCCGCCGAGGGCGCGCACCTCGCCGACGCGCTCAACGATCTCGTCACGCTCCACGACGCGTCCAACATCGCCGCCGTGATCGTCGAGCCGTTCGCGGGCTCCGCTGGCGTCATCATTCCGCCCGTCGGCTACCTGAAGCGCCTCCGCGAGCTGTGCACGCAGCACGGCATCCTGCTCATCTTCGACGAGGTGATCACCGGGTTCGGCCGGGCGGGCGCGCTCACCGGGGCCGAGGCGTTCGGCGTGACACCGGACATCATGAACCTCGCCAAGCAAACGACGAACGGCGTGCAGCCGCTCGGCGCGGTGGTGGTCAAGCACGAGATCTACGAGACGATCATGGCCGCGGGCGGGCCCGAGTACATGCTCGAGCTCCCGCACGGCTACACCTATTCGGCTCACCCGGTGGCCTGCGCCGCGGGCAACGCCGCGCTCGACCTGCTCGTGCGCGAGCGCGCCGTCGAGCGGGTGCGCGAGCTCGCGCCCTACTTCGAGAACGCGGTGCACTCGCTCAAGGGGCGCAAGCACCTCACCGACATCCGCAACTACGGGCTCGCCGCGGGCCTCACGCTCGCGGCCCTCCCCGGCGAGCCCGCCAAGCGCCCCTACCAGGTCGCGATGCGGTGCCTCGAGAAGGGCTTCTACGTTCGCTACGGCGGCGACACCATCCAGCTCGCCCCGCCCTTCATCGTCGAGAAGCACGAGATCGACTCGCTCGTCTCGGTGCTCGCAGAGTCGCTCGACGCCACGGAGTAGGGGCGCTCAACGCGCCGCCCTGCCCCTGCGCGCGAGCGCACGGAACGCGCGTTCGAGCCGCTGCACCGCGAGCTCGAGCTCGGGGATCGCCGTGGCGGAGTAACACAGGCGCATCGCGATCGGCGACGAGCGCTCGTCGTGACGAAACATTCGGCCGGGGTCGAACGACACGCCGCAGTCGGTCGCGATCGAGAGCAGCGTCGCGTCGTCGCCCGCCACGTCGGTCTCGACCCACACACAGAACCCGCCCTCGGGGTCCTCCATCCGAAACGAGGGGAACGCGCGGCGGAGCGCGCGCACGAACCGCTCGGCGCGCCTGCGGTAGAAGCGGCGGGCGCGGGCGAGGCGCGCATCGAAGTCGTCCCCCGCGAGGTACTCCTCGAGGATCGCTTGTCCGAGTGAGGGCGCCTGCAGATCGAGCTCGCGCTTCGCGGCGATCGCCGCGTCGAGGTCTCGGCGCGGCGGCACGAGCCAACCCACGCGCAGGCCGGGGCACAGCGACTTGGAGACGGTGCCGACGTGGAAGGTGCGGTCGCGCGCGTCGGCGAGGAGCGGGCGCTCGAGCTTGCCGTCGAAGCGGAGCTCCGCGTAGGCCTCGTCGACGATCAGCGCGCCACCGCGGGCGATCAGCGCGCGCCGTCGCTCCTCGGGGAGGCCCTGCCCGCGCGGGTTGCTCACGCCCGGCATCACGTACGCCGCCGTGACCGCGTCGCCGAGGGGCCCCTTCGCCGGCACCATCCGGAGCCCACGCGCGCGGAACAGGTCGAGGGCCGCGGGATAGCACTCCGGGTCGACCTCGATCGTGCGCGCTCGGAGCACGGCCGTGGCGATCGCGATGCCCTGCTGCGCGCCGCTCGTGACGATGACCTCGTCCTCGGCGACGAACGCCCCACGGTCGCGGAGCCGCTCGGCGACCCACGCGCGAAGGCCGCGGTTGCCCTCGGGCCAACCGTATTGGAGCCCGTCGGCCCGCTCGATGGCGCGGAGGAACGCCCGGCTCAGCTGGGCACGCGGAAACAGCTCCGGCGCGGGCAGACCACCGCCGAGCCCGAGGACGCCCGGCCGCGCGCAGGCCCGCCTCTGGAGGTGGTCGATGCGTGAGTCCACGCAAGCTACGAAGCAATCGACGGGCCCCGCCCGTGTACGTACGCGCGACGCCGTGTTTGCCTAGCCGCGATGAGCGCTGCGACCTCGATCCAACCGCAAACCTTCGACGAAACCGGCTGGGCCCGTGCGCTCATCGCCCGCATCGTGGCGGAGTGCCCCAAGCGCACGGCGACGGGCGAGGACGAGCGCAGGGCGCACGGCATCGTCCGCGACGAAATGGAGGCGCTCGGCCTCGAGACCTCGGTGAAGCCGTTCACCTGGAACAAGAGCATCTACGCGAACCTCGCGCTCCACTTCGGCACCGCCACGCTCGGCTCGCTGCTCGCCGGCAAGCGCCCTGCCCTCGGCCTCGCGCTGCACGCGCTCTCGGCCGCGAGCTACGCCGCGGACTCCGCGCGCGCGGCGTTCGTCATGCGCCGCCTGTTCCCCTTCCGCGCCTCGCAGAACGTGCTCGGCGTGCTCCGCGCGAAGAAGGCGCCGCGCCTACGAGTGGTGTTCCTCGCACACGTCGACGCGGCGTACACCGGCCTCGTCTTTCGGCCCGAGCTGGTGAAGCGGCTGCACTCCAAGCCGGGCACGTTCATGTACAAGTCGCTCCGCGTCGCCACGGGCGCCACCGCCGCGCTCGCCGTGGTCGACGTGCTGCAGCTGGTCTTCGGCAAGTCGTGGCCGCTGCGCATCGCGCGGCTCGGTCTCTCGGTCCCCGCGCTCGTCGCGTTCCTCTTCAACCTCGACGTCGTGCTCCGCAACCACACCGTTCCGGGCGCGATGGACGATCTCTCCGGCGTCGCCGGCATCCTGCTCCTCGCCCGGCGCCTCCGGGCGCGGGAGCTCGAGGACGTCGAGGTCGTGTTCGTCGGCACCGGCTGCGAGGAGTCCGGCCTCGGCGGCGCGGAGCGGCTCTGCGAGCAGATGCGCGCCGAGTGGAGCCGCGACCGCACCGTGATCATCGGGCTCGACGGCCTCGCCAACGGCGAGCTCCGCTACTTCGTCGAGGGAGAGATCTTTCCGCTCCCCGTGCAGCCCTGGCTGGCCGAGGCGATCGAGGGCGTCGCCGCCTCCGACCCGCGCTTCGCCGAGGTGCGCGCGTTCGAAATCCCGGTCGGCGGCACCGACGCCGTCCCCTTCGCGACGGCCGGTTACCCCGCGGTAACCCTCGGGTGCGTGGATCCCCACCATGGCATGCCGCGCGAGTACCACCTGCCGAGCGACACACCCGAGAACCTCGAGGTCGAGAAGATACCCTTCTGTGTCGACGTGGCCGAGCGCGTGTTCGACGCGGTGATTGCGCGGAGAGGCTGATGCGTAAACTGCTTATCTGTTCCCTGCTTGTCGCGTGCTCCAACAGCAAGAGCGAACCCGCCGCCCCGGTGGACACCGGCGTCGTCGAGGACGTCGCCGCCGAGGCCGACGCGCCGTCGGCGTTCCGCCCCGGGCCCTATGGCACCACGCCGCGCGCGGTGGCCGGCCCCTTCACGGCGGACGACTGGTCGTTCGAGCAGCAGTTCAACGGCCAGGACAATTATCTGTTCGTTGTTTACCAATCGACGAATGCGTACTCGAAGGGGCTCTTCAAGACGCTCGGCGTGCAGCGCCTGCTCGCTGCCTCGCCCCCGAACACGCACTACTTCTTCCTCTACCGCGACGACAAGCCGGGCTTCGACGCGTTCGTCGAGGCGGCGAAGCCCGTGGTGCCCGCGGAGTGGACCGAGCGCGTTCACTTCGTGAGCAAGCCGGTCCACGAGCTCGAGGGTTGGCTCGGCGACATCTACCGGGACCGCGATACCAAGAAGCTCCCCTACGAGCGCTACGACGCCATTCACTGGGCGGTGGACTACACGCAGCACGTGCGCGAGGTCGGCATGCTCGGTCGCCTCGGCGGCGCGAGCGGCGTCACGTCGGACCTCTCGTTCCTCGCGAGCGAGGCCGTGTACTACAACTTCGAGAAGGCCCGCGAGGAGAAGCTCGCCGCCGAGAAGGCCACGGTCCTGGAGGTCTTCAAGGACAAGGTCGTGGTCGACGAGACGTTCGTCGACGTCGACATCCCGGACACCGCCGCGTTCGACACCCTCGAGGTCGACCTCTCGACGAACTGCGAGAACCACCGCGACGGCGAGTGCGGCGCGTGGGATTACCTCTCCGACCTGCGCGTGTGCGAGGGCTCCGACGACGCGGGCAAGCCGCGCTGCGACCTCGAGATCGCCCGCTGGATCACCACCTACTGGCGCGAGGGCCGCTGGGTGACCGACATCAGCGGGATGCTCCCGGTCCTCGGCACCGGCAAGAAGAAGCTCCGCTGGTGGGCGTCGAAGCAGTGGGATCCGCGGCCCGCGAACTACGTCGGGTCGCTGTCGCTTCGGTTCTCCAATCGCGCCAAGGGCATGCGCCCGGTGTCCGCGACGAAGCTGTTCGAGGGCGGCACGCTCAACGACGGCTACAACGCCAAATATCCGCCGCGCAAGCTCGACATCCCCGCCGGCACCAAGAAGGCGGAGCTCTACGCGCTCATCACCGGTCACGGCAGCGAGACCGATCAGTGCGCGGAGTTCTGCAATCACACCCACCACTTCACGGTCAACACCGGCAAGCGCAGCTCGCTCACGTTCCCCGGCGCCAAGTCGAGCGACGGCTGCCGCAAGCTCGTCGGCGAGGGCGTGGTGCCGAACCAGCACGGCACCTGGTATTTCGGCCGCGGCGGCTGGTGTCCCGGCTTCGACGTCCGCCCCTTCATCGCCGACGTGACCGCCGACGCCAAGCTCGGTGGGGAGAACACGCTCGCGTACGAGGCGCTGATCGGAGACAAGCCGCCGGCGGCGATGATCGGTTACGGGAACGTGCAGATGGTCACGTATCTCGTGCTCTGGAAGTAGCGACGAGCAGAGATTGGTCATCGCGCACGGCTCGCTACGCCTGCGCGATGTATTCGCGTTCGGATGCGCGGGGCGCGCGGCGGGCGTAGCTGCGCTCGCCCTGATTCGTTCTCGTCACGTCGAGCATGGCACCGGCGCTGCAATCGCCTCGAGCGGGTCGACGCACTCGAGCGTCCGACCGCAAAAAGGAGCCAACCATGAAGCTGTTCGCTGTCCTCGGTTCCCTCGCGTTGCTCGCCAGCGGATGCGCCGCGACCGTGAGCACGGAGCCCGATCTCGGGAGCGAGCCCGAGGACAAGGGCAAGGCGGTCCCGATCGACACGGGCAAGACGCTGCGAGCGATACCCGTCGCGCCCCGCGGGCTCCTCCGTCTCCCGCCGCTCGTGATCGACAAGCCGGGCGCCGGCGACCTGACGCCGGGCGTCTCGCTCGAACCGGGGGGCGGCACCGGAGATCCCGGCGGCACCGGAGATCCCGGCGGCACCGGAGATCCCGGCGGCACCGGAGATCCCGGCGGCGCCGCAGATCCCGGCGGCACCGCAGATCCCGGCGGCACCGCAGATCCCGGCGGTGCCGGAGATCTCGGTGGCACTGGCGAGATCGGCGGCACCGGCGAGCTCGGTGGCCCCACGCTCGGCGGCGGGCCCACCGTGCTCGAGGGCAACCCCAACTGCGCGAGCCTCGGCGCGTCGTTCTCGGAGCTCAAGATCGAGCCGGTGAAGACCGGCACGTACACGAGCGGCGACGGCACGTTCTCGGTCACCATCGCCGTCACGGGCTCGACCTTCGACTACACCTGCAGCACGAGCGCCACGGTGCTCGTGAAGGGCGGACCGCACTCGAACCTCTACCCCGCGGCGACCGAGGGCCTCGGCCTCACCACCCCCGAGGGCGAGGGCCTGAGTCACGTCACGTTCTGCTACGGCGCGAACTAGGCGAAAGGGCAGCGCCCGCGTCGATGATCGAAAGCGGAAAGTGCGCTAACCCCAATGCTGTTCGGTTAACGCCGCGCAGCGACAAACCGGGCGCCAGGGAGAAGAGCCTCACGCCAAGAGCGCCCGGGAGCGAAGTCGCCTGCCGATGCTCGCCGAGACGTCGTTGCCGCAGAGTGCAGCGCACCCGTCGATGCGCACCCATGGGCTGCGCCCCATGGGAATCTCGGGCGGCCTTGGCGTGAGGCTCTTCTCCCTGGCGACCGGTCCTCTTATCCGAACAGCATTGGCGCTAACCCAACGTCCGCAGCAGCTCCACGTACGCGGGCTCCGCCTCGGGCAGGCCGATCGCGACGAGGCCGGGGACGACGTCCTCTTCCATGCCGTCGAAGAACGCGCACGCGTAGCCGGCGTCGCTGAGGGTTCCGAAGTTCGGCCCCTCGTCCACGTGCGGCTCGCTGCGCGCGCGCTCGGGCGGCCCGGTCACGCGACACAACCCGGCGAAGTGGCGAAAGAGGAACGGTAGACGGCGCGCGAGCTCGCCTCGCTCGACGTCGAACTGCGGGCCGTCGCGCCGCATCAACAGCGCGCCGAGCTCCCAACCGAGCTCGCCGTGAAAGGTCTCGTCGACGACGATCGCGGCGACGACCTCGCGCGCGAGCGGCACGTCGGTGGCGCGGAGCGCGCGGCGAAACATGCGCCCGCTGATCGTCTCGCCGATGCAGAACGCCGCCACGATCGTCTGGCGTACGTGCGAGCGCGGCGAGGCGGCGGCGAGCAGGTGCAGCTCCGCGGGATCGATCTCCGGGCTCGCCGGGCGACCGAGGGCCTCGCACATGCGAAGGCACAGATCGGTGTGCCGGACCTCGTCGGCGATCATTCGCGCGAACGCGCCCGACCAATCGAGCGGCGCGCCGAGGAGGTGGAGCTGGCCCGCGAGCTCGGTGAAGAGCGCGAGGGAGTGCATCTCCTGGACGGCGCGCGTGCACCACAACGCGGCCGCCTCGTCGAGCGCAGCGGGCTCGTAGGCGGCGGGCTCGAACGAATCCCAGTGGACCTCGCCCTGCCTCGGGCGCGCGATCGCGAGGTGCTCTTGGTGCAGCGAGAGATCGCTGCCGCTCGAGCGCGCGAGGCGATACATCAGTGGGGCGGCGAGTTGGTGTGCTTCGGCGGCTTCGGCGAGTTGACCTTGGGCGGATTGGGATCGGCCGTCGGCGGCGAGTTCACGGTGGGCGGCTTCGGCTCCTCCGGCGGCGCGGTCGTGGACGCGCTGGCCACGACCGGCGTGGTGGTGGGCGCCTCACCGGTGCTCGGCGCGGGCGCCGGCGCGTTGACGTGCGGCGCCTCGGGGGGCCCCGCTTCCTTGTTGCACGCGGCGAGTCCGATGAGGGCCGCCCCCTGGGTGAGCATGCTGAGACGGCGAAGGCGACGAGCGATCATGCGGTTTGAAGCCTAGCATGGGGCCCGCTCACTCCGCGTCGAGCTTGACGACGCACTCCGCAGACGGCGGGCCGCCGTGAGGGAACGCCACGGCGAGCGCGCGCGCCACGCGGGCGGCGCGCTCCCGCGATCCGACCTCGTTGGGGTGGATCGCGTCCGGGAGGAACCAGGCGTCGCGCACCTCGCTCGCCCAATCGTAGACGCGCATGTTGGGGTAACGCTTGCAGGAATCGAGGAGCGCTTGATTCCAATTCAGCATATGCGCGTTGCGATAGGCGCCCTTGGCGAGCACGGTCTTGTTCGTCAGCCACAGCACCGGCGCTCCCCCCGCGCGCTCCATCATCCACCGGATGCGGTTCATCAGCCCGGGGACGTTGCCGAGCGTCGTCGCCGCGTCGGAGGTGCCGAGCGCGAAGACCCAGCAGCCCTTGAAGCTCTCGGCGGTGCGCGCGGCCACCACCTCGTACGCGCTCGGCTTCTCCTGGTGCTTCTCGACGATCGACCGTCCGCCGGAGATCTCGGGGATGAACAGCGTCACGCCCACCGATTGATAGCGCGCGTCGAGCCGGTCGGCCGGATCGGGGAGGTACTGCTTGGAGATCAGGCCGAGCGAGGTCGAGTCGCCGAGGTGAACGAGCTGCGTGCACGACGTCCGCGGGGCGGCCTTCGCCATCGGGACCGCCGCGAGCTCGACGGGGCGCGCCTCGGGCGTCTCGGCCGCGAGCTCGGCGAGCGGATCGAGATCGCGCGCGGACGCCGGCGTGAGCTTCGGCCACACAATCAGCGCGCCAGTGGCGATCGGCACGAGGAGCGTGACCCCGGCGAAGCGAAGCGCGCGCTCGGAGAACGCCGCACGGAAGCCATTGCGGCGAATGGGGTCCTCGAGCAGCGCCCACGAGAGCGCGGCGAGCGCGAGGATCGCCGCGACCTGCACGAGGACGCGCGCCACGGGCCGGCCCTGCAGCGCCGAGGGCGGCATGAACGCGACCACCGGGAGGTGCCACAGGTAGATGCCGTACGTGCGCTCGCCAAGCCAGCGCAGCGGCGCGACGCCGAGCGCCCTGCCCACCCACGTGGACGGGTGCCCCGCAGCCACGACGAGCACCGCGCTCGCGAGCGCGACGACCACCTCGCCGCCTTGATAGAGGAAGGGCGAGAGCTCGTCGGTCCGCGCGACCACGACCACGACCACCGCGAGCGCGACCAAGCCGACCGCCTCGAGCACCAGCCGTCGCCCGCGGCCGCCCTCGCCGGTGCGCTCGAGCGGGACGATCATCGCGGCGAGCGCGCCGATCAGGATGGGCGCCGCGCGCGTGTCGGTGCCCTCGTACGCGCGAGTGTTGTTGACGGCGTGGGGCACGTAGCACACGGCCATCCACACCGTGGACATCACGGCGAGGACGCCGGTCACGAGCATGAGCTGGGTCTTTCGTCGCGCGGAGAGCATGAGCATCCCCGCGACGACGAGCGGCCATACCACGTAGAACTGCTCCTCGATCGCCAAGGACCACAGGTGATCGAACGGCGCAGGGCCGCTGAAGCGATGGAAGTAGTTGTCGCCCCTGGCGATGGTGGCCCAGTTCGCCACGTAGAGCGCCGCTGACGCGGCCTGCTTTGCGTGCAGAGAGAGCTGGCTCGGGCGCGCGATCGAGGTCGCCGCGAGGACGACGACGAGCAGTAGACCGAGCGCCGGGAGCAGGCGTCGCGCGCGACGCACCCAGAACGTGCGGAGGTCGACGCCGCGGAGCAGGATCGAGGTGATGAGATAGCCGCTCAGCGTGAAGAAGACCGTGACGCTGAGGATGCCACCGCGGATGAGGCCGAGGTGATACGCGGTGATCGCGGCCACGGCGACGCCGCGGATGCCGTCGAGCCCCGCCGCGTGCCGCTTGGCCGTCCCCCCGTCCATCGGCGGCCGAGCCTACGTCACTCCGTGGGCGGGAGGCTTCGAGTTTCTCCAACCCGACTGAAGTGTTCTCGTGCGACGGGACGGACAGACGATGTAAGCGCCGAGGAGAAGGCCGCGTACATAGCGTCGTTACGCATGGCGCAACACCCCCTCCCATCGTCCACGCTTCGTCGCAGCTCGCTGCTCGCCGCGCTGGTGCTTGCAGTCGTCCACGTCGCCTGCGTCGCAGACGGCGCGTTCGACGAGGAAGAGGGCGCCGACGACACCGGCGACGGCTACGGCGCGCAGAGCGTCCTCGGCGAGGTCGCCGTGGGCTCGTCGCTCCGCGCCACGACGACCGTGAACCTGCGAAAGGGCCCGGGCACCGGCTACGCCATCCTGCGCGTGGTGCCGAACGGCGCGACCGTCACCGTCGAGTCCGCGACGCCGAGCGGCGGCTTCTACAAGGTGAAGTACAACGGGGAGATCGGCTGGTCGTATGGGCTCTATTTCGATCGGCTCACGCCGCCGCCCGCCACACCCGGCAGCGGCAAGCTCGATGCGATCAAGTCCATGGCGGTCAACTCCGCCTGCTATCGGTACTCCTGGAAGGATCGCGGTCAGATGCCGCGCGGCTACATCAAGGGCGTCGCGCTCGTCTTCGCGCGCGCGGTCTGCGAGAAGAGCCGCTCGGATGTCGCGCTGGTCTCCAGGGCGGCCACGACCGACGACGCACGGGACGCGCTCTCCTGGTATCGCTCGACGTTCAGCGCGCTCGGCATGTCGAACGACGGCGGCGTGGACACGCTACGGCACGTCTACGCGCTGCTCCTCGGGCTCGGAATGCGAGAGAGCTCCGGCAAGCACTGCACGGGTCGAGACGCCTCGGCGACGAACACGTCCTCGAGCAGCGCCGAGGCCGGCGCCTGGCAGACGAGCTGGGACTCGCGCGGGTCGAGCTCCGAGCTGCCGGTCCTGTTCGCGAAGTACCGCAAGAGCGCCGACGGGTGCTTCCTCGAGACGTTCCGCGAGGGGGTGAGCTGCAACGCCTCCAACTGGGAGAACTGGGGCACCGGCGCCGACGGCATCGACTTCCAGCGAATCTCGAAGGCGTGTCCCGCGTTCGCCGCCGAGTACGCCGCGGTGATGCTCCGCACGCGCGGCGGAAAGACCGGCCACTACGGCCCGCTCCGCACCCGGGCGGCGGAGGTCCGGCCGGAGTGCGATTCGATGCTCGAGCAGGTCCAGGACTACGTAGAGGCGAATCCCTCGGTCTGCGACGCGCTGTAGGTCAGTCGACCTTGAAGCTCCGCGGCAACAGGCGGGCGAGCTCGGTGACACCCGACGCCCGCTCGGGCAGCGAGCCGGTGAGCATCGCGATGATCCCCTTGAGGCCGTCGTACACGCCCTTGCCGTGCGGGTGCCACCACATGTTCTTCTTCACCATCGGCATGTAGTCGTGCACGACGCACTGCGGTTGGGTCATCTCGTCGAACCCGATCTGCCCGTGCGTGCGTCCGATGCCGGACTCCTTGAAGCCGCCCCACGGCGTCTCGGGGAGTCCGTGACTCATGAGATGGTCGTTGATCATGACGACGCCCGCGCGGACGCGGCGGCCGAGCGACTCGGCGGCGCCGCGATCGCGTGACCACACCGACGCGGTGAGACCGAGGTTCGAGTCGTTGGCGAGCGCGACGGCTTCGTCCATGTTGTCGACGGCCATCACGCCCACGACCGGGCCGAACGTCTCGTCACGCATGACGTCCATCGTGTGATCGACGTTGATGAGGACCATCGCCGGGTGGAAGTTGCCCGTCGGCGGGCACGACGACTCGGCGTAGACGACGGCGCCCTTCGCGACCGCGTCGGCGACGTGACGGCGCACGAGGTCGCGCTGCCCCTCGGTCGTCATCGCGCCCATGTCGACGTTGAAGTCGACGTCCACGCCGACGCGGAGCGCGCGGACCTTCTCGGCGAGCTTGTCGATGAACGTTTGGTAGACGTCGCGGTGCACGTAGATTCGCTCCACGCCGCCGCACGACTGACCGGCGTTCTGCATGCCGGCCCAGCACGCGCCCGCGGCCGCGCGGTCGAGATCGGCGTCGGGGCAGACGAGCATCGCGTCGTTGCCGCCGAGCTCGAGGACGAGCGGGGTGAGCGTGTCGGCCGCCTTGCGCATCAGCTGCTTGCCGACCGGCACCGAGCCGGTGAAGAACAGTTTGTCGACGCCCGCCTCGAGGATCGCATCGCCCGCGAGCCGCCCCGGGAGGTTGAGGTACGTGAACACGCCCTCCGGCAGGTCGGCGGCTTGGACGGCGCGCTCGAGCGCGCGGCCGACGAGCTGCGTTTGCGTGGCGGCCTTGAGGATGACGGCGTTGCCAGCGAGGAGCCCCATCACGACCTCGGAGAACGGGATCGCGAACGGGTAGTTCCACGGCGAGATGATCGCGACGACGCCGTAGGGCACGCGGACGATCTTGCTGATCTTGTTCGCGAGCAGCGGGTTGCCGGGACGCAGCGAGCGATCGGCGAGGAACGACTCCGCGTTGCTCGCGTAGTAATCGGCCGAGAGCACCGAGGGCAGAACCTCGGTCGCGAGCGCGTCGGTGCGCGTCTTCCCGTTGTCGCGCGAGATGATCGACGCGAGCTCGTCGGCGTTCTTCGCGAGGTGATCGCGGATGCGCCGGATCGCCTCCGCGCGCTTGGCCACGGGCACCGCGGCCCAGCGCGTCTGCGCCTCGCGCGCGCGCTCCACCGCGCTCCGCACCGACGCGAGGTCGTCGAGGGGCGTGGTTCCGATGACTTCTCCGGTCGCGGGGTTGGTGCTCGTCGTCTCCGCCATTTCACCCTCCCACCACGAATGACGCGGTGCGTCTAGTGGCAGGGTGGGTCAGAACGTCTCCCGCTTCGCCGACACCGACATCCGGCCCGTGCCGGACATCGCGATGCCCGCGTCGCCGGAGCCGATCGTGAGCGGCGCCTCGATCTCGTAGGCGATCGTGGCGCCGTCGGAGGCTCGCACCGTGAGCGTGCCCGTGATCGGGAGCTTCATCGAGAGCGTGCCGGCGCGCACGGCGACGAAGGTCGCCCTCACCGAGAAGACGACCTCGTCGTTCGTGACCTTGTCGACCTTCACCACGACCTCGCCCTCGGGCTCGAGCTCTTTCACGCCGCCCACGCGATCGCGGAACGCGCGCGCGAGCGACGGCGCCGGATCGCCGACGCGCAGGGGTGTGTCGGGGAGCCCGGCGAGCACCTCGTCCTCCTTGCCGAAGGCGGCGTAGTCCTTCTCGACGACAACCGCTTCGGAGACCGGCAGCTTCTTGCCGTGCACGTCGACGACCTCGACGCCGCTCTTGGTGACCGCCACGACGTACGTCTGGCCGGCCACCGGCGAGGGCTTTTTTACCGGGGGGCCGCTCCCGCCCGAGCTCGACGTCTCCTCGCGCGAGTCGTAGGTGACCCGCAGCTTCGTGACCACCCGTCCCTCGACCGCCAGCACCTCTTCGGTGCGCACGTCGTCGTGGCTCATGGTGATCGTCATCGGCGACGACGGTGAGCCGCCGATCAGCATGCTCATCTCCATCGACTGCTTGCGCGTCTCGCGCGCGCGATCGCCGACGCGCGGCGCGCCGCGGTGAATGACGACGCCGCTCGTCTTCACGAGCTTCTTGCCGTCCGGATCTGCCTTCACCGCGGGCGAATCCCGCTTGCACCCGCACGCGAGTACGGCGACCAGCAACAGCGCGCGCATCGGGGGCAATGGTAGCTCCGCCTTGGGTCCTCGACCCAGCGCGCACGCCGGTTGCAGCTCGCAGCCCGGGGTGCACCGATGAGTGAGCTCGTGGTGGGCGAATACGTAACTCCCTGGCTCAGGCTCGTCGCGCCGTTGGGGCAGGGCGCGATGGGCAGCGTGTGGATCGCCGAGCACGTCACCTTGCGCAGCCGAGTCGCGGTCAAGTTCCTGTTGCGTGCGCTCGCCGACGAGCCGGAGTGTGTGGAGCGTTTCGCGCGCGAGGCCTCGGCGGCGGCCCAGGTGCGGAGCCCGCACGTCGTGCAGGTGCTCGACTATGGCGTCGGCGACGGCGAGCTCCCCTACATCGTGATGGAGCTCCTCGACGGCTGCGATCTCGGCGAACGACTGAGACGCGAGCACCGCCTCCCGCTCGGCCAGGTGGTCTCCATCGTGGTGCAGGCTTGCAAGGCGCTCTCGGTCGCGCACGCGCGGGGCGTGATTCACCGCGACATCAAGCCGGAGAACATCTTTCTCTGCGACGACGCGAGCGGCACTCCCTTCGTGAAGCTCCTCGACTTCGGGATCGCGAAGGCGATCGACCACGCCGCGCAGCTGACGCGTGGCGGCGTATGGCTCGGGAGCCCCTCGTACATGAGCCCGGAGCAGATCGACGCGCCGCTCACCATCAACGGACGCAGCGATCTGTGGGGCCTCGGCGTCGTCGCGTACGAGGCGCTCACGGGTGTGCGTCCGTTTCGCGCGGACAGCCTGCCGGAGGTGCTGAAGCGGATCCGGAGCGGCGCGTTCGATCCGCCGTCGAAGCTCGTGCCCTCGCTCCCGCCGGAGGTCGACGCGTGGTTCGCGCGCGCGATCGCGCGTAACCCCGGGGAGCGGTTCCCCACTGCGCGCGAGATGTCGGACGCGTTGGTGCACGCCGTGAGCCGGGTGCAGCTCGCCGATACGCTGGTCGCGCCGTCGATCGCGTTTCCCCTGCTCCGTCCGCGCGATCCGGTCGAGCACGTCGAGCACCTCGAGCACGTCGAGCGACCGTCGGTGCGCGACGTCGTCCCCGAGCACCGCCCACGCTGGCCGTGGGTGGTCGCCAGCGGGCTGCTGGTGGTCGGTGGCGGCGTCGGCTACGGCGTCGTTCGCGATCGCGTGTTGCACGAGCAGCATCGCCAATACCTGGCGGTCGAGTCGCCGCGGGCCGAGCCGACGGACGACCCGCCGATCGTCGAGGACAGCGGCACCCCCGAGGTGTTCGTGCCGCCACCGCCGCCGCCGCCGCCGAGGAAGAAGGCGACCATCTCGGTCCCGGAGGTGTCGGATGCGTCGGCCAGGGAGGCGGAGACCGAGCCGGAGATCGGAGCGGACTCCGCCGAGCCGGTCGACGCCGTCGAGGACGTGGCGGAGGAGGGCGTCTCCGATTGAAGTGAGGCGCTCGCTGACGCGCGCGCCTATCTGGTGAAGTTGCTCAGGCGCTGGCGCCGCGGACCTTCTGGCTCTCGAAGTAGACGACCTTCCGCGCGCGCATCACGTCGCCGAGGGGGCGGTGCTCGGCGAGCGCGTTCCACGGATCGAACTTGAGCAGCTCGGTCGACACCTCGAGATCCTCGCTCTGCTTCGGGATCGTCAGGCGCGCCACGGTGACGAAGGGCGTCGGCCACTCCACCGAGGCGTCCTCGATCGGGGTCGTCGCGCTGTCGGTGAAGAACTGAAGCTGGAGCTCCCAGGTCATCTCGTCGCGCGCGCGGAGGTCGGCGGCCCAGTCCTTGTTGTCCTTCGCGGGGGCGGGGTTACCGACCGGGAGCGCGCGGACCTTCACGGCGTACGGCCCGCACGCGATCGGCGCGGCGGAGAACAGCGGCGACGCGGCGAACCCCGGAAAGGGCTGGCCCAGACCGCGCGAGAGCTCGCGCACCTTGCCGAGCCCGCGGAAGAATCCGTAGCGGCGAATCATGTAGCGAACGAGCGACCCCGGACCGGGCGCCGCCGCGATCACCAGGCCCACGAACTCGTCGCTCGTCGCGAAGCTGAACTTCGAGTGATTGATGAGCAGGAGATCCTGTTCCGTCGTGGTCCCGCCGAGGGCGCTCGGAGCGGCGTCGAGGCCGAGGACCTTGATCGCCATGCCGCGGACGTCGGGGCGACGATCGGCCACGCGATCGGCGCCGCCGTTGGAGAACCGGACGAGCGCGTCGAACGATCTCGGCCGCGCGAACAGACCGTGCCGCGCGTGCTCGGGGAGCTCGCCGAGCACCTCGACCCGCCCGCGCATGGCCAGGAGCTGCTTGCGGTGGAGCGCGCGGCCGTTGCCGAACCGCTCGGACTTCTTGCGCTGCATCTCCGCGAACTGCGCCCCGTAGCGCGCGAAGCGCTCGTCCTCATCGGGGGCAACCGTCTCGGACCACTCGGTGCTCGGCTTCATGGCCCGCTTCGTAACACAGCTGCGCGCCGCGGAGACCGAGGGCCGGACTTGTCGCGCGGAGCGAGCGGTCCACAATCCGTCGAATGGCTACGCCGGCTCCGTTCTCCAGCGCACCCGGTCCCGAGCCGATGCCCGTCGTCGGCGCGACGGGCAACATCCTGCGCTACATCCGCAACCCGATCCGGTTCGCAGGCGAGCTGTTTCGCCGCTACGGGAACGTGGTGTCGATGGTGCGGGCGCCGATCCACATCGCGAGCCCGGGCCCCGGCTGGGGCGGGCGCGCGGCGCACGACGCCGCCGGCGCGGGTGTGGTGCTGGTCAACGGCGCCGAGAACAACCGCGAGATCCTCACGCAGCACGACCGCTATCACATGATCGCCCTCCCCGGCCGCCTCGTGCCCACGCTGCGTGAGGTCACCGCGCGCGAGCGCCCGATGTTGCGGATGATGACCGGGCTGTTCGACGTCAACGGCGACGAGCACCGGCGCCACCGGCGGTTGCTCATGCCCGCGTTCCACAAGACGCGCATCGAGGGCTATCGCGACGACATGGCGCGCATCACCGAGGAGACGCTCGCGCGCTACCGCCCGGGCCAGCTGCGCGACATACACGCCGACATGACCGAGCTCACGCTGCGCGTCGCAACCAAGACGCTGTTCGGCGAGGACGAGGGCGAGCGCGGCGTCGCCCTCGCTCGCATGATGCAGTCGTGGCTGGTCACCATGTTCTCGCCGTGGATGCTGCTGTTGCGGTTCGACGCGCCGGGCACGCCCTACCGCCGCTTCCTCGATCTCACCCAAGCCATCGACCGAGAGACCGAGGCGATCGTGCGCGCCAAGCGCAGCCGGGGAGAAGACGCCGCCGACATGCTCTCGACGCTGCTCGCCGCGCGCGACGAGGACGGCCGCGCGCTCGACGAGGACGAGCTCATCGGCCACGCGGGCGTCATCTTCGCCGCCGGCCACGAGACGAGCACCAACGCGCTCGCGTGGACGCTGTTCCTGCTCTCGCAGCACGAATCCGTGGTGCGCGACCTGGAGGACGAGCTCGACGGAGTGCTCCGCGGTGCCCCGCCCTCGATCGAGGCGCTCGCGAAGCTGCCGCTGCTCGACGCGGTTGTGAAGGAGAGCATGCGCGTGCTCCCGCCGGTGCCGTTGCACCCGCGGATCGTGGCCGAGGATCACGAGCTCTCGGGTCACCATCTGCCGGCGGGGAGCGAGCTGTTCCTGAGCATCTTCCACATGCACCACGACGCCGCGGTCTTCGCCGAGCCCGAGCGCTTCCTGCCGAAGCGATGGGAATCGTGCAAGCCGAGCGTCTACGAGTACAACCCGTTCAGCGCCGGCCCGCGCATGTGCATTGGAGCCACCTTCGCGCTCATGGAGATCAAGATCGTGCTCGCCACGATGCTGCAGCGATTCCGCCTCGAGCTCCCCGAGGGCACGCGCGTCGACCCACGGATCGCGATCACCATGGCGCCGATCGGCGGGCTCAAGATGCGCGTACGCCGGCGCGACGAACGAAGCCGTCCCTCGCGCGTGCGCGGCGCGATCCGCGAGCTCGTGCAGCTGTAGCGGCTACTTCGCGGGGAAGAAGCCGCTGAACGCCTCGGCGATGGCCTTGTTGCGAAAGGCGTAGCCGGCCGTCGTGTGGTGGATGCCGTCGCTGTAGGGCGCGACGCCCGTCGCCGCGACGGCCGCCCAGTCGTAGATCTTGAGGTTCGGCCAGCGCGCGAGGGCCTTGTCGAGCGCTTGGTTCCACAGCTTCATGTTGTCGTTCGACCAGGAGCCGGTGGTCTTGGTGGTGAACGTGTTCACCCACATCACCGGGACCTTCGCGGTCGGATCGATCGCCTTCATCATCTCGTCGATCGCGGTGGCGCGCGTGTACGAGGCGCCGACGGCGATGTTCGCGGTGTCGTTGGTGCCGAGGGCGACGACGTAACAGCCCTTGAAGCCCGCGCTCGCGAAGTCGAGCGCCGCCTGCTTCCCCGTCTTCGGATCGGCCGGCAGCTTCTGCAGGATCGCGCGGCCCCCGTAGGCGTCGAGCTCCGCGGTCACGCCCACGTTGGCGTAGGCCATCGTCAGCGGATCGATCGTATAGGCGGTGAGGCTGTCGCCGATGTGCGCGACCATGGCGCACCGAACGCCCGCCTCGGTCGCGGCGTCGACCGGCGCGTCGACCGCCACCTCCGAAGCCACCTCGGGAGCGGTCGAGTCGACCGCCGGGGAGCTCGTGTCCTCGACCATGGAGTCGCCGGCGTCGACCTCCGTCGGCGACGCGTCGCTCGAGCCCGCGCAGGCCGGGATGGCGAGCGCGAGCGCAACGCGAAACAGCGCCGAGAACATCGCCCTCGATCCTAGCAGAGCGCGCGTGTCCCCTCGGTCGACCCGCCATGGTCGTATGATGACCAGCCCCTGAGCGATTCCACCTGCCCGCTCTGCAGTTCCACCGCGACACGCGACTTCCACGCGCGCAACGACCGCAGCTTCCTGCGCTGTGCGCGGTGCCAGCTGGTCTTCGTCCCGCGTCGCTTCCACCTCTCGCCCGAGGCGGAGCGCGCCGTGTACGAGCTGCACGACAACCGCCCGGACGACCCGCGCTATCGCGCGTTCCTCTCGCGGATGTTCACGCCGCTGCGGGCTCGCGTGCAGCCCGGCGCGTCGGGGCTCGATTTCGGCTGCGGCCCCGGGCCGACGCTCTCGGCGATGTTCCGCGCCTCCGGCGTCGCCTGCGCGGACTACGATCCGTTCTTCCGCGACGACCGCGCGCTGCTCACGCGACGCTACGACTTCATCGCGTGCACCGAGGTGGTCGAGCACCTCTCCGATCCCGCCGGAGTGTTGCAGCAGCTGTGGTCCATGCTGCAGCCGGGGGGCTGGCTCGGGGTGATGACCAAGCGGATCACCACGGAGAGCGCGTTCGCGACCTGGCACTACATCCGCGATCCGACGCACGTCGCGTTCTTCAGCGACGAAACGTTTCTCTGGATCGGCCGACGCTTCGGCGCACCCGTGCACTTCGACTCGAAGGACGTCGTGTTGCTCGGGCCGATCTAACGCCGATCGGTTTGGCGTGCATCAAGCGAGTAGGAGATGTCGTTCAGCGGCTCGTGCCCATCGCGCTTGCTAGGCTGCGGCCCTATGGCTTTTCGATTCTTTGGTTCGCTCGCGAGCCTGCTCGTCATCGGTTCGCTCGGCTGCTCCTCCGCCACTTTCGACGTGGTCGACGACCGCACGGACGGGGCGATCGACGAGGTGGCCGACACCTCGACGGAGGACTCGTCGCCGAGAGACGACACCGCGTCGGGCGACGACACCGCGTCGAGCGACGACTCCTCGCTGCCGCCCGACACCGCTACGGTCGACAGCAACGCGCCGGACTCCGCCAAGCCCGACACCTTCGTCGCCGACACCGCCAAGCCCGACACCTTCGCCGCCGACACCGCCAAGCCCGACACCTTCGTCGCGGTCGACACCGCGCCGATCGACACCGGATGCTCGGTCGGGGCGACCGAGGGCTGCGAGTGCGGCGGCGTGCGGACCTGCGTCGCGGGCGGGCTGTGGGGCGACTGCGAGATGAAGTGCTCCACCTCGCCCTCCCGTATGATCTGCGCCTACGGCAAGAACGGCTGCGCCGAGAAGGTTTGCTTCGACTCGAACAACTGCGGTGCGAAGTGCGGCTGCTCCCCGAGCAGCTCGGGCACCGTCTGCGCGCTCATGGATCCCTGCTGGGGCACCGTGTGCAACGGCCACGTCTGCCCCTGAGGACTACTTCTTCTTCGGCTGATTCGCCGACTGCTTGGCGACCTTGTCGGCCGCGGCCGCCTTCTTCTGGTCCTTGCCGGCGGTGTCCTGCTTCTTCGCTTTGTCTTTCGCCTTCGGAGACTTGTCGCCCATCGGAACCGAGCCCTTCGTTGACGAGGTCTCGGGGAGATCCCGAGGCGACGCTCCCGAGACCGTAACACTCAGCGCGTCGGCGCCGCGAGCAACAAGCGGTTCTTGGGGGTGATCGCGGCGGGAATCGTCTGGGTGACCACCCGATAGCCGTGCGCGCGCAGCAGCGCCGCGCGCGTGGCGTCGATCGCGAGCGGCGCGTCGAGCCATCCGTCGAGACCGCCCGTGTCGCACGTGGCGGTGTCGTGACAGCAGGGCAGGACCACGACCCGCGCCGCGCTCGCGACCGCCCGCGCGAGGACCTCGTCGGTGAGCGCGCCGCACGCGTGGGTGGACACGACGACATCACTGGCGGCCAGCGGCACCTCGGCGATCGACGCCTCGACGAGC
Source organism: Deltaproteobacteria bacterium (assembly GCA_022843175.1). Taxonomy (GTDB): domain Bacteria; phylum Myxococcota_A; class Polyangia; order Polyangiales; family JADJMO01; genus JALHOE01. Next base: position 31,118 of record JALHOE010000079.1, read on the forward strand.
TCGACCCGCCCGGCGATGCGCGGCCACGCCGCGGCGAGCGCTTGCCGCACCCCGGCCGCGGACGGGGGCAGTGCGGTGTCGACCGCGAGCGCGGAGGGCGACGAGTCGTCGAGGATGAGCATCAGCTGCGCGACGAGCGCGTGCCCGCACGCGAGATCGACGACGCGCCCGCCGCGAAAGCGCCGCCGCGCGCGCCGCGCGACCTCCCACGACTCGTAGAGCTCCTTGCGCGGGAGACACTCGGCTTCGCAGACCACGCGGGCGACGCGATCGAACAACGAGGCGCCGGGGAAGCGGTTGAGATCGTGCCGGGTCAGGGTGGAGCGCCGCGCCGGGTCGAAGGTCACGGAAGCAGCTTCTCGCGGAACAGCGAGAGCACAGTCTGCAGCGCGTCGTGGGTGCGCTCGCCGGGCTCGTCGATGAGGTCGGCGGTGAGCACCGAGTGGTGGCGCGGGAGCGGGCCGCGTGGGTGGCCGTCGGACTGCTCGAGCTCCACCGAGACGAAGCTGTCGCCGAGCTGCTCGCGGAGGAACTCGAACCGTTCGCGCGGCACCAGGGGATCGCCGTGGAAGCGGAGGCCGATCACCCGCAGGCCCTCCTCGTCGCAGCGGCGCTTGACCACGCGGAGCTCCTCGGCGCTGCAATCGATGCCGCGGCGGTGGTCTCCGGAGGGGCCGATGGGCAGCGACGGCTGCGACAAGACCGGCGCGAGCACGCAGGGCTCGACCGCCATCGCCAGCCCGAACCCGCCGGTGAAGCACATGCCCACGACGCCGACGCCGGGCCCGCCGCAGCGCTCGTGCTCCTTGCGCGCGAGCGCGCGGAGGAACTCGACGACCGGCGACGAGCGGTTCGTGGCGAACGTGACGAACTCCCTGCTCACGCACGCGCGCGCCATCGTGCTCACGCCGTACAGCTTGGTCGCGACGTCGCTGCGGAGCGGATCGCGACCCGCCTCGCCGAACAGATCGGGGAGCACCGCCGTGCACCCGAGGGCGACGACGCGATCGGCGAACCCGAGCACCATCGGCGAGATGCCCGGCATCTCGGCGATGACGAGGACGGCGGGGCCCTGCCCCTTGCGGTAGACGTCGTGCGAGAACCCCGCGTACGAGAACCGCTCCCGCGTGAACGTCGCGAGCTCTCCCACCGGTGCCATTGCGCGCTTCATGCCTTTCCCTCGTCGCGTTCGATGCCGTACTTCTTCATCAAGCGATAGAGCGCGTAGCGGCTGGGGAGACCGAGCTTACGCGCCGCCTCGCTCACCCCGTGCGCCGCGAGCGCCGCGCGAATCGCCGCCTCCCCCTGCTCCGCCGCCGGCGCGTCCTTCTCGACGACGCGGAGCTCCGCGGTGACCTCGGGCGTCAGCGCGATGAAGTCCTCGCGGCTCGTGGAGACCGCGAGCCACAGCAGTCGCTCGAGCTCGCGCAGGTGGTGGGTGTATTCGTGGCGGAGGAGCGCCTCCATCAAGCGCGGATCGAGCGCCGCGTGGCCGTCCTTGAAGAACCGCGAGGCGACCTCGGGCGCGTCTCGTTCGAAGCGCGCCAAGAGGCTCCGCACGAGGATCGGCACGTCCTCGCGGCGCTCGCCGAGCGGTGGGATCTCGACCCGGGCGCCGAACCGCGCGAGCACGTCGTGCTTGAGCGAATCGAGCGGCCGGTTGGTGGCGGCGACGACGCGCAAGTCGGAGTGACGCACGCGCGACTCGCCGAGGCGCTGATACTCGCCGGCGCGATCGAGCACGCGGAGCAGGCGCGCCTGCAGGTCCTCGGGCAGCTCGCCGATTTCGTCGAGGAAGAGCGTGGTGCCGTCGGCCTCGCCGATGAGGCCCGGGCGCTCGGGCGAGCCTGCGTGCGGGTAGTTCTTCGCGTTGCCGAACAGCTCGGCGTCGACCAGGCCCGCGGGGAACGTCGCGGCGCTGCGGGCGACGATCGGCTTGTTGGCGCGGCTCGAGAGGCCGTGGATCGCGCGCGCGGCGAGCTCCTTACCAGCGCCGCTCGGCCCGCGAATGAGCACGTGATGCGGAGAGTGCGCGGCGATCGCGAGGGCGTTGCGGAGCTCCCACGCGGCGAGGCTCTCGCCGACGATCCCGAACGGGTCTGCCGCGCCGAAGGGGAACGCCGGCAGCTTCGCGCGCAGCGGCTCGTTGGCCCGACGGCGCGCGAGCAGGAGGACGAGCGCGTTGCGGAGGACGATGACGTCGCCGTCCTCGGCCTCGATCCGCTCGACCTCCTCCCCCGCCACCGACATCGGGCAGCGGCCGACCGAGGTGATCTCGACCGTTTCGTCGCGCGTCCGCCGGAGCATCAACTGCACGCGCGAGAGCCGGGCGGCCGAGAGCGGGGGGCTCGGGCGCGCGTCGCCGGGGCGCCGGGCGTGGAAGACCAGACGTCGCCCACCGTCGTCCGCCTGCGCACCTCCGCGCCCGAGCACCGACGGCTCGGTGATGACCGCCGACTGGCCGATTCGCTCGGGCTCGTCGATCGACCAGGCGATGAACAAATGCCAGTCGATCCGCTCGTGGAGCCGCCGCTGCTGGTCCCAGGGTAGATCGTGCTCGGTCAGCGTTCCGGTCTCGGACATCGATCGCGATCATACCGGGCGGGGAGCGATGCTATAGGGCAGAGGATGGCCGACACCGCGGTCCCCGAGAGCGTAGGGCTCGCATGGGTGCCCCCGAGCGGGTTCGATCAGTTCACGGTGCTCCGGCCCCTCGGCCGCGGCGGCATGGGCCACGTCTACCTCGGCCGTGACCGAGCCCTCGACCGGCTCGTCGCGCTCAAGTTCATCTCGTCTCGCCACCCGTCGGACGCGGTTCGCGAGCGCTTCCTCGTCGAGGCGCGGGCGATCGCGCGGCTCTCGCACCCCAACGTGGTGAGCGTGTTCTCGATCGGCGAGGTCGCGGGGCGCCCCTACATCGCCTACGAGTTCGTCTCCGGCAACAGCCTCGATCGAATCGCGCTCCCCCTGGCCTGGCAGGTCGCGCTCCGGCTCGCGGTCGGCGCGGCGCGCGGGCTCGAGGGAGCGCATCGCGAGGGCATCCTCCACCGCGACCTCAAGCCGGGGAACATCATCCTCTCCGAGCGGGGCGAGGTGAAGCTCCTCGACTTCGGCCTCGCCAAGCTCGACGAATCGCCGCGCCTGGCGAGCTCGGAGCCCATCCCCGTCGCTGCGTACGACGTCGAGCCCGAGGGCAACACCGTCGACGCGCTCACCCGTCCCGGCGCGCTCATGGGCACGCCCGCCTACATGGCGCCGGAGCTGTGGTGCGGCGAGCCCGCGTCGCAGCGCACCGATGTCTTCGCGCTCGGCCTCGTGTTCTACGAGCTCATCGCCGGCAAGCTCCCGCACGGCGGCTTCCCGTCGGCCGAGATCGCGCGCCGGCTCGTCGAAGAGGATCTGCCGCCGGTCCGCAGCTTCGCCCCCGAGCTCCCCGAGTCGCTCGGCGCGGTGATCGATCGCGCGGTGCGGCGCGATCCCGCCGAGCGCTTCCCCTCGGCCGCCGAGCTCCGCAGCGCGCTCGAGGAGATCCAGAAGATCTTCCTCCCCACCCAGTCGGGCGCCGAGCCGATCGACAAGGCCCGCCTCGCCGTCGCGGCGTCGTTCTATCGCGTCCGCGAGCAGGGCGACGCGTTCATCTCCAGCATCTACGAACGGCTGTTCGCGATCGAGCCCGCCGCACGCGCGCTCTTTCCGTCGGACCTCTCGGCGCAGCGACAAAAGCTCCTCCACATGTTCGGTCTCGTCCTCGGCGCGATCGCCGAGCCAGAGCGGCTCGCGCCGGTGCTCGAGGACCTCGGCCGGCGTCACCTCCACTACTCCGTCGAGCCGCAACACTTCCGCGCGCTCGAGAAGGCACTGCTCGGCGCGCTCGAGGCGCACGACGCCGCCTGGAACGACGACGTCGCCCGCGGCTGGCAGCGCAGCTTCAGCTTCATCGAGTCCGCGATGACCCGCGGCATGAGCTCGGAGCACAACACGGTGCTCACCGACGACTCCGGCAGCCTGCGGCGCAAGCCGCTGCCGCTCGAGCGCTGGCCGCGCGCGCCGGAGCCGAAGGCACCCATCCCCGAGGGCGTCCGCACCCGCTACGCGCTGAACGACGACGTCACCCTGGCGTATCAGACGTTCGGAACCGGACCGATCGACCTCGTCCTGGTGCTCGGGTCGATCACGCACGTCGAGCTCAATTGGCAGCACCCCACGCTCGCGACGTTCCTCGGGCGCCTCGCGCAGATCGCGAGGGTCACCGTGTTCGACAAGCGCGGCACGGGTCTCTCCGACCGCGCCTTCGACCCGGAGTCGATCGAGGAGCGCATCGACGATCTCACCGCGGTGATGGACCACACCGGCGTCAAGCGCGCCCTGCTCTTCGGCGTGTCCGACGGCGCGGCCATCGCGGCGCGCTTCACCGCCGCGCAGCCGGCGCGGGTGAGCGGCCTCGCGCTCTACGGCGCGAGCACCACCGGCCTCACGCCCGAGCAGCTCCAGGCCCGCGCGACCACCATTCGCGAGCGGTGGGGCGAGCCGCTGTTCGTCGACGACGAGGCGCCGTCGATGGCGCACGACAAGGCCTACTGCACCTGGCTCGCGCTCTACCAACGCATGGCCTCGAGCCCGGGCAATGCGATCAAGATGACGCGCACCGTGGCGAGCAGCGAGCTCGCGGCGATCCTGCCGTCGCTCTCGTTGCCGACGCTGGTCCTCCACCGGACCGGAGACCGCGTCGTCCCGGTCGCCGCCGGGCGCGCCCTCGCCGAGCAGATCCGCGGCGCCCGATTCGTCGAGCTCCGCGGGGACGATCACCTCCCCTACGTGGGAGACATCGAGCCGCTCCTGGCCGAGGTCGAAGCGCTCACGCGGCTTCTTGCCGCGCAGCCTCCGCGCCCTTGAGCATCAGGTCGCGGATCGCGCCGAACGCCGCGGCCCACGCCGCGCCGGTCTCGGCCGTCCAGTCGTCGCCCGCCGCCTCGGCGAGCGCGGCGATCAACGACTCGCCGACCCAGTCGTACATCTCGTCGGCGACGCCATAACCGACGTGACGCTTGCCGAGCGCGAACAGCGTCTCGGTCAGCCAGGGCGCGTCCTCGAGGTGATCGAGGACCGCGACGAGCGCATCGGTGAGCATCTTCTGCTGGCGCTCGAGCGCCTGCGGGGACCCGCCGAACATCGGGCGCACGACGGGATAGCGCTCGAAGAAGATCTCGTAGAAGCGCGCGGTGACGGTGGGGGAACGCTCGACCACGAGGTCGAAGCTGGAACGGAGGAGGGCGATGTCGAGGCTCATGGCAGCGAGCCATCGCAGGCGCCGTGCCAGCGCGATTCTCCGAGGATTCTCTGTGTTCCGGCGCGTTCGCGACCGTGCGCGCACGGTTGCGGAGTGTGCGCGCACGCTCAGGGATCGGGCGCGGCGCCGTAGAGCGGCG
>JALHOE010000080.1 GCA_022843175.1 Deltaproteobacteria bacterium
CCGCGCGCCCGCGCACGCGACGACGAGGAGCCACTCGACAGCGCGACCCGCGCGTCCGCAGTGCTCGCCCCACCGCCCCCGGCACTCCCGCCCGCTCCGCCCGCCGCCCCCGCGCGCGCCGAGGTCCCCGCGCAGCTCGCGCAGGAGCTCCTCGAGAAGGCCGCGTTCTGGGGCGACGGCGAACGCGGCGTGGCCCGGCTGCGCTTCAGCGCCCGCGCGCGCGGCCCCTTCGCGGGCGCGACCGTCACGCTCGAGCACGACGGCGAGCGCACGCACCTGCGCGTCGAGGACTGCGACGATCCGGCTCTGATCGAGCGCCTCCGCGAGCAGCTCGCGAGGAAGGGCGTGGTCCTAAGCGAGCCGTAGTGGGCGGAAGCTCTTGAGGAACTTGGCGAGGTCGGAGCGCGCGTCGAACCGGAGCGTCGCGCTGCCGATCTTGCGCCCGGACTCGTCGAACAGCTCGGCGGGCAACGTGGTCATCGTCTCGAGGAGACGGAGGAACGCGACGTCCTTCTGCCCGACCAGCCGATGCGTGCGGCCGGCGTCGTCGACGAAGGTGAGGTCGTAGCCGACCTTCTTGCCGAGCACCGGGTCCATCACCATCGTGCCGCGACACGGCCGGTGCGCGGCGAACCCCTCCATGTCGATCGCGCCCTGGATCGCCGCCTTCTTGTCGCGCAGGAACCTGCCGAGCGCGCTCACCCTGGCGCCGACGGTGAACGAGATCGCGCGCTCGCGATCGGGGGACGCGTCGAGCCGGTACGAACCGGACATGGTCTCGCGGAATTCGAAGCCGCTCATGCCCGAAGCATAACTCAGGAGAAGAACGCGCCCGGGTCGATGCCGATCGCCGAGATGCGGAGCTTCGCGAAGACGTCGTCCGCCCGCTTGTCGAACGTCTCGGCCTCGTGTTGGAGGGCGACGTCGACCTGGTACTCCACGACCTTGCGGAGGAACTCGGCGTAGGCGCGGTAGGTGCGGGCCAGCTCGACCTCGTTGCCGCACTCCTCGAACAGCGCGATCGCGCGGAGGAAGTAGTGGCGGGCCTTGGAGACGTGGTCCTGTCCCCAGCCGCCGGCGGCCGTGACCTCGCCGAGGGTGCGGAGCGCGATGCCGATCTGCACCTTGGAGCGGACCTGCTCGAAGAGGGCGAGCGAGCGGGTGGTGTACTCGCGCGCCTTGGGCAGGTCGCTCGCGAGCAGGTAGGCCTTCCCGAGCCCGCGCGCCGCCTCGGCGAGGAGCATGCGATCGCCGATCTCCTCGGCGAGCGCCTCGCTCTCCTTCAGCGTCTCGATCGCGCGGGGGAGGTCGCCCATGCGGTAATGGGTCTCGCCGATGTTGGTGAGCACCAGCACGATCTTGTGCCGGTCGCCGACCTCGCGCGCGATGCCGAGCGCCTCCTGGAACAGGGTCATCGCGCGGAGGTCGTCGCGCTGGTCCTGCGCGACGGTGCCGAGGTTGTTGAGCGTGATCACGACGCCGAGCAAGTCGCCGATCTCGCGACGGATGCGCAGCGACTGCTCGAACGCCTCGAGCGCCTCTTTGAAGTGGCCGCTGTCCTGCAGCACCAGGCCGAGGTTGTTGAGCGAGAGGCCGATCGACCGGCGATCGCCCAGCCGCTTGCGCGTGGTGAGCGCCTTGCGCATGTCCTCGAGGGCGGCGCTGTAGTCGCCGCGGATCCACGCGAGCTTGCCGATGTCGTCGAGCGACGACGCCACGCCGCGCTCGTCGCCCGCGAGGTGGAAGAGCGCGTGGCCGACCTGGAGGTGTCGCGTGGCCTCGTCGAGTCGCCCGGACTCGCGGTAGAGCCGGCCGATCCGGTTGTGCGCCGCGCCGGCCTTCGCCTTGAGGTCGAGGCTGTAGGCGAGCGCCTGCATCGCGTTGAACTGCGCGAGGCCGGCGTCGTATTGGCCGAGCAGGCAGAGCACGTCTCCGTAGTGGTGAAGGGCGCTGAGGCGCGAGCGGGCGTCGTCGTCGGCGAGGAGCTCGAGACCGCGCGCGTAGCACTCGGCGGCCTTGGCGTTGGCGTATCGCGCGCGCGCGATGTCGCCGGCTTCGATCCAGGTGAGCGCCGCGCGCGAGGTGGCGCCGGCCTTCTCGCGGTGCCACGCGAGCGTGGCGATGTGCTCCTCGTGCGCGCGAACGCCGGTGCGGAACTCGAGCCAGTCGGCGATCGCCTGGTGATAGCGGCGCGCGGATGAAGCGGGGATCAGCTTCTCGAGCGATTCGCGCTCGAGGTTGTGCTTGAAGACGTATTCCTGCTCGCCGGGGAAGGTGCTGTCCGGCATCTCGAGCACGTAGTCGCGCGCGACGAGGTCCTCGAGGACCGCCTTGATCGCGCCGCTCTCGTCGCCGAGGTCGGGGTCCCAGATCTCGGGCGCCCGGCCGCTCATGCGCCCGAGCACGACGAGGCCGCCGAGCCAGAACACCGAGCCCATCGCCGAGCCACGCTCGAGCAGGTCGCGCTCGGTCGGTGAGAGGGCCGCGAGCCGCGCGTTGACCGCGTCCTGCACCGTCATCGGCAGCTGCACCGACGACAAACGGTCGAGGTTGACGTGCCACCGCTCCTCGGTCATGTCCGGGTCGTCGGTGGGCATCTGCTCGGCGACGAGGACGCCCGAGTCGTGGAGGATGCGGACCATCTTCTCGAGCATGGCGGGGTTGCCGCCGGCGAGGTCGACCGCCGACTCGATGAGGTCCTGCGGGATCTCGTCGCCGCCGGCGGCGACCGGCGCGAGGAGCTGCTCCATCATGCGCTGCGCGTCGAGATCGGGCAGCGGGCCGACCTCCAACGTGCTGTGTCGCCCGCCCGCGATCGCGCTCCAGCCCGGGCGACGCGCGAGCAACTCGGGCCGCGCGGTGACGATCATCAGCATCGGCGCCTGCACGTGGGCTGCGAGGTACTCGATGATCTCGAGCGAGTCGTCGTGGGCGCAGTGGAGGTCCTCGAGGACGATCGTGAGGACGCCGCGCGACGCGTGATTGGCGGCCTCGGCCTCGAGCAGCCGCTTGAGGACCGCGCGACGCAGCGCCTTGAGCTGCACCGAGTCGTCGGCGACGGCGGCGATGAGCGGCGAGCGGTCGAACTCGATGTCGAGGAGCGGCCCGAGGAAATAGAGGACGTCCCCCACCTTGCGGTCGTCGAGCAGCACGGCGACCTCTTCGCGGAGCCGCTCCTTGGCCACTTCGTCGTGGATACCGAAGGGGATGTCGAAGCGTGCGCGGAGCACCCGGGTGATGACGTCGTACGCGCTGCCGTGCGGGCGCGCGGTGGCCTTGAGCACGCGCGGCGACGAGCGGCCGGAGATCTCTCGTGCGCGCGCGAGGAACTCTTGGATGATGCGCGTCTTGCCGACGCCCTGGGCGCCGACCAGCGTGACCACGTGCGGCCCACCGCTGGCGATGACCGCGTCGAACGCCTGCTCGACGACCCGCAGCTCGGGCTGCCGGCCGAACAGGGGCCCGCGGAAAGCCTTGTTTTCTCCCGTGGTGGTCTCGGACTTCATCCCACGCGGAACGTACCACGCAACGCCGGTCGCGCCGCCGCCGACCGTGCTGAGCAAGCGGCGACCGCGCGCCGCGGAATCGTGGTTGCGACGCCGGATTCGTCGTGCCTAGCGTCCACCCCCCGATGACATCGCCCGCCAATGAGAAGATCGCCGTTATAGGGCTCGGTTACGTGGGTCTCCCCGTGGCCCTGTCGTTTGCCCGCCTGGTGCCCACGGTGGGCTTCGACATCCGCCAGAAGCGCATCGACAACCTCCGCGCCTGCCACGACGAGACCCGAGAGGTCACGACCGAGGAGCTCCGTGCGGTCATCGACAAGATCCAGCTGACGGCCGACCCGGCTCTGCTCGCCGACTGCACCTTCTACATCGTGGCGGTCCCGACCCCGATCGACGCGGAGAATCGCCCCGATCTCCGCCCGGTGATCAGCGCCTCCCGCTCGGTCGGCCCGCACCTCAAGAAGGGCGACATCGTCGTCTACGAGTCGACGGTCTACCCCGGCGTCACCGAAGAGCTCTGCGGTCCCGTGCTCGAAGAGCTGTCGGGCCTCAAAGCGGGCGTCGACTTCTTCCTCGGCTACTCACCCGAGCGCATCAACCCGGGCGACAAGGAGCACACCTTCGAGCGCATCGTGAAGGTCGTCTCGGCCCAGGACGAGGCCTCGCTGGAGCGCGTCGCGCGCGTCTACTCCATGGTCGTCAAGGCCGGGGTGCACCGGGCCACCTCGATCCGCGTCGCCGAGGCCGCCAAGGTGATCGAGAACACGCAGCGCGATCTGAACATCGCGCTGATGAACGAGCTCGCACAGATCTTCGACCTCATGGGCATCCGCACCGCGGACGTCCTCGCGGCCGCCGGCACCAAGTGGAACTTCCTCAAGTTCACGCCCGGCCTCGTCGGCGGACACTGCATCGGCGTCGACCCGTACTACCTCACGACCAAGGCCCTCGCGCTCGGGTACATGCCCGAGGTCATCCTCGCCGGTCGTCGCATCAACAACAGCGTCGGGCCATTCATCGCCCAGACCTGCATCAAGTTCCTCTCCAACAACAACGTGCTGCTCCGCTCGGCGCGCGTCGGAGTCCTCGGTCTCACCTTCAAGGAGGACGTGCCCGATCTCCGCAACTCGAAGGTCCCCGACATCCTCCGAGAGCTCAAGCAATACGGCGTCGAGCCGATGATTCACGATCCGCTCGGCGACCCCGAGGAGGCGCACGAGGAATACGGCGTTCGTCTCTCGCCACTCGACAACTTCCGCGACCTCGACGCGCTGATCCTCGCGGTCTCCCATCGCGAGTACCTCGACGAGAAATCGGAGCTGTTGAGCCGGGTCCGCGACGGCGGCGTCGTCATCGACGTGAAGAGCGCGCTGCATCCCAACATGATGACCAGGGGCATCCGCTACTGGAGCCTTTGAGCGCCGGTCGATGACCGCGTGCTAAGTTCGCGGGGGCCATGGCGCTCTTCGGTCGCGGCAAGAAGAAGAAGGACGCCGAAGCAGCGAAGCCGACCGCGCGGGCCGGACCAGACGTGTTCTCCCCGTTCTGGTCCAGCTGGCCCGCGCCCGAAGCGCCCGCGCCGCCCGCGCCCGCCCCACCCGTCCCGACCGCCGAGGTGCCCCTCGCGGCGCCGATCGCCGAGCCCGCGCCGCCGATCGTCGAGCCCGCACCGCCGATCGTCGAGCCCCCGCCGCCTCCTCCGGTCCAGCCCAACCCGACGCCGATCGAGGGCCCGCCGGTCGTCGTCACGCGCGTGCGCGTGCTCTCGGACCCGCCCCCCGCACGCGCGCCCGCGCCCACGCCCCCGCCTCGTCGCGCCGCCGACGAGCGGCAGCTCGAGCCCCTCGACCGGATCCTGGTCAAGTCGCTCCCCGACGAGTGGCTGTCCGACATGGCGCTCGATTCGAAGATCGCGTTCCTGCTCTCCCTCGTCGACGGCGTGAGCACGATCGACGACGTGCTCGATGGGTGCGGCATGGACCGCACCGAAGCCGTCTCGATCCTCGTCGAGCTGTTGGAGGAGAGCGTGCTCGAGGCTCGGCCACAGCCACCCCGACCCCGCACCTCTCGACCGCCGCGCTGATTACAAGCGCGTGGCGACGACGAGCGTCATGTCGTCGACCGGCGGTGCGTCGGCGACGAAGAGCGAGAGCGCCTCTTCGATGCGATCGCGAATGCGCGACGCGGGCCGGCCGCGGGCGTTGCGAGCGGCCTCGACGATGCGAGCCTCGCCGAGCCGTTCGCGGTCGCCGTTGACCGCCTCGCTCAGTCCGTCGCTGTAACAGACGAAGACGTCCCCCGGCTGGAGGATCGTCTCGCCCTCCTCGTAGCTCTCGTCCTCTTTGATGCCGACCGCGATCCCGCCCTCGCGCAGCCGCTCGACGGCGCCGTCCTTGCGGACGACGATGGGCGGCTCGTGCCCGGCGTTGCAGTAGCGCAGGCGACCGCTGAGCGGATCGAGCTCGCCGTAGAAGAGGGTGACGAACTTGTTGCTCGGCGCGTATTCGACGAGGTAGCGGTTGAGCGCGCTCATCACGTCGGACACGCTCTGTCCGACGCGCGCCTCGGCGCGCAGCCCCGCGTGCACGGCGGAGATGAGGAGCGCCGCGCCGGTACCCTTGCCCGAGACGTCCCCGACGGCGATGCCGACGGCGCGTCGCGTGCGCCCGTTGGGCCGGGCGGGCAGGTTGATGAAGTCGAAGTAGTCGCCGCCGACCTCGAGGCACGGCAACGACACGCCCGTCAGATCCCAGCCCTCGATCTGCGGCGGCGTCATCGGGAGGAGGCGCGCCTGGATTTCGCCCGCGAGTCGCAGCTCCTCCTGGATGCGGCGCTTGACCTGGACCTCCGCGAGCAGGCGCTCGTGCTCGATCTTGATCGCGGCGACCGCCGCGATCGTGGCGAGCACGGAGAGGTCGGTCTCGCCGAAGCGATTGCGAACGTCGTTGTCGACGTAGATCGCGCCGAGGATCTCGTTCTCGACCAGCAGCGGCACGGCGAGCACGCTGCGGATCGCGTTCATCTCGACCGAGCCCGCGCCCGCGAACCGCGGATCGATCGACGCGTCGGCGGTGCTGACGATCGTGCCGTCGTACACCGCGCGCGAGAGGATGGTGCGGCTGAGACGCGGCGGAGGGTCGTGGGGCAGGAGCGCGCTCGGCGTGGCCGCCACCTTGCACACGACCGAATTCCCCTGACGCAGGAAGATGAAACCGCGCTCGGCCGGGAGCGCCTCGAAGACCAGGTCGAGCGTCGTGCGCAGGACGTCGTTGACCGAGCTCTTCTGGATCAGCACCAGGCCGACCCGCGAGAGGATCTGGAGGACGTCGGTGCGCGGCGGGTGCCACTCGCCCGTGACGTCGACCGAGGAGATCGGCGCGGAGATGGGCGGCGCCGCGCGGAGGTGCAGCGTCGCGAGCAGGTGATTCGCGTCGCTCATCGCCGCGCGGTCGCTGTCGCTGTGCCACACGTCGGAGCCGCCGGTGAGGACGACCGGCGGGGGCACCGACGTCATGTCGTTGACGAGCGTGAGCTCCGCCTCGCCGATGTAGATCACGTCGCCGGGGACGAGCCGCCTCGGGTCGGTGATCGTCTTGCCGTTGACGACCGTGCGGTTGGAGCTGCCGATGTCGGCGATCATCACGTACGCGCCGTCGTACTGGATCACCGCGTGGAGCCGCGAGGCGAACGGATCGTGGAGGTGGATGTCGCTCCGGGCCGACCGACCGATCGTCATGCGGGGCCGGTCGAGCGGCACGATCTCCGGTTCCCGATCCTTCTCGCGAACAACGATGTTGGGCATGACTCAGACGACCTCTCCGGCGCCACCGATCAGAACGACCCCCACCGTCTTCCGTGAACCGAGCTGACGCAGCGCGCGCCGCAGCTCGCTCTTTCTCGAGACGCCCGCGCGCGTCACGAGGAGCATGCCATCGACGATCGGCTCGAGCGCGTTGGCCTCGCCACCCTCGAGCACGCTCGGGGCGTCGATGATGACGTAGTCGTAGACCTCGTTGAGCAACATGAGCAGCTCGCGGAACTGCGCGGAGTGCAGCGCGCGCGGGAACCGCGGCTGCTCCTCGGACTCGGCGAGGACGTGCAGCGAGGGGCCGAGCGCGAGGAGCGTCCACGCCTCGTCGCTGCCGCGCATCGCGCGAACGGTCTGCGCCGAGAGCCCGAGGCCCTCGGGGATCGCGAAGCCGAGGAGCCTCGCCAGCGACGGCCGGTGGAGGCCGGCCTCGACGAGCACCACGCGCGCGCGCTGCGACTCGGACAACACCAGCGCGAGCTGCGCGGCGAGCGTGCTCTTGCCCTCGCCGTCGCGCGGGCTCGTGACCGCGAACATGCGCCGCCCCTCGTCGCGCAGCAGCTCGAGCCGATGGCGCACGAGGCGAAGCGCGGCGATGGGCCCGGCGTCGTCGCCGAGGACCGCGAGGATCGCCGGCGCCGTCGGCTCGGGCATCACCATCTCGGTCTTGATCGGTCGTCCCTCGAACGGGAACTGCGCCGGCGGTCTCCGCGCGGCGAGGGCGGTCGCAGACTCCGAGCGCGCGAGGGCCGTCTCGGTGACCACGTCCGATGCCGTGACGTTGGCGAGCGTGCCGAGCGCCGGCGCGAGACCGAGCGCCTCGATGTCACCCGCGTCGGCGAGGTGGTCCTCGAGCAACACCCGCGCGAGGACGTAGAGGAGCGCGAACGCGCACGCGCTGAGACCCCCGAGCACCGCGGTGAGGCCGCGCCGGCCCTTGGACGGCTTGGTCGGCCGAAACGCGGGCTCGATGATCGCGATGAGCCCTGCTTTGCCGGCCTCCGCGGCCTTGAGCGCGAGCTGGGTCGCCTCGGACTTGCCGCGCACCTCGTCGTAGCGCTTCTTCGCCTCGCCGAGGTCGCGCAACAGCTTTTGCCACTCGGTCTCGACGTCGAGCTGGGGGCTCGTGGCGACCGGCGGCGCCGCGCCTCCCTTGGCGAGCGCGGCCTGGCGCGCCGCGATCAGCGACTCGATCTGTTTGAGCTTGTCGGCCTGCGAGTCCCCCGAGGGCGCGACGCCGACGTCCGCGGCCGCAGCCGGCGGCTTGCTCGCGTCGATCGCCGCGAGGCGCGCGCGCGCGTCCTGCATCTGCTTGAGCGCGATCGCCAGCGTGGCCTGCGCCGACTTCATGTCCGGGTGCTCCGGCGTGAGCTTCGCGCTCTTGGCGACCACGTCGGCCTGGGCGACCGCGTAGGCCTTGGTCGCCGTGTCGAGCGCCGCGACGGCTCGGTCGCGCGCCTCGGTGTCGGTGGGCGCGGCGGGCGCGGGGACGACCGCCTTGGAGGTGGCGGCGAGGTCGGCCTCGAGGCGCGCCTTTTGGCGGTAGAGCGCGGCGAGCACGGGATCGCTCGTGTCGATCGGATCGGCGGCGGCCTTCTTCGGCGCGCCCGACAGCCCGAAGGTCGCGGGCACGGCGAACTCGGGGTGCCGCGAGAGGAACGTGCTCACCGCTTTGACCGCGGTGTCGATCTCCGTGCTCGCGCTGGCTACCTCCTTGCCGAGGAAGAGCGCGTCGTTCTTGAGCTCGCCGATGCTGCCGCCGACGAAGTCCTCGGCGATCGACTCCGCGAGATACTGGGTGACGTCGCGCACGACGTCGCGCGCGTCGACCCCCGGCGTCTCGGACATGTCGAAGGAGACGACGTATCGCCCGCTCTCCCGTGCGCGGATGCCGACGTGCGGCTTCATCGCCTCGACCGCGTCGAGGATTCCGGCGGACTCGACCAGCCCGGGGTAGAGGTTGAACTTGCGAATCGCGGTCTCGAGCCGCGCGCGCTCGTGGACCATGTCCTTGATGCGCGCCGCGCGCTTGGCCGTCGACTCGCCCTCGGCGCCGGGCTTGTCGGGCGCGCGCACGGCGAACGTGCACTCCGAGAGGTACGTCCGCCGTACGTTGAGCGTGAAGAGCGCGGCCATCGCCAGCCCGAGGGCGAGCACCACCACGCCGCCGAGCACGTAGCTCCGCCCACGTCGCAGAAGGACGAGCGCGCGCGCGAGCCTGTCGGCGAGGGCTTGTTCGGTCGGCTCGGGGGTCATGGGCGGGCCGGAAGGCGGGTGGCACCATAAGGCCCACGCGCCGAGGTTGAAAGCGCGGCGAGGGTCATCCAGCCGACGCCCGGCTGAACACATAGGTCACGGCCAACGCGCCGATCGCGCAGGCCACGATGCCGAGGACGTCCCGCCCCGTGGTCCGCACGCGGAAGGCGGGCGCGCGCGCTCGGACCGCGCCGTAGAGGGCCACGCCGAGTCCGATCCACACGAACAGGAGCTGTTTGTAGCAGAACGAGAGGAAGAACACCCCGGCGAGGATGGCGGTGAAGGACACCGCGAACGCCTCGGCGAAACGGAGAAGCTCGGGGTCGAGGCCGGGGGGAGGATCGCGGACCACGACGATCGCGATCTTCAACGTCATCCACAACATCCCCATCCAGAGCACCAGCCCGAACAGCCCGAGCTCCGCGGCCACGAGCAGATAGGAGTTGTGCGCGGTCATCGGGATCGAGATCTCCTGATTGAACTGCGCGAGCCCGACCCCGAGGAACGGATGCGCGCGGAAGAGCTCGAGGCCCTCCCGGAGGATCATCGCGCGTTCGATCTTCGACGCGTCGGACTCGGCTCCCTCGCGCCCCCCGAACAGGAGCAGGAGCGGCAGCACCCCGAGCGAGAAGAGACTGCCGAACAAGCCGAACCGCCGAACGAGCGCGATCAGCGTGATGGTGCCGAGCACGATCTGCCCGGTGCGCGACTGCGTGAGCACGACCGCCCACAGCGAGGCGATGGCGACCGGCGCGAGGAACAGCAGCTTGGTCCCGCGCGAGCGACCGATGCCGAGCAGATACAAGAGCGGCAACCCCGCGCCGACGAACACCGAGAGCTCGTTGGGGTCGGCGAGCTGACCGCGGAAGCGCACCCGTCCGCCGGCGGAGTTCGTCGAGAGCGCCCCGACGCGCTCGCAGAGGTACTCGGCGCCCTCCTTTCCCCCTTGTTCGCAGGCGCGCGGTCGCTCGCACTCCCGTCCGTCGGGCGCGAGCTCTGGATCGTCCGGGTCGTGCGCGATGATCTCCAGGCACTGCCTCGGCTGCATCCCCTGGTGCACCGCGATGCCCGAGATCACCGCCAGCGACGCGACGAGGACCACGACCATCGCCGTGAGCCTCTGGACGGAGGTCGCCGCGTAGCCGATGAGGACCATGAAGATCGCGCCGAGCGCGATCGTCGCCCACGCGATCGACAACCCCTGGGAGCCGAGCTTCACGGTCGTGACCAGGAACGCCCAGCCGAGAAACCCCGCGAGCCACGGGAGCTGCGGCGCGAAGCCGGCCCGCCCGCGGCGCCGCGCGGCCTCGATCGCGAGGCCGATCGCGGTGATCACGGTGAGCACCTCGAGGAGGTGGAGCTTCGCGATCGACGGCACGATCTCCATCGGCCGGAACAGCAGCACGACAACGAGGAGCAGCGCGCCGACGATCGCCATGGTCAGAGCGGCGAGAAGGGGCTCGGCATCGGCCGCACGAGCGTGGGCAGCGGCGAGAGGCCGGAGAGCCCGGACCACGCGTACGAGAGTCCGATGAAGCCGAGGTGTCGAACGTACGTCACCGACGCGGCGTCGCCGGCCGGGGAGAAGCGCGTCGCGCGCCCGTCGTAGCCGACGAGGAGCCCGACGCTTCTCCCGAGCGCGAGCCGCGCGGTGAGCGAGCCTCCGCCCGTCGTCACCGACGAGCCGTCGTTGGCGCCGACCCACGCGAGCGTCCGTTGGCCGCCCACCTCGGCGATCAGGTCGAGCAGGTTCCGCGACGGGCCCGAGAGCGGCTTCCCGAGGAACACCGCGGCGACCGTCGCCGTGGGTCCGGGGCCGACGCGGGGCTGGGACAACCCGTAGAAGATCGACGCGAGCGCGGAGAAGGTCCACGCGTCCTCGATGCGCACGAGCCCGAGCGAGGCGACCGGGAAGATCGCGCTGCGCTGGCGGAACTGGGGGATCGCGAACGTGAGGCCGAGCGTGCCGAGGGCCGTCGTGCTGCGGCTGACCAGCCGCGCCACCGACACGGTGGCGGTCGCCGCGGCGCCGTCGATCGATCCGAGGCTCGGGCTCGCCGGATCGCCGCGCGCGAGGGTGTAGCCGCTGTGCAGTCGCTCGGCGAGGAGCGCGCTCTCGACGAACGTGCGGGTGTCGACGCGGGTGAGCGCGGAGATGCGCCCCCGCAGGACCAACAGGTCGAGGCCCCTGCCGCGCGCGGCGCCCGCCGGCGCCGTCTCGAGGATCGTCCCCACGAGGTCGAGGCCGGAGAGGATCCGAACGGTGGTGCGGCGCGACGTCTCGATCGAGAAGGTCTCCGAGCCCGAGACGTTCCAGGTGCTGCGGCGGGTCGACACCGGATCGATCACGCTCGCGGCGGCGTCGGTTCCACGGGCGGCCTGCAGCGAGCCCACCGAGCCGAGCAAGGTGGTGATGAAGGTGGTCCGACGATCGAGGCGGGTGGAGCCGCGATACGAGAGGCCGCCACGCGCCGCGCGGCTCTCGAAGTCCGGTCCGAGCGGCTCGTACTGCAGCGCGCGCGCGAAGAGACGAACGTCGGAGGAGTCCTCGCGGCCGCGGATGGCGAACACGGCCGAGCTCTCGAGCGAGGTGAAGGCCGCGGGGTGCCGCAGCCGCGAGCCGTCCGCCCCGGTGGTCTGGAAGACGTTGGAGTCGACGCCCTGCGCGATCGCGACCTGGCCCGCGAGGTCGGTCGTCCCGGGATGGAGCGGGGTCACCATGGCAGGGGGAAGCGCGAGCCTAATAGCACGCGGCCAGGGTTTCGCCTCACGCGGGCACTCCCGGGCGGAGCAGAGCCGTTCGAGTCACGGGGGAAGGATCTCGAAGTCCACCACGACGGCGCGGTGATCGGACGCGCCGCGCGGGAGGACGCGGTGGCGGAGGAAGCGGACGCGCGGGCCAGCGAGCACGCGGTCGATGCGCATCCAGGGCGCCTTCGCGGGGAACGTGTACCCGAACCCCGAGCCGACCCGGTCGAACGCGTCGTCGAAGCCACCGAACGTGCGGCGCGAAATCGCGCTGAGCCCCGGCAGGTTGGTGTCGCCGGCGATCAGCACGGGCACCTTCGAGCGCGCCGCCGCGTCCGCGGCCGCCCGGGCCTGCCGCTCGCGCAGGCGGTTGGCGAGCTGCGGATCCTCGCGATCGAAGAGGCCCGCGCGCGCGGACACCGGGTGCACGTGGATGACCTGGAACGCGCCGCTCGGCCCGTCCAGCATGTACTGGACCCGCCCCGCTGCGACGTCGACCTCGAACCGCTCGGGGAGCTCAGCCGACGAGACCGGGAGCCTGGTGGCGAGGATGAACTCGTCGTCGATGCGCACCGTCCACCCCGGGAGCTTCGCTTGCAGCAGCGCGCTGAACGCGGTCTTCCCGGCCTGCAGAACCACGACGTCGGCGTCGGCGCCGACGATCTCGGTCGCGAGCGCGGCCTGGTCGAGCTTCGCGTAGAAGACGTTGTACGTGAGCAGCCGCAGCGGTTTCTGTTGCGGAGAGCGCGAGTAGCCGACGCGAAGCCCCATCAACGGGAAGAGCGCGATGAGCATCGCGAGAGCCTCCAGCGCGACGAGCACCCGCCGTCTCGAGATGAGCACGAGGGGGAGCAGGAGCAACCCGGGCGCCGCGAAGGGATGGCGCGGGAGGTAGACGAGGAAGAACGAGGGCCGCGTGCTCTCGCCCAGGACGAGGAGGGCCAGCAACGCGGCCAACGCCGCCGTGAAGTGGCCGACGACCCCGATCCAGAGGAGCCGTGCCGCAAGACTTCGCTCTCGGAACACGCGCCCTGGCGCTCTCACGAAAAAGCCGGGACGGCAAAGCCGTGTTATGGAGTGGCCCCGTGGCTCGTTCGTCGCTCGCCCTCTTCCTCGCCCTCCTCACGCTCCAGGGCTGCAGCGGCTCGCCCCCGCGCCACGCGTGGAAGGACGAAAAGCCCGCCGAGTTCAAGATCGGGGTCGGCGACCGCCTGCGCATCAGCGCCTGGAAGCACGACGAGGTCAGCCAAGAGGTCACCGTTCGCCCGGACGGCAACGTTTCGCTCCCGCTCGTCGGCGAAATCCGCGCCTCGGGTCGCTCCGGTCCCGAGATCGCCCACGAGATCGAGGGACGCCTCACGAAGTTCTACACCGAGCCCGTACCGGTGACCGTCGTCGTCACCGAGGTGAAGTCGTACAAGGTCTACGTGCTCGGCGAGGTGCAGAAGCCCGGCGAGCTCGCTCCGGGGCAGCCGATCACGGTGCTCATGGCCCTCGCCATGGCGGGCGGGCTCACGCCTTTCGCACAACGGGACTGGATCGTGATCGTGCGCCGTGACGAGCGCGGAGAGCGCCGCATCCCCTTCAGCTACTCCGCGGTCGTCGGCGGGGACCTCCAACAAAACCTGGTGCTGCAGTCGGGGGACACCATCGTCATCCCCTGAGCGCGTCTTTTGCGAAGGAGATCGCCGTGCGGTAGCCTTCTCCCTGCGTGATCGCGCTTCAGATCCCCGCGCTTCTTGCCTATCGCGACGTCGCGATGCGGGTGGTGTCCGCGAGCTGCAAGGTCTTCGCGACGGGCTCGGTGCGAATGGCGCCGCAGGCCTTTCAGGACGAGGTCGTGTCCGCGCTCGGCGAGGCGTTCAACAATACGGTGATACATGCGTATCGCGGCCGTGACGATGGGCGGGTAACGATCGAGATCGAACCCCGGACAGACGTCCTGGAGATTCGCGTGATCGACGACGGGACGTCGTTCGATCCCGCCTCCATCCCCGACCCGGTGCTGGGAGACCTCCCGGAGTCCGGAATGGGGCTCTTCATCATTCGCTCCTTCATGGACGAGGTGCTGTACCGCTCTGGGCCGCCGAACGTCCTGCTTCTCCGAAAGAGTCTTTTGACGCCACCGCTGCTCGGCTCTACACCCGCGCCTCCCGCCGACCGATGAAGTCCACGATTCAGCGCGACACCGACGTGACGACCCTTCGCATCGAGGGTGAGCTCGACGCGCTCTCCGCGCCGATCCTCCGTCCGACCATCGACACCATCATCGGTGACAACCCGAAGCTCGTCGTGGTCGATGTCTCGGCGCTCCGCATGATCGACAGCTCCGGCGTCGGGGCGATCGTGTCGCTCTACAAGCGACTCCGCGCGTCGGGCGGCTCCGTGCGGCTCGACGGGCTCGGCGGCCAGCCGCTGGCGGTTTTCCGCGTGCTCAAGCTCGACCGCGTCTTCAACGTCGGCTGACCGGTGCTCGCGGGTCTGCGCCGAAAGAACCTCCACACCTGGCTCGGGGGATGGGCCCGATCCCTCGCCACGCGCCCGCGCCGCGCAACCGGACCGCGTCACCTCCTGTTCGCGTTCTGCGACCACTACGAGCCGCTGTGGGGCGACGCCACGCGCGAGGTCGGCCGAGCGCGCGTCGACTACTGGCGCGAGCATTACCCCGCGCTCGCCGATCGCTATCGCGACGCCGACGGGCGACCGCCCCGTCACTCGTTCTTCTTCCCCGGCGAGCAGTATCAGCCCGAGTATCTCGAGCGCCTCGCCGAGCTCTCCCGCGCCGGCTACGGCGAGGTCGAGGTGCACCTCCACCACGACGACGACACCGAGGCCGGCCTGCGCCACGATCTCGCGCGCTACCTCGAGCTCTTCACCTCGCACGGTCACCTCTCGCGCGGGACGGACGGCAAGCCACGCTACGCGTTCATCCACGGCAATTGGTGCCTGGCCAACGCCCGCGCGGACGGCCGCTACTGCGGGGTCGACCGAGAGCTCCCCCTGCTCTTCGAGACCGGCTGCTACGCGGACTTCACGTTCCCCTCCGCCCCCGACGAGTGTCAGCCGAACGTGGTCAACGAGATCTACTGGCCGACCGGCGATCTCTCGCGCCGTCGCGCCTACGAGCACGCGGAGCGCGCGCGGGTCGGCGTACGCCACGACGATCGGATGCTCTTCGTCACCGGGCCGCTCGCCCTCACGCGTCGCCCCGGCGCGGCGCGCGTCCGCATCGAGTCGAGCGCGGTCACCGCGAACGATCCCGCGTCGCGCGCCCGCGTCGAGAGCTGGGCCGCGCAGCAGATACACGTCGCTGGGCGCCCCGACTGGGTCTTCGTGAAGGTCCACACCCACGGCGCACCGGAGGACCAGGCGCGCTCGCTGCTCGGCAGCGGAGGCAGCGCGCTGCACGACGCCCTGCGCGCGTTCGACGATCGCGAACAGTGGTTCCTCCACTACGTCACCGCGCGCGAGATGTTCAACATCGCGCGGGCGGCGATCGACGGACGCAGTGGCAACCCCAACGCCTACCGCGATCACGTGCTCCCTCCTCCCCCGGTCGCGACGCCATGAGACTGCGAGTCCGCGCGCGCATCGCGTCACTGCTCGACGCGTCAGGCGCTGGCTCGTGGATCCTCGCCGCGCGCGCCCGCGCCGGGACACCGTGGCTCACCGCGCTGACCTATCATCGCGTGCGCGAGACCCCCGGCTCCGGCGGGTTCGACGACGGCGTCGTCGACGCCACCGCGGCGGAGTTCGAGGAGCACATTCGGCTACTCTCGCGCGACTTCACGTTCGTCGGCGTCGACGACGTCCGCCGCTGGAACGACGGCGGCTCGCTGCCCCGAAACCCGATCCTCGTCTGCTTCGACGACGCGTACCGCGAGTGCCACTCGCTCGTACTGCCCATCCTGGTGCGGCACGGCGCGCGCGCCGCCTTCTTCGTGCCGACGGCGCCGGTCGAGGAGCGCCGGTTGTTCTGGTGGGACCGAGCCAGCTACATCCTCGGGCGGGCGCGCATCGCGCGCGCGACGTTGCCGCGCTTCGCCGAGAGCCAGGGCGGCTTCGTCATCGATCTCACGAGCGAAGCGGCGCGTGCGGCGACGGTGCGGCGCGCGCTCCGGCTCATCAAGGACGAGTTCGGGCTCGCGATCGACGGGTTCCTCGAGGCGCTCGCCGAGGCGTGCGAGGTGCACCTGCCGCTCGCCGCGGAACGAGCGCTCGCCGACGAGACGGTCTGCACGTGGGAGCAGCTCCGCGCGCTCCGCAGCGCGGGAATGGACGTGCAGTCGCACACGCGAACGCATCGAGTCCTGCAGACACTGACCCCCGAAGCGCTCGCCGACGAGCTCGCCGGCTCTCGCGAGGAGCTCGAAGCCCAACTGCGCGAGCCCGTGCGCACGCTCGCCTACCCCACCGGCAAACCGATCGGCCCGCGGCGAGACATCATCGACGCCGTGGTCCGCGCCGGATACCAGCTCGCGTTCGAGAACGTGGGCGGCGTCAACCCGCGCTTCCTCCGCAACGACGCCCTCCGCATGCGCCGGATCCCGATGCCCGCGGACACCTCGGGCACCCGCTTTCAGACCCTCTTGGCGATGCCGCAGCTGCTGTAACCATGGACGCCTACGGTGCGCTGATTTCGCGGGTGTTGCACCCGGCCTGGGAGCGGGCGCGCGGGCGTCCGACGATGCGCCTGCTGCGCTACCTCGAACAGACCGAGCGGCGCTCGCTCGACGAGCTTCGGGCGCTGCAGCTCGGCGCGCTCCGCCGGCTGCTCACGCACGCCTACCATCACGTCCCTGCGCATCGGGCGGTGATGGTGTCGCTCGGCTTTCACCCCAACGACGTGAAGAGCCTCGAGGATCTGACCGCGGTGCCGATCACCACCCGCGCCGAGCTTCGCGCGCAGGGTGAGGCGCACCTGTCCACCGCGCCCCCCTTCCCCACGATCCGCAAGTCGACGTCCGGCTCGACCGGCGAGCCGCTGCTGATCCGCTACGACCGCGGCTCGGAGGACTGGCGCCAGGCGACGAAGCTCCGCGGCTACGCGTGGGCCGGCGCGCGGATCGGCGCCTCTACGCTCCACTACTGGGGCGTCGGTCGCGCGAACCCGTCGCGCTTCGCACGCGCCAAGATCACCCTCGACCGCGCCCTGAAGCGCGAGCGCTACGTCGACTGCGGACGCCGCGGCGAGGCCGATCTCGACGCGGTGATCGCGCTCCTGCGCCGGTCGCCCCCCGAGGTGATCGTCTCGTTCTCGCAAGCGGTCGCGGATCTCGCGCGCCACGTGGTCGCGCGCGGTGCCCGCGACTGGCCGGACATCCGGGTGCTGTGCGCCGCCGAGCGACTGTTCCCCGAGGACCGCGCGGCGATCGTGCGCGCGTTCGGGCCGCACGTGTTCGAGACCTACGGCTCACGCGAGGTGATGTTGATCGCCGCGGAGTGCGAGGCCCACGCCGGGATGCACCTCTCGATGGAGAACCTCCTCGTCGAGATCATCGTTCGGGGGGAGCCCTCCGGCGATCGTCCTGCTCGCCCCGGCGAGACCGGCGACGTCATCGTCACCGATCTCCACAACTACGGGATGCCGTTCATCCGGTACGCGACCGGCGACATGGCCACGCTCGGCGAAGACACCCGCTGCGCGTGCGGCCGAACGCTCCCACGAATCGCGTCGGTCGACGGGCGGTCCACCGAGACCTTCCGCGACGCGCGCGGCGGTCGGGTGAACGGGTTGCTCATGAGCTCGCTGGTCCTCGCGCTCGGCGATCGGGTGCGCGCCTTCCAGCTGGTGCAGCACCGCGACGCCGCGATCACCATCCGCCTGGTCATGCCGAGCCTTCCCCCGAACGACGAGGCGCTCCTCGTCCGCGACGTGCGTCGCTACGTCGGCGAGCTCCCGATCCGCGTCGAGTGCGTCGCCGAGATCCCGCTGTCCCCCTCGGGCAAGCGACCGCTGGTCGTCATCGAGCGGTAGCGCCGCCGCCGTCGCGCTTCGCGAGGAGGGCCGCGGCGGTGACCGAGGTGAAGATCTGACCGCTCCAGAGGAAGCGCGCGTCCGCCCACGCGGTGGTCAGCGCGAACGCGAACAGCGCGAGCGAGGTCGCGAACCCGACCGTCCAGGGATCGAACAGGCGCGCCCACGGAGAGCGGCCTCGCTCCCGCGCGGCGGCGACGACATGCGCCGCGCCCTGGATCCCGACCCCGAGGAGGAACGTCGCGTACATCCGTTTGCGCGCGAGGTTCTCGAGCAGCTCCGCGGTGTTCGGCGCCCACGAATAGGCGTTGGGAACGGCGGGCCCGACGCGGTGGACGATGGCGATCGACGCCACCGTCGCCGCCGCGACGACCCCCGCGACGACCGCGGCGCGCGCGCGCGAGCGGGGGAACGTGAAGAGGAAGAGGAACGGCGCGATCGCGATCGACGTCTCCTTGGCCAACATCGCGATGAAGAAGACGGCCAACGAGGCCGCCAGCTGCTCGTGCACCAGGAGCGCGACCGAGAGCGCGGAGAGCCCGATCGAGACCGCGTCGATCTGGCCCGTCGCGCCGTAGTAGAAGACCTGGAAGCTGAGGCCGAAGAGCAGCCCGGCGAGCGTCGCGACCCGCAGATCGCCGCCCCGGGTGCGGTGCGCGATCGCGAACACCGACGCGGTCCCGAGGAAGATGGAGAGCAGCGCGACGAGGTTCAACGCTGTCATCGGCTCTGCGGGGAGCCGGCTCGCGAGCCACGGTGCGAGCGGCCGAAAGGCGAACGGTGCGTCGACCGCGCCCCCGAGACCGCGGAACCAACGCACCAGCGCGACGTATTGGTCCGAGTCCCCGCTCGACGACGAGGTGAAGCGGCGGATGCTGAAACCAAAGATCGAGTCGGCGCGGTTGAAGCGCGGGAGCGCCCACACCACCGCGGCGGCGGAGACGGCGAGCATGCGCAGCAGCGCTCCCCTCTTCTGCAGCATCTCGCTACGCCGCTCCGCGGAGGTGGGTATAGAGGGAGAGGTAGGCGTCGTTCATGCGGCGCGCGTCGAACTGGCTCGCCCGCACGCGCGCGCGCGCGCCGAGCTCGCCGGCGCCGTCCCGGAGCGATCGCATCGCGTCGGCGAGGGCCTGTTCGTCGCGCGCGGGGACGACCACGCCGGCGTCGTCGAGGACCTCGCGCACGCCCCCGACGTCGGTCGCGACAATGGGGAGGCCCGTCGCCATCGCCTCGACCAGCGCGAGCGGCAGCCCCTCGGAGCGAGACGAGAGGACGAACGCATCGAAGCTCGCGAGCAGGCGCGCGACGTCGCTGCGGCTGCCGGGGAGGTGGATGAAGGGCGAGCCGCGCGCCTCGTCGCGCACGCGGGACGCCTCGCTCCCGTCGCCCACGATCACCGCGTGGGTGCCCTCGGAGAGCAGCGGCCGCGCCGCTCGGATGAAGAGCGCGTGGTCCTTCTCCGGCGACATGCGGCCGACGGTGCCGAAGACGAACGCCGTCTCGGGGATCCCGAGCTCCGCGCGCACCTCGCGCCGCGCGTCCGCGTTCGCGCCGAAGCCCTCGAGCGCGACGCCGTTGGCGATCGTGTGCAGCCGGGCCGGCGGACACTCCGCGTTGTCGGCCGCGACCCGCGCCGTGGCCCCGGAGACCGCGACGTACGCGTGCGCGAGCCGACCGCCGAGCCTCCGCAACCACAGCTGCCGGCCGCGCGCCGGGTTCACGCCGTGCTTGGTGTGCACCACGGTGGAGCCCGCGAGGCGCCCCGCCAGCGCGCCGTAGAAGAGCGGTTGCGGGTTGTGGGTGTGGACGATCTCGACGCGCTCGCGTCGAAAGAGGAGCGAGAGCCGCGCGACCAGCGTCGGATCGACCCCGCGGCCCTTCGGTACGGTGTGCACCGTCACGCCGCGTCGCGCGAACTCGTCGCGCAGCGGACCGTCGGGGGGCGGCGCTAGGGAGACCGCGTGCACCCGATGTCCCTCGACCACCTGCGTGGCGGCGAGATCGAGGGCGACGCGCTCCTGACCACCGAGCGAGAACGACGAGAGGACGTGCGCGATCGTGAGCGGTGTCATTGCCCCTTGCGCGCCAGCATCATCAGCGGCGTGCGGAGGATGATCGAGAGCTCGGTGACGATGAACGTCCCGAAGTCCTCGAGCGCCGCGCTGTAGGCGAGGTCATAGAGGAGCTTGACGCGCATGTCGTCGGCGATCGCGCCCTCGGCGGCGTCGAGGTCGAACGGATTGGTGAGGTCCGCGTCGAACGCGGAGATCGCGCTCCCCGGCATCGACCGCCCCGTGTACCCGAGGGAGACCTGCGCCATGCCGGTGAGGCCGGGGCGCACCGCGCGCATGCGCTCCTCGAAGAACGGGATCGCGGCGGCGAGCGTCTCGAGGAGCTCTGGGCGCTCTGGTCTCGGTCCGACGAGCGACATGTCGCCGCGGAGGACGTTCCAGAGCTGGGGCAGCTCGTCGAGCCGCGTCGCGCGAAGGAAGCGACCGACGCGGGTGACGCGCGGATCGTTCTCGGACGCCAGCACCGCGCCGGTCTTCGCCTCGGCGTCGACCTGCATCGTGCGGAACTTGTAGACGTCGAAGACGTCGAACTGCAGGCGGGCGCCGTCGTGCAGCTGCCCGGCGCGCCGCTGCGTGAAGAAGATCGGTCCGGGACCGTCCGAGCGAATCGCGAGCGCGATGAGAGGGAAGATCGGCAGCGTCAGCCCGAGGCCGACCGAGGCGCCGACCACGTCGATGAGACGCTTCGTCATGAGAACTGCGCGACTCGGCACGCCTCCCCTTACTACTAATTCCCCTGCTCGGGGAGGGGCGCTCTCGTTGAGAACGCTGCGTCGACAGACTCGCGGCGCTCGGATATGAGACGCGCCCTCTTGCGCGTGCTCGTCGTCACGAAGATCTTCCCGAACTCCCTCGAGCCGCATTCGTCGCCCTTCAACCGGCAACAGTTCGCGGCGCTCGGTCGTCTCTGCGACGTAGAGGTGCTGGCGACGATCCCATGGTTTCCGTTCGCGTCGCTGGCCGGCGCGCGAACCCGAGCGAGCACGCTGAGCCGCGTCCCCACGGCCGAGCAGATCGACGGTCTCGACGTCGCCCACCCTCGTTTTCTGTATGTGCCGAGGATTGGCGACGCGGTGGCGAGCCCGCTCTACGCCGCGTCGCTGCTGGCCGAGGTGCGGCGACGTCGCAAGGTCGACCTCATCCTTGCCTCGTGGGCGTATCCCGACGGAGCGGCGGCGGTGATGCTCGGCGCGCTCTTCGGCATCCCCGTCGCGATCAAGCTCCATGGATCGGACATCAACGTGATGGGCGAGCGGCCGGTGGTACGCGCCCACCTCCGCCGTACGCTCCCGCACGCCGCCGCGGTGGTGGCCGTGAGCAAGCCGCTCGGCGAGCGGGCCGTCGCGCTCGGCGCCGCCCCCGCGCGCACGTTCACCGTCGCCAACGGCACCGATCTCGAGCGGTTCGCGGTGCGCGATAGGGACGCAGCCCGACGCCGCCTCGGCGTCCCGGACGAGGGCCGCTTGATCACCTTCGTCGGCCGACTCGAGCGCGAGAAGGGCGTCCTCGATCTGCTCGAGGCGTTCGCCCTCGTCGCGCGCACGCATCCCGATGCGAGACTGGTGCTCGTCGGCGACGGCAGCGCACGCGAG
The DNA here is from genome assembly GCA_022843175.1 of Deltaproteobacteria bacterium. Lineage (GTDB taxonomy): Bacteria > Myxococcota_A > Polyangia > Polyangiales > JADJMO01 > JALHOE01. Next base: position 21,960 of record JALHOE010000080.1, read on the forward strand.
CAGGTCGTCCGGCTCGCCGCACCGCTCGGAGATCGCGTGCTCCTCGTCGGCGCACGCCCGCACGAGGACATCCCCGACTTCCTCGCCGCCGCCGACGTCTTCACCCTCCCGAGCTGGAACGAGGGAACGCCCAACGTCGTGCTCGAAGCGCTCGCCTCCGGGCGCCGGGTGGTCGCGACGCGGGTCGGAGGCATCCCCGACGTGCTGCAGACGGATGAGCTCGGAACGCTGGTGCCGCCGCGCGCGCCCGACGCGCTCGCGCGGGCCCTCGGCGAGGCGCTCGATCGCCCCTACGATCCCGCCGTGATCGCCCGGAACGCTCCGATCCGCAGCTGGGACGATAGCGCACGCGATCTGTTCGACGTCCTCACGCGCGCGCTGCGAGGGGCCGCGCGGACATGAGCCTGCGCGGCCGCATCGGGAGGGCCGGCGCCGATCTGCTGCCGGCGAGCGTCGTCGTCCGTCGCGGGCGCCGGAGCGCGCCGCGCGTGGCGCTCACGTTCGACGACGGTCCCGACCACCTCACCCATCAGTACCTCGATCTCCTCGACCGCCTCGAGGTTCGCGCCACGTTCTTCCTGCTCGGCGCGGCCTGCGCAGCGCGGCCGGCCGACGTACGCGCGATCGTCTCCCGCGGTCACGAGGTCGCGGCGCACGGCTTCACCCACCGCCCGTTCCCCTCGCTGAGCAACGATGCGCTCGTCGACGAGCTCCGTCGCTGCGAGCAGCTGCTGCCACCGAGCGAGCATTCGCGACCGCTCGTGCGCCCGCCGCGCGGCGCGACGACCACCGGCTCGCTGCTCCGCTGCGCTGCGGCCGGCTACCGCACCGTCCTCTGGAGCCTGGACTCCGACGACTGTCGCACCGACTCGGTCGACGCGATCGTCGCGCGGGTCGTCGCCTCCGAGCCGGGGGAGATCGTGCTCTTCCACGAGGGACAGGCCTGGACCCTCGCCGCGTTGCCGCGCATCGTCGAGGGCCTGCGCGCGCGCGGTCTCGCGCCGACGACCGTCGGCGAGCTCATCTGACGAGCACGGCGGTCGCGACGAAGTCCTCGGTCACCAGGTAACGGCCGCGCACGCGCCGTTGCTCGCCGCCGAACGTCGCGAGCGCGTCGAACTCGCCGTCGTCGAGGAGCTCGAGCGCGACGTCTGCGAACTCGAGGAGCCAGCCGGCGGCGGGGAACAGCGCCTTGTAGACGCTCTCCTTGGCGGAGAACGCCACGGTCGACGCGAGGGGTCGCGCGCCGAGTCGGTCCTCGCGGTGGACGACGAGGCGCTCCACCTCGGGGGCGAGCGGACGGGCCAGCTCGAGATCGATCCCGAGCGCTACGGCGTCCGAAGCGCGCGCGACCGCGGCGACGGCACGCTCGCCCGCGTGGGAGATGCTGCCCACCGCGCCGGCCGGCCACACCGGCGCGCGACGCGCTCCACTCGGGATGGGCGCCGCGGCGATCCCGAGGCCGAGGAGCGCGCGCCTCGCAGCCGCGCGACCGGCCGCGAACTCGGCGCGTCGCGAGGAGACGGCGCCGGCGACGGTCCGCTCCTCCTCCGGGAACAGCGGCTGCGTACCGTAGCGCTCGACGGCGACCACGACGCCGCGATCCGGGAACAACGTCCGCAGCGCGTCCTCGATCATCCTCCGCGATCCAGCGAAACGGGCAATCGACGTGCGCGTCAAGGGAGGCTAGAAGGCGACGCCCCGCGATGGCCGCGACCTCGATCGGAAACCGCGCCGCACGCGGAGCGATGTGGAACGTGGGCGCCAGCGTTGCCTCGCGCGTCGTGGGCCTCGTCGGCACGCTGTACATGACGCGGCTCCTCCTCCCCGACGTCATCGGCGAGGTCTCGGCTGCGGCGGTCCTCGCTCAGAGCGCGAGCTGGCTCTCGCACTGGGGCTTCAACCAGTACATGGTGACCAAGGCCGCGGAGGACGACGACCGCACCTATCACGTCACGGTGATGAACGTCGTGTTCGGGTTCGTCGGCATCACGCTCATCGCGTTCACCGGCTCGCTCTTCGGTCCGGTGTTCAGCACGCCGAACCTCGCGCTCTATCTTCCGGGGCTCGCGCTCTCGGTGTTGATCCGGCGCCTGACGGGCGTCGTCGACAAGGTCCTCGTCCGGGAGCTGCGCTTTCGCGAGGTCGCGATCGCCAACGCGGTCGGGGAGATCCTCTTCACCGTGACCGCGATCTCGCTCGCGGCGACGACGAAGCTCGGCGGCCAGGCGATCGTGATCGCCAACATCGTGCAGTCCCTCGTGGCGGCGCTCCTCGTCGTGCGCGCTGCCGGGTTCGGGTGGCTGCACCGCGTGCCGTGGAAGTGGGAACGGGCGCGCGAGATCGTGCGCTACGGCTTTCCGCTCGGGGTCGCCCAGGTGTTGGGCAGCGCCTCGCGCTACTGGGACAACCTCGCGTTCTCGGCGTTCTTCGGCCGGCGCGTCCTCGGCCTCTACAACATGGCCTACAACCTCGCCGACGTCCCGGCCGTGCAGTTCGGCGAGCAGATCGCCGGGGTGCTCCTGCCGGCGATGGAGAAGGTGAGCCCGGCGGATCGCAAACGCGCGGTGGTCAACGCGTCGGCGCTGCTCGCGCTCGTCGTCTTCCCGATGGCGATCGGCCTCGGCGCGGTCTCGCGCTCGTTGATCGCGCTGCTCCTCAAGCCCGACTGGCAGGGCGTGGCGCCGCTGCTCACGGTCCTCGCGGCGCTCTCGGTGTTCCGTCCGTTGACGTGGGTGTTCTCGTCGTACCTCGCGACGTTCGGGCGAAACCGCATGCTCATGGCCCTCGAGGCGATGAAGCTCGTGCTGCTCATCGGCTGCATCGCGGCGTTCGCCAAATGGGGTCCGCTGTGGTCGGCCGGCGCCGTCGGGCTCGCGTTCGCGCTCCACGCGCTCGCGATGGTGACGTTCGTCGTGCGCGCCGACGGCATCTCGGTGAGAGCGCTCGCCAGCGGCTTCTTCCGCCCGCTGCTCGCGTGCGCGGTCATGACCGCCGCGGTTCTCGGGGTTCGCCACGGCCTCCACCTCCGTGGCATCCGCGCGCCGCTCATCGTGCTGCTCGCCGAGCTGCTCACCGGCGGAGTGGTGTACGTGGCGGCCGCGCTGGTCGTCGCGCGCGACACGAGCCACGAGTTCATCGGTCGGGTGCGCAAGGCGCTCCGCCGCGGCGCGTGAATCAGCGCTGCGCAGCCGCAGCGGCGGCGCGGAGCACCTCGGCGAAGCGGCCGGCCAGCGCGCGACGATCGTACTGATCGATGTCGACCGGCGAGGAGCGAAGCTGCTTCGGCGCCCGGAGTCGCGCCTCGAGCGCCGCGGCGATGCCCTCTTCGTCGCGCGGCATGAGCACGTCGCCGAGGGCGTGCCGTCGCGCGAGCCGGGTGAGCGCGCCCTCGGGCGCGAGCGTCAACACCGGGCGACGGAGGTGCATCAGCTCGAAGATCTTGGCCGGGTAGACGCGCTCCGCGCCGGGGACCTCATCGAGCAGGCAGAGGGTCATGTGGCTCGCCGAGAGCGAGGTGAGCACCTCGTCGTGGGGGACGTAGCCGAGGAGCTCCACCCCGAGCGCCTCGGTGCCCTCGAACAGATGGCGCTCGGTGTCGACCACCCGACCGAGGAACCGCACCGAGAGCCTGCGCGCGAGCTCGGGCTCGGCGCGGTGCAGGCGCCGGATCGCGCCGAGGAGGCCGCGCGGGCTCGTGAGGCGGAAGATCGTGCCGGCGTAGGTGAGCACGAACCGGTCGTCCGGGGGGTCGGGCAGATCGCTCGGATAGTCGGCCGGATCGTAGCCGTTCGGGATCGTGACGACGCGCTCGCGGGAGAGAAAGCGATGGGTCCGCAGGAGCTCCTCGCGAAACTCCTCTGTGGCGGTGGTCACGTAGTGCGCGCAGCGGAGCAGCGCCGGCTCGAGCGCGTCGCCGGCGAGACGCGCCGCGGGGCTCGCGGTCATCTCGTAGCTCGTGCGGTAGGTGCTCCACTCGTCGCGATAGTCGAGCACGAGGCCGACGCCGCGGCGGGCGCGCACCAGCGGCGCCACGAGGAACTGCGAGAACGGCGGTCCGCTCGCGAGCACCACGTCGTCGCGGCGCGCGCGGAGCCGACGCGCGAGCGCGAGCTGCGCCGCCGGCTGCCACAACACCTGCGCGTCGGGGAGGAGGATCGCCCGCGCCGCCGTCGAGAGGGCGCTGATCGCGCGCCGCCCGGGGGTGGGCTTCGCGGCGCTCGCGTTCCACGCCGCCGCCTTCGCCGCATAGCTGGGCTCCAGAGTGCGCGCGCGCACGACCTCGAGACCCTCGGGCAGCTCGGAGACCAGCGAGTCGTCGCGCAGCGGCACCGAGGGGTTCGCCACGGTGAGCACCGACGGCGTCACGCCGCGCGCGCCGAGGTACTTCACGAGCTTGGACATGCGCTGCACGCCCGCGCCGCCGACCGGCGGGAAGGCGTACGCGACGATCAGCGCGCGGAGGCTTGCATCCACGGCTGCGTGCTAACACGGGAGCGATCGCGGTCGAACAGCCCGTATCGCACGAGGCCGACGGCGAACCCCACGCCGTGCGACACGTGCAGGGTCGGGAAGATCGCCCACACGATCGGGACGGCGGAGAAGCCCGCGCGGCGTCCCACGCGGAGCGCCTCGATGCCCGTAGCGAGCGCGTACCCGGCGAACGCGAACGGCGTCACCGGCTGCACCGCGCTCGTGGAGACCAGCGCCGCGGCCGAGACCACCATCAAGAAGGGGATCGCCGGCCTCAGCGAGAGGAGCTTGCCGTGCTTGAGGAGCGTGCGCGCCCTGCCCTGCCCGTACTTGAAATACTGCTTCGCGAGCGAGCGGAACGAGTCCCGAGGGAAGTAGTGAAAGACGATCTCCCGCGAGAGGTACACCTTGCCGCCCGCGTCGACGATGCGCTGATTGAGCTCGGCGTCCTCGTTGGTGATCGCCCGGGGGTCGTACAACCCGACCTTCTCGAACACCGCTCGCCGGAAGGCTCCGAAGGACACCGTGTCGACGAAGCCCTCGTTCTCCTCGGAGCGATACTTGGCGCCGCCGACGCCGAGCGGGCTCGCGAGCGCTGCGCAGAGCGCGCGCTGAAACGCCGTCTTGGCGCGGGCGCGGGCGGCGCCGCCGACGTTGTCGGCTCCGGTGCGCTCGAGCACCTCGATGCATTTGCGAACGTAGTCCGGTGCGTACTCGGAGTGGACGTCCATCCGCACGATGACGTCGCCGCGCGCCACGCGGATCGCCTCGTTCATGCCCGCGGCCTGGATGCGGCCGGGGTTATCGATGAGCTTGATCCGAGGGTCCTCGACCATCAGGCCGGCGAGGATCTCCCGGGTGCGGTCGCTGCTCCCGCCGTCGGCGACGAGCACCTCGATGCGGTCGCGCGGGTAGTCCTGCGCGAGGACGCTCCGCAGGCAGGCCTCGATGAAGCGTTCCTCGTTGAGACACGGCATCGCGATGGTGACCATCGGCGGCTGCGGGTTGCCGTTCATCGGCCGGCGTCTAGCACGTTCGACGCAGGGGATCTGGTATGGTCCGCGCCGTGTCCATCCTCGATCTGAGCCGGCGCGTGCTCCGCCGCGCGCAATACCTCCCCGTCGTGAACGACATGCTGGCCGCCGACTACGAGCGCACGTTCGCGCGCGGCCCGAAGGGGCGTTTCCGCGGCGTCTTCCGCGACTTCGCGGCCGCCGAGGCGTCGATCCCGAAGGGCAAGCGCGTCGGCTACGACCACGTGGAGCTCGCGGGCATGTACCGCGACCGCATGAAGAAGGCGTGCGAGAGCGACTACGCGGTCCTGTACTGGATGCGTCGGATCCTCGATGCCGAGCCCGCGTCGATCGTCTACGACTTCGGTGGGCACGTCGGCGTCTCGTATCACGGCTGGCGCAACTACCTCCCCTACGGCGACGGCCTCCGCTGGATCGTCTACGACATGCCGGCGATCACGCGGGTGGGCGAGGAGCTCGCGCGCGAGACCGGCAGTCGCCACCTCTCCTTCACCAACGCCGTCGAGGACGCGCGCGACTGCACGGTCTTCTTCTCCGCGGGTGCGCTCCAGTACTGCGAGGAGTCCGTGGCGTCGCTGCTCGAGCGCGCGCACGCGCGCCCGCGGCACATCCTCCTCAACAAGATGCCGGTCTACGAGGGAGAGAGCTTCGTGACGGTGCAGTCGACGGGCCGCGCGTTCCACGCGTACCGCGTCTTCAATCGCGCCGAGCTGCTCCAAAGCATCGAGTCGCGCGGCTACCGCCTCGTCGACGACTGGCAGAACAGCGAGGTCTCGTGCGTGGTCCCCTTCGCCAGGGGCAAGGAGATCCCCTCGTACAGCGGCTACTACTTCGAGCTCATTTCCCGCTGAGCGCGGCGAACAGCCGCGACAGCACCCCGGACGGGCGCTTCTCGGGCTCGGCGCGCGGTGGCGCCTCGGCCGGGCGATCGTACTCGAGCGCGATCTGCGCGAGGGAGTTGAAGACGAAGGTGCGCGGGCTGAGCCGCTTGTGGGTCGTCGCCTCGAGCATGCCGATCGCGCGCATGATGAGGAGCGAGTGCCCGCCGAGATCGAGGAAGTTGTCGTCGACCGAGATCTGCTCCACACCGAGGAGCTCGCGCCACACCGCGGCGATCGCCTTTTCGGTTGGGGTGCGGGGGGCGACGATGGCGCCGTTGGCCTGACCGTCCTCGCCCGCCGGGGTGGGTAGCGCGCGCCGATCGACCTTGCCGTTCGGCGTGGTCGGGACTCGGTCGATCACGGTGAACGAGGCGGGCACCATGTATTCGGGGAGGCTCGCGCGGAGGTGCTCGCGGAGCTCCGCGGTCACCGGCCGCGCGCCACGCGCGACGACATACGCGACCAGGCGGTTCTCGCCGCCGGGACCGGGTCGCGTATCGACGACCGCCTGGGCGACCGAGGGGTGCGAGGCGAGCGCGGTCTCGATCTCGCCGAGCTCGATGCGATACCCCCGCACCTTGACCTGGAGATCCTCGCGCCCGAGGTGGACGAGGCGCCCATCGGCTCGGTAGCGGCCACGGTCGCCGGTTCGATACATCCGCGCGCCGGGACGCTTGGAGAACGGATCGGGGACGAAGCGCTCGGCGGTGAGCTCGGGGCGCGCGTGGTAGCCGAGCGCGACCCCCTCGCCCCCGATGTAGATCTCGCCCGGCACGCCGATCGGCACGAGCGCGCGCTGCTCATCGAGGATCCACACCTGCGTGTTGCCGATCGGGCGACCGATCGACACCCCGCGCTCCTCGGGCGTCACCCGACCGCAGGTCGACCACACCGTGGTCTCCGTCGGTCCGTACATGTTCCACAGCGCGCCGCAGCGCTGGAGCAGCGCGTCGGCGAGCTCGCGGGTGAGCGGCTCGCCGCCGCAGAGCGCGGTGAACGCGGCGCCGCCGCGGAACCCCGCTTCGATCAGCATTCGATAGGTCGCGGGCGTCGCCTGCATCACCGTCGCCGACGTCTCCGCGATGAGCGTGGACAGCGCGCGGCCGTCGGTCGCCTGCTGCCGCGTCGCGAGGACGATCTCCGCGCCGACCGTGAGCGGGAGGAAGAGCTCGAGGACGGCGATGTCGAACGAGAGCGTGGTCACCGCGACGAGTCGATCGCTCTCGCGGAGCCCGGGCTCGCGCTGCATGCTGACGAGGAAGTTGATCACCGCGCGATGCGGGACCTTCACGCCCTTCGGCTTGCCGGTGGAGCCGGAGGTGTAGATCAGGTACGCGGCGTCGTCGCCCTCGACCCGCCGCGGCTCGCACGCGGCGCGCTCGGGGAGCGCGGTCATCGAGAGCAACCGCCCCTGGTCGACCCCGAGCGCGGAGACGTCGCCATCGGCGATGACCACGCGCGCGGAGGCGTCCTCGAGCATGAAGCGCAGCCGATCGCGGGGGAACTCGGGATCGAGCGGGAGGTAGGTCGCCCCGGCGCGCAACACGCCGAGCACCGCGGCGAGCATGTCGAGCGAGCGCTCGAGGTGAATCGCGACGACGTCGCCGCGCTCGACCCCGCGCTCTTGGAGCGCCGCGGCCACCTGCCCGGCCCGCCGCCAGAGCGCCTCGTAGCTGAGGGAACGCGAGCCGCAGCGCACCGCCGAGCGCTTGGCGTAGCGCTCCATCAGCGGCGCGAGCCAGGTCGCGAGATCGGGCTCGGCCGGGAGCTCGCGGCCGGTGTCGTTCCAGTGTTCGAGCTGCGCGCGCTCGCCCTCGGGGATGGCGAGCACCTCGCCGCACGTGCGCGCGGGATCGCGCGCGATCTCCTGCAGCAGCGAGAGGTAGCGCGCACGCAGGCGCGCGATCGTCTCTGCGTCGAGGATGTCGGTGTTGTAGTTGAGGCCGCCGACGAGCGAGGTCTTCCCCTCGAGCAGCCACAGCGACAGATCCTGCGCCGACGCCGGCTGCAGCACGAGCATGTGCTCGTGCTCGAGGTTGCCCCAACGGAGCGGGCGATTGCGCGCGTCCTGGAACGAGAAGAACGACTGATAGACGGGGAAGCGACTCTCGTCGCGCTGCACGTCGAGCGCGCGGACCAGCTGCTCGAACGGGAGCTCCTGGTGATCGAACGCGCGCATCGTGTCGCCGCGGATCGAACGCACCAGCGACAGGAAGCTCTCGCTCGGGTCGACGCGCAGGCGGAGCGGCAGCGCGTTCACGAAGTAGCCCATCACGTCCTCGAGCTCGGGCAGATTGCGCCCGCGCACCGGCGTCCCGACGACGACCTCGCGTTGTCCGGTGAGGCGGTGCAGGAGCAGCGCCCAGGCCGCGAGGAGCGTCATGAACAACGTCGCGCCCTCGCGGCGACCGACCTCGCGCATCGCGGCGGCGAGCGGAGCGGGGACCTCGAGCCACTCGGTCGAGCCCTTGCCGCTCTGCACCGCCGGCCTCGGACGGTCGAGCGGGAGATCGAGCACATCGGGCGCCCCCTCGAGCTCGCGCCGCCAGAACTCCACCGGCTCGGCGATGCGCTCGCCGGTGAGCCAGGTGCGGTGCCACTCGCTGAAGTCCTGATACGAAACGCGGGGCGCGGGGCGCGTGGGCTGTCGCCCCGCCGAATACGCCCCGTAGAGCTCGGCCATCTCCTCGTAGAAGAGGTCGAACGACCACCCGTCCCAGATCAGGTGGTGCGGCATGAAGAAGAACAGGTGCTCCTCGGGCCCGAGCTTGAACACCCGCGCCTGGAACAAGGGACCGCGAGTGAGGTCGAACGGCTCGGCGACGTGCGCCTCGATCCGTGCCGCGAGCACCCGCTCGCGGTCCTCGCGCGACAGCGACGAGAGATCGGTCGCGGGGAACAGCGGCACCGAGAGCGACTCGAGCACGACCTGACAGGGCGCGCCGCGGTCGCTGCCCACGATCGTACGCAGCGCGCTCTGGCGGCGGACCATCTCGTCGAACGCGCGCTGGAACGCCTTCTCGTCGAGCGCGCCATGGAGGCGGTGCGCGGAGGGGACGTTGTAGACGACCCGACCGAGGTCGAGCTGCTCCAGGTACCACAGCCGCTCCTGCATCGAGGACAGCGGCGCGGGCGCGGCGCCCGTGCGGGTGGGGATGCTCGGCAGCGCCGCGCGGACCCCGCTCGCTTCGTCGAGGTACGCGGCGAAGGCGCGCGCGGTCGGATGCTCGAACACCGCGCGCATCGGGATCGTCCGCGAGAGGTCGCGTCCGAGCCGCGCGGCGAGCTGCGCCGCCAGGAGCGAGTGACCTCCGAGCAGGAAGAAGTCGTCGTCGATCCCGACCCGCGGCAGCGCGAGCAGATCGCAGAACGCCGCGGCGACGAGGCTCTCGGTCGCGGTGCGCGGCGCCTCGGCGGAAGGAGCCCCGCTCGCGACCGTGGGCGCGGGCAACGACTTGCGATCGACCTTGCCGTTGGGGAGCAGCGGCAGCGCGTCGAGCCGCACGAACCGCGCCGGGATCATGTAGTCCGGCAGCAGCCGGCCGAGGTGCGCGCGCAGCGCCGACTCGTCGAGGTCCTTGGTGACCACGTATCCCACGAGCCGGTCCTCGCGCGCGACGACCACCGCGCGCTCGACCGCCGGATGGCGCGCGAGCGCGACCTCGATCTCGCCGAGCTCGATCCGATAGCCACGGAGCTTCACCTGGAAGTCCGTGCGCCCGAGGCACTCGAGGACGCCGCTGTTGCGCCAACGACCGAGATCGCCGGTGCGATACAGCTTGCCGCCGGGGCGAGACGGGTCGGGGACGAAGCGCTCGGCGTTGAGCTCCGGTCGCTCGAGGTAGCCGTGGGTCACGCCGTCGCCGCCGATGAACAGCTCGCCGACGACGCCGATCGGCACCGGGGCGAGGTCTCCGTCGAGCACGTGGATCTGCGTGTTGGCGATCGGCTTGCCGATCGGGATCGACGCGTCGGGGCTCGTCGCGACGCGATGGAAGCTCGACCACACGGTGGTCTCGGTCGGTCCGTACCCGTTCCACAACGCGCCGACGCGCGGAAACAGCTCGGTCGCGAGATCGCGGGGCATCGCCTCGCCGGTGCAGATCGCGGTGATCCGCGGGTCGCCCTGGTAGCCCGCGGCGAGCAGCATGCGCCACGTCGAAGGCGTCGCGTCGATGAAGGTCACCCCCGAGCGCTCAACCAGCGCGCGCAGGCGATCGCCGTCGGTGACGTCGGCGCGGCTCGCGAGCACGATGCTGGCGCCGACGGTCAGCGGGAGGATCAGCTCGGACACCGCGATGTCGAAGGACAGGGTGGTGACCGCGAGGACCACGTCGGTCTCGCGCATGCCGGGCTCGCGCGCGACGCTCGTGAGCAGGTTCGTCACCGCGCGATGCGGGACCATGACCGCCTTCGGCGTGCCGGTCGAGCCGGACGTGTAGATCAGGTACGCGACGTCCTCGACGGTGGGCGCGCGACCCGAGCTCGCCGTGCCGCCCGGCCCCGGGCGATCGAGGAGGAAGGTGCGCGCCTCGTCCAACGCGAGGGTCGATCGCAGCGACGACGTGGTCGCCACCAGCTTGACCTTCGAGTCCTCGACCATGAACGCGAGTCGCTCGGCCGGAAACGACGGGTCGAGCGGCAGATACCCGGCGCCGGCCCCGAGCACGCCGAGGAGGCCGACGAGCAGATGCTCGTCGCGCTCGACGAGGAGCCCCACGAGATCACCGGCGCGAACGCCGCGGGCGCGGAGGCCAGCGGAGATCTCGCCCGCGCGTCGACCGAGCTCGCGATAGGTCATCGAGCCGCCGGCGTGGTGCACCGCGACCTTGTCGGGGAAGCGTTGGATCGTGGACTCGATGAGGTGCTCGATGCGCGCGTCGCGCGGGTACGCGGCCTCGGTGTGGTTCCACTGACGGAGCTGCTGGCGATCTTCTTCGCAGACAATCGGCAGCGCGCCGACGGTGATGGCGGTGTCCTTCGCCGCCGCCTCGAGCAGCGTCTCGAACGACGCGAGCCAGCGGCGGATCGTCTGCTCGTCGAACAGGTCGCGGTTGTATTGGCACTCGACCCGCATGCCCGCCGGGCCGTTGTCGACCGCGTTCACGAACAGCTCGAAGGTCTCGAACCGGCGCGGGTTGCTCTCGAACTCGAGCTCGAGGCCCGGGAATGCGTGCGCCTCGCCGGAGAGCGCCTGGTCGATGTTGAAGACGACGTTGATCAGCGGCAGGCGCGACGGATCGCGGGCCAGCGGCAGCTGCTGCAGCACGCGCCCGAACGTCACGTCCTGGTGCTCGAACGCGTCGAGGACCGTCTGCCGCGCCTGCCCGAGCAGCTCGGCGAAGCTCTGCTCGCGCGCGAGTCGGGCGCGGAGCGGCAACATGCCGACGCAGTGACCGACGAGTCCCTGCAGGCCCTCGGCGTTCTGTCCCGCGGCGGGGACGCCGACCACGAGCTCGTTCTGCCCCGAGAGCCGATGGAGCAGCACGGAGAAGCCGGCGAGCAACGTGGCGAACAGGCTCGTGCCGTGCCGCGCGCCCGCCTTCCGCACCAGAGCGAGCAGCGACGCCGACAGCACGTGATCGACGCGGCCGGACGCCTGCGTGCGCATCGGCGGACGCGGTCGGTCGGCCGGAAGATCGAGGCCCGGTACGCCGCTCGCAAACTGGTCGACCCACCAATGCTCGTTGGCCACCAGGCCCGGCGAGCCCTTGCGCGCCTCGCTGGCGAGCGCGTGCTCCGCGAAGGACGGCGCCGCCGGCAGGTTCGCCGCGCGCGTGCCGATGTGCTGCGCGTAGAGCGCGGCGAGCTCCTTCACCAACACCCAGTACGACCACCCGTCGAGCACGATGTGATGACCGGTGAAGACCAGCACGTGGTGATCGGACGCGAGGCGGAGGATCTCCGCGCGGACCAGCGGGCCCGTCTCGAGATCGAACGGCTCGGTGACGTGGCGGTCGATCGTCGCGGCGAGCTCCGCGTCGTTGGCCTCGCGCAGCGGCACCTCGAGCGTCGGCGGTTCGCTCGGGACGATGAGCTCGAGGCCATCGCTGGAGAACACCGAGCGCAGCGCGTCGTGGCGGGCGGGGAGCGCGCGGACCGCGGCGCGCAACGCGGCGACGTCGAGCTCGCCGCGCAGGTGCAGCGACACCGACTCGTTGAACGCGAGCGACGCCTCGCTGCCGAGGCGGGTCGCGAGCCAGATCTCGCGCTGGGCCTCGGTGGACGGCACCCGCTTCGCCGCGCGCTCGTCGACCGGGGCGCGTTCGTCCGCGGCGAGCGTCGGCGTGCGGCGCGGCGGGAAGAACCCGCTCGCCTGCATCTCGGCGACCGCTTCCTTGTAGGCCCGGACGATGAACGCGACGTCCTCGTCGGTGTGCGCCGTGGTCAGGAAGCAGGGGAAGTTGTCGAGGATGTGAACGCCGCGATCGCGAATCATCGCGTACACCAGATCGGCGTAGGGCAGATCCTCGGTGAAGACGTTGCGCCACAGCGAGGCGAACGTGTTGAGCTTCATCGGCGCGCCGACCTCGGCGAAGTGCGCGTTCAGCTCGGCGACCATGGCGGCCGTCTTCGCGGTGAGTCGCTCCTGCAGCGCGGGCCCCTGCTCCTTGAGGTAGAGCAGCGAGGCGCGGGCGGTCGCGAGCGCGAGCGGGTGGCGCACGAACGTGCCGGCGAAGTAGGTGACGCCGACGGTCGGGATCGAGTCGTCGCCGTAGCGCCAATCGCCGCCATCGAGCGCATCCATGAACTCGCGCTTGCCGGCGATGACGCCGATCGAGTTCCCGCCGCCGACCACCTTGCCGTAGGACGCGAGGTCGGCGCGGATGCCGAACAGCGCCTGGGCGCCGCCTTGGTGCGAGCGGAAGCCGGTCACGACCTCGTCGAAGATCAGCAGGGTGCCCGACTTCTCGGTCAACGCGCGCAGCTCGTGGAGGAACTCGCGCGGCTGGAAGTCCGGCCGCCGGCTCTGCACCGGCTCGACCAGGATCGCGGCGAGCTCGTGGGCGCGCGCGCGGAGGATCTCGAGCGACTCCGGCGTGCCGTAGTCGAGGACCAGAATGTTCTCGGACGTCGACGGCATGATCCCCGGCGCGGCCGGGATCGACCTCAGCTTCTTGGTGCCGCGGACGATGACCTCGTCGAAGATGCCGTGGTACGCGCCGGTGAAGATCGCGATCTTGTTGCGCCCGGTGACCGTGCGGGCGATTCGCATCGTCCCCATCACGGCCTCGGAGCCGGTGTTGCAGAACGCGGCGCGCTCGGCGCCGGTGAGCTCGCAGAACAGCTCGGCGACCTCGCCCGCGAGCACGTGCTGCGGGCCGATCTCGTAGCCGCGCTCGATCTGATCGTGCATGGCCTGGCGGAGGAAGTCCGGCTGCCAGCCGAACATGTTCATGCCGAAGCCGTTGAGCACGTCGACGTACTCGTTGCCGTCGATGTCGAAGAGCCGGCTCCCCCGCGACCGCTCAATGACCACCTGGTAGGTGATCTCCTTGGTGAGCGGACGGAAGCCGTTCACCACGCGCGGATCGGCCATGTGGCCGCGGTGCCGTTGGGTGTACTCCTTCGACTTGCGGGTGCGCTCGCTGTAGCGCTTCATGAACGCGTCGAGGCGCCCGCGCTGCTGCGGCGTGAGCTCGTCCACCCGGGTGTGGATCCGCGCGATCGCGCCGAAGGCCTTCTTCACGTCGTAGGTGACCGGCCCGGCAGCGGGCTCGTCCTCGTTCCTCGACGGCGCCATGGGCACGGCGGCCGGGGGCGGCGGCGGCGGCGGCGAGCTACCGAGCAGCGCGAGCTGCTGCCGCATCACCTCCAGCTGCTGCTCGATCACGTGGTTGACCGACGCGGAGGCTCCCGCGATCGGTGCCGTGGGGAGCGCGGGCGCGGCGGCGACGGGCGCGGGCGCGGC
>JALHOE010000081.1 GCA_022843175.1 Deltaproteobacteria bacterium
GCGCTCGTCGCCCGGCAGCGCGCGCCGCTCGACGATGTCGTGGCGACGATTCGTGCGGAGGGCTTCGAGGCGCACGCGCTCGCGCACGACGTGGCCGACAAGGAGGCGATCCATCGGATCGCGGGCGAGGCCGCCGCGCGCGTCGGCGCGATCGACCTGCTGATCAACAACGTGAGCACGCTCGGGCCCCTCCCGATGCCGCTGCTCCTCGACACGGCGTGCGAGGATCTCGAGCGGGTGCTCCTCACCAACGTGATCGGGCCCTTCCGTCTGACCAAAGCCGTCGCGGGCTCGATGCGCGCGCGCAACACCGGCACGGTGGTGTCGATCAGCAGCGACGCCGCGGTGGAGGCGTACGAGCGGTGGGGGGCGTACGGCGCGTCGAAGGCTGCCTTCGACCACCTCACGCGCACCTTCGCGGCGGAGAACCCGACGGTGCGCTTCTTCTCCGTCGATCCGGGCGAGATGGACACCCGCATGCACGCGGACGCGCTCGGGCCGCCGCAGCCCGGGCTCGCCCGGCCGGAGGACGTCGCGGAGCGGATCGTGTCGCTGCTCTCGACCGCGCGCTCCGGAGAGCGGGTGCGCCCATGAGACCCGCGACCTCACCCCGCGACGACGCGCGACTGCTCGTGATCGATCCCGAGGGCGACGCGTTCGCCGACGCGACCTTCGACGCGCTCCCGCGGTTCGTGCGCCCCGGCGACGTCGTCGTCCTCAACGACGCCGCCACGTTGCCCGCGTCGATCTTCGCAACGCTGCGCGGCGCGCCCGTGGAGCTGCGGTTCCTCGCCCTCGAGCCGCCGCGCGCCGTGCTCTTCGGCGCGGGCGATTATCGTACGCGCACCGAGCACCGCGCGGAGCCCCCGCCCGTGGCGGTCGGCGATCGCATCGACGACTTCGTGGTGACGGGCGTGCAGGGGCGTCTGCTCGACCTCGCGGGCGACGCGGTGTCGGTGCTCTATGCGCGGGGGCGGCCGATCCAATACGCGCACGTCCCCGCGGCGCTCCCGCTCTATGCCGTGCAGACGCTCTACGCGTCGAGGCCGTGGGCGGCCGAGATGCCGAGCGCGGGTCGGCCGATCCGCGCGGCGACGTTGCGCGCGCTCGAGGAAGCGGGCGCGACGATCGCGACGCTGACCGAGGCGGCGGGCGTCTCGGCGACCGGCGATCCCGCGATCGACGCTGCGCTGCCGCTGCCGGAGCGCTACGCGATCCCCGAGGCGACCGCGCGCGCGGTGCGCGACGCCGAACGGGTCATCGCGGTCGGGACCAGCGTCACCCGCGCGCTCGAGGGCTGCTTCGCTGCCTTTGGCGAGGTTCGCGCGGTCGACGCCGTGACGAGCCTCCGCATCCGAGTGGATACGCCGATGCAGGTCGTCGACGCGTTGCTCACCGGCATGCACGAGCCGGGCACCAGCCACTACGATCTCATGCAGGCGTTCGCCGGCAGCGCGCTGCTCGGGCGCAGCGACGCGCACGCGAGCCGGGCGGGCTACCTGGCGCACGAATTCGGCGACGCCACGCTGATCATGCGGGGCGCGCTCGCGGGCGCGCTCCTACAATCGGTCGCATGAGCGAAGCAGGCATGGTGTGGATCGACGGCCAGCGCGCCGTCGATCCTCGGGTGTCGATCTACGACCGCGGGTTCCTCTATGGCGACTCGGTGTTCGAGGTGATCCGCACCTACGGCGGCAAACCGTTCGGTCTCGGGGAGCACGTCGCTCGGCTCCATCGGTCGGCGGCGAAGATCTCGATCGAGCTGTCGTGGACCGAGGCCGAGCTCGAGGCAGAGATTCGCAGCGCGCTCCGCGACGCCGGGTTCGCGGAGTCGTACATCCGCGTGATCGTCACCCGCGGCGTCGGAGCGTTGGGCCTCGACCCCGACCTCGCCGACGAGCCGACCCGGGTGCTGATGATCCACCCGCTCACCCTGCCGCCGCTGCCGGTGTACCGCGACGGCGTCGGGGTCTACGTCGTCGACTCCATCCGGGCGACCGACGGCACGAGCGCCGAGGGGGCGAAGGCGTCGAACTACCTCGCCAACCTCCTCGCGCTCCGCGACGCCAAGCGGCACGGCGCCTACGAGCCGGTCTTCATCGATCACACCAACGGCGAGGTGCTCGAGGGCGGGACGTCGAACGTCTTCGCTGTCTTCGGCGACACCCTGGTCACGCCGCCCGAGCGCCGGATCCTCGGCGGGATCACCCGCAAGCACGTGCTCGCCGCCGCCTCCGGCCTGCAGGTGCGGGTCGAGCCGATCACGCTCGAGCGCTTCCGTTCGGCCGACGAGCTCTTTTTGACCTCCACGATCCGCGAGGTCGTCCCGATCGTCCGCGTCGTCGAGCCCTCTGGAGAGCACACCGTCGGAAAGGGGGTTCCCGGGCCGCATACCAGGGCAATTCACCGGGCATTTCGCGCACACGTCGGCGCGCCCACACATCCGATGCCCTGGGAACAGCCGAGCTAGACGGGGCCGGTCGCGAAACGTTATGGTGTGCGCCCCCTCCAAGGTCTTGGGGGGTCTTCGGTGAGACTGAGGGGGGACTTGAACGGTATTTGCGCGCGTGCCGCGCGCGAGGGTGCTCCTTCGGATGGATAGCGATTTGCGGGATGCCGTCGGCGCCCTACGCGCCGTGTTCGAGCGCCGGAAGATCGAGTCGAAGTGGGGCACGGCCCCTGCCGAGCTCCTCACCGAGCTCAAGACCAAATACCGAGTGCCGCAGCGGTATCGCTCGTTCCTGGCCGAGGCGAACCCGGTCGAGGTCGAGACGGTCACGCCGGTCGAGAAGGTCCGCCTGATCGCCGCCGAGAAGCTCGGCGAGGGCCAGGTCGGCTACGCCGTCGGAGAAGACGGCGCCTCGCTCGTGACCGGCAAAGAGGGCGACTGGAAGAAGTCCTGGGTGGTCGTCGCCGTGAGCACGCTCTTCGGCGACCCCTATTTCCTCGACGTCTCCAAGCTCGACGCCGAGGGCGACTGCCCGGTCTACGCCGGCCAGAAGACCGAGCGCGGCACCTGGAAGACCACGCTGGCGGCCTCGTCCTTTGCGAGCTTCGTCAACATTCTCGCGCTCGGAATGGACCTGGCGAGCGGCTTCGGCGAGGCCGTGTTCGACCAACACGACGACGACAACTTCCGCGAATCGCTCGAGCCCAAGATCAAGGCGTTCGATCCGGCGGCGGCGCGCGCGAAGCACTGGAGCTGAGCCCTACGGAATATCGGGCGCTTGGACCTTTCGCGGGGGTCACCCGTCCAACATGACGTACGGTCGCGGGTCTTCTAGACTCGCCTCCCTCGGGGAATTCCATGTACGTCGCGTGTCCGCGCTGCCATCAGAACAACTACTCCACCGCTACGCAGTGCGCGTATTGCGGTTCCCCGCTCGCGCCGACCGGGCAAACCCCCGGCTTCGCGCAGACGAACGCGCCGGGGTTCTCGGCCGGGTCCACCGGCGGGGGGCCGGGTGACGCGTCGGGAGTCTCGAGCGGCCAGCCGCAGGTCGGCCAGCTGATCGACCGCAAATACCGCGTCGAGCGCATCCTCGGCGAGGGCGGCATGGGCGTCGTCTACGTCGCCCAGGACATCAACGCGGACCAGAAGGTCGTCATCAAGTCGATCCGCCCCGAGTTCGCCAACCGCGGCGACTTCCGCGAGCGCACGCTCGCCGAGGGCAAGGCCCTCGCGAAGATCGACCACCAGAACGTCGTCCGCTTCAACTCGATCGTCAACTCGCCCGAGACGAACGAGCTGTACATCGTCATGCAGTTCATCGACGGCGAGTCGCTCGACCGCACGCTCGAGAAGGCCAACGCGTCCGGCCAGAAGCTGCCTCTCCCCGAGGTCATCCGCATCTTCAAGATGGCCCTCGATGGCGTCGGTGCCGCCCACAAAGAGGGCCTGATGCACCGCGACCTGAAGCCCGCGAACATCCTCGTGCGCGCCAAGGACGGCGTCGCCAAGGTGATGGACTTCGGCATCGCCAAGGCCGAGGGCGCCACCAAGGGGCCGACGCAGGCCGGCGGCATCGTCGGCTCGCTCTGGTACATGGCGCCCGAGCAGATCAAGGGCGCCAAGGACCTCGACAAGCGCCTCGACGTGTACGCGATGGGCATCGTGCTCTACGAGCTCGTCACCGGCGTCGTGCCGTTCGACGGCGAGACCGAATACGACATCATGACGAAGCACATGAGCGAGCCGGTGCCGTCGGTTCGCGGGCTTCGTCCCGACGCGCCGCCGTGGATCGACGAGCTCATCGCCAAGGCCACGCAGAAGGACCGCGCGTTGCGGTTCCAGTCCTGCGAGGAGTTCCGCGCCGCGATCGACCAGTTCGACGGCGGCATCGCCGTCCCGCGTTCGATGACGGCGTTCGAGAACTCGATCATCCCCGAGACGGCCCCGATGGGCCCCGTCGGCGCCCGCACCTCCGGCATGCAGCAGCAGGGCCCGGGCGGCATCAGCAGCGGCGGCATCAGCGCGCCGACGATGTCCGCGCCGCCCAAGAAGTCCAGCTCCGGAGTCTTCATCGCGATCGCCGCGGTGGTCCTCATCGGCGGCGGCGTCGGCGGCTACTTCGCGTTCGCCCACGGCGACGAGCCGGCCAAGAAGCCCGACACCACCGCCAAGAACGACGAGAAGCACGACGACGAGAAGCACGACGACAAGAAGCCCGACGACAAGAAGCCCGACGACAAGCAGCCGGACGACAAGAAACCCGACGACAAAAAGCCGGCGAAGGGCGATCCGCTCGAGGCGCTGGTCGGCGACTGGGAGACCGACACCACCAACCGCGCGCTCAAGGCCGAGAAGGTCGGCGACGAGGTCGTCTTTCGCGTCGTGAAGCCCGCCGAGTGGGACAACGCGTTCGCCGCGGACGAGGTGCGCTTCAAGCTCAAGAAGGGCATCGACGCCACCACCTTCGAGGTGGTCGACCGCTATCGGCCCAAGCCCCCCGCCGGCAAGAAGTACTCGAAGACGGCCTTCGGCAGCTGCATCGTCGAGACGAGCGGCACCGTGAACGGCAAACCCCTCGAGGCTGCGCTCAAGGGCAAGACCATCGAGGTCACCCTGGCCACGGCCACCGTGCAGCTCACGTACGACCCGGGCGACCAGAGCAGTATCGACAGCTGCAAGGACGCGAAGACGACGGGGACCGTGAAATCCTTGCTAAAGAAGAAATAACCGGCCGTCGCATCGATGTGACTGCGGCGCATCGCCGTCGCTTTGACTAGACTTGCCGGGCCCGTGGCCGCGTCGTCACCAGATTCGACTCACCCACCGAGAATGGTGGGCAGGTATGCCCTCTATGGCGAGATCGCCAGGGGGGGCATGGCGACGGTGTACTTCGGCCGTCTCCTCGGGCCGGTGGGCTTCTCGCGCACCGTCGCGATCAAGCGGCTCCACCCCCACTACGCGAGCGACGCCGAGTTCGTCGCCATGTTCCTCGACGAGGCGCGGCTCGCGGCGCGCGTGCAGCACCCCAACGTGGTGAGCACGCTCGACGTCGTCGCCCTCGACGGCGAGCTCATGCTCGTCATGGAGTACGTGCAGGGCGAGTCGCTCTCGCGCCTGATGTCCGCGTGCCGCGCGGCCAACGTCCGCATCCCGTATCGAATCGTCGGCGCGCTGATCAACAGCGTGCTCACCGGCCTCCACGCCGCGCACGAGGCGAAGAACGAGCGCAGCGAGCCGCTCGGCATCGTCCATCGCGACATGTCTCCGCAGAACGTCCTCGTCGGCGCCGACGGCAACGTGCGGGTGTTCGACTTCGGCATCGCCAAGGCGGCCGGCCGCGCGCAGGACACGCGCGAGGGACAGTTCAAGGGCAAGCTCGCCTACGCGTCGCCCGAGCAGCTCGGCGGCGCTGCGGTCGATCGCCGCGTCGACATCTATGCGGCGAGCGTCATCCTGTGGGAGCTCGTCACCAACCGCCGCATGTTCAAGGCGGACGACGAGATGAGCCTCCTGGCGATGGTCCGCGAAGGGCGCATCGAGCCGCCGTCGCAGCACTGCGGCGATCTCCCGGCCGGCCTCGAGGCGATCATCATGCGCGGGCTCGCCACCGAACCGACGTTCCGCTTCAACACCGCGCGCGAGATGGCGATCGCGCTCGAAGAGGTGCTCCCCCAGGGCAGCGTGCGCGAGGTCGCCGAGTGGGTCGGCCGCGTCGCCAAGACGAAGCTCGACGAGCGCGCGCGACGCATCGAGGAGATCGAGACCAACACGCCGGTGATCATGAGCGACTCCGGCGTCCGCGATCTGCCGACGCTGGTGCGCAACTCGCTGCCGCCCTCGTCGATCTCGTCGTCGCGGCCGATGGCGGCGGTCGAAGCCAACCCGCCGCCGAAGCAGCGCCGCGGCCTCCTGCTCCTCGCGCTGCTGCTCATCGGCGGAGCGGTGGTCTCCGGCGTGGTCCTCGCCACCCGCACCACCGCCGAGCCCACGGTGGTCCAGGAGCCGCAGACGGGGGGCGCGCCCAAGGCGTCGAAGGCCAAAGAGAAACAGCCCGAGGTCGCGCAGCCGGCGGAGCCCGAGCCCACCCAGGTCGCGGCCGTGCCCGCGCCGCCCAAGCACGCGGCTGGGGCGACCAAGACTGCCGCGCCCAAGGCGAGCGCTTCGCCGGCCCCGCCTCCGTCGGCGGTCGCGCCGGCTACCAACTGCAGTCCGCCGTTCACCATCGATCAAGATGGCATCCGCCATCCCAAGCCGGAGTGCATGTAATGCGACGCGCGCTCGCAGTCGTCACGCTCCTCTCGTTCGCGCCCACCGCGGCGTGGGCCGGTCCCGACAAAGCCACCTGTGTCGCGGAGTACGAAGAGACGCAGAAGCTCAAGAAGTCCGGCAAGCTCCTCGAGGCCAAGTCGCACGCGCTGCTCTGCGCGCAGGCCGGCTGCCCCGCGGTCGTGCGCGACGACTGCACGTCGTGGAGCGCCGAGCTCGAGAAGACGATCCCCACCATCGTGCTCGTGGTCACCGACGCCGAGGGACACGACGTCACCGACGCGGTCGCCTACGTCGACGGCGAGAAGGTGAGCTCGCACGTCGAGGGCAAGGCGATCGCGCTCAACCCCGGCACGCACAAGCTCCGCGTCGAGCGCGAGGGCTACGACACGATCGAGCAGGACCTGGTGGCGCACGAGGGCGACAAGAACCGCTCCATCGCGGTGAAGTTCCCCAAGAAGGGCGGCGAGGACAAGCCCCCTCCGCCCGTCGCCGACCCGACTCCGGTCGCGCGCCCCGTGCCGACGACCGCGTGGGTGCTCGGCGGCATTGGCGTCGCAGGCATCGCCGGGTTCGCCGCGTTCGGCCTGATGGGCTCGAGCAAGAAGAACGATCTCGACTCCCGCGGCTGCAAGCCCGCGTGCCCTTCCTCCGACGTCGACGCGGCGAAGCGCGACTTCCTCATCGCCGACATCGCGCTCGGCGTCGGGATCGTCTCGCTCGGCATCGCCACGGTCATGATCCTCACCCGCGGCGAGGAGCCGCGCAGCGCTCCCGCGGTCGGCGTCGCGGTCACTCCGCGCGGCGCGTCGGGATCGCTGACCTGGAGCTTCTAGAGCAGAATAGGCGCGCGCGTAAGCGAGCGCCTACCGGTGCGAATTTCCGAGGCGCTCGCTGACGCGCGCGCCTATGGATCGTGCCGATCCATAGGCGCTCGCTGACGCGCGCGCCTATGGATCGGCACGATCGACGGCGGCGAAAGGGCAGCGCCCGCGTCGATCATCGAAAGTGGAAAGTGCTCTGGAGCTTCACGGGCAGGCGACGTTGTTCGGCTTCGTGGGCGTGCCGTAGAGCGCCTGGGTGCCGGCGTCGCCGGTGTACGAGCCGTACGACGTGGTGGTGACCGGGACCTCTTTCCACGCGGTGCCGAGCGTGCCGCCGGCCATCAGTCGCGCGGAAGCCGGACACGCCGCGGTCGGCGCGGGGTAGGCCCAGGACTGACCGATGCTGTACATCTTCGAGGGGATGACCGCCGTCTCGGAGGCGCTCGCGCAGCCGGGGGCGAAGATGCGCACCTCGGAGGAGGAGCTGTTGACGAGGTAGTCGTTCTTGGCGAACTCGAACACCGCGCCGAGCGTGATCGCCGTCACATCGGCGCTGAACACCGCTTTGTCGCCGACGATCACGACCGCGGCGCCCGCCGCGACCGTGGTGCCCGCGGGGAACGTCAGCGAGGCCTTCTCGGTGCCGCTGAAGATCTTCACCGTCACGCCGCTCACGTCGAGCAGCGACGTGCCGTAGTTGGTCAGCTCGATCCACTCGCGCTTGTCGCCGCTGCCGAAGGTGCCGCGCACCTGGAACTCCGAGAGGCCGAAGTCGGCGAGGACGCACGCGCCGCCATCGGTCGCGTCGGCGCTGGTGTCCATCGCGCTGTCGACCGTCATCGTCTCAGTCGCGACGCTGTCGGCGGAGGCGGTGTCGGCTGCCCCGCTGTCCGCCGTCGCGGTGTCCGGCGCGGAGGTGTCCTCGACCGGCTTGGCGGTGTCGGGCACCGCGGTGTCAACGGCGCCGGTGTCGACGATCACGCCCGTGTCGCGCTTGCCGCCGCTGTAGCCGTCGAGGTCGTTGAGCACGGTGCACGCCGTGGCCGGAGCCACGAGCGCGACGAGCGTCAACCAGCGAAACTGCACCACTCGTTTTGTCGCACAGCGGGCCGGCACGTCAAGCGCGGTCATGCTTCGACCCGCGTCGCGGCCTCTTCCAGCGTGACGAACGCGTAACCAGCGCTGCGCAGCCTCTCGACCGTCGCGGCAAGGGTGTCCTCCTTGGTGGCGACCGGCACTCGTAGATCGCGCTGCGAGCGGGCGAGCTCGGAGAGCCCGTCGTTCTGGTCGAGCACGTCGATCCCGTGCAGCTCGAGGTTGACCAGCGGCTCGCCGATCACGCCGCGGGTGAGCCACTTGGAGCGATCGGGGCCGGCGAGCATGAGGGTGGTGCCGATATAGGGGAGGCGCAGGCCGCGCGTGACCTGGATGGGCAGCTCGAGGAGGCCGCTGCCGCGGCGCCAGTACGGCTCGCCGATCCGATAGGGACGGGTTGGCGCGGTGAGGACCGCGGGGTTGTCGATGACCGAGCGGCTCGGGCGACCGAGGAGCGAATAGGCGGTGATCGCCGCGTCCTTGAGCGCCATGTAGCCGGGGCAGGGGAACACCGAGCTGTCGTAGCGGTAGCCGAGGCCCGGCAGGATGCGGAAGACCTCATCCGTGATCGTGTAGCCCGGCGCGCGGAAGCCGCGGGGACGGACGCCCGCGGCGCGCTCGATGGCGGTGGTGCCCTCGTCGATCTCCCTCGCGATCTCCTCGCGTGGCCGGCGGGTGAGGTCGTAGAGGTGCGATTGCGTGTGGTTGGCGAGCTCGTGGCCGTCCCTGTGGGCCTCGGTCAGGGCGCGCGCCGACTCGGTGCGTTCCAGATCCTTGCCGATCGCGAACAGGGTGAGCGGGACCTCGAGCGCCCGCGCGAGCGAGCGCAGCCGCGGGACGGCGATGTCGTACACCGCCGTCGCGCCGGTCGTGTCCTGCGAATCTGTGCCGGAACGCCCGTGAATGGCGTAGTAATTGGGGATCTCGTCGAGATCGACGCTGATGGCGCACAGGCGCGGGGGCATGCGCCGCCTTCTTAGCGCAAACTGGAGCGCGGGGGGCACCCGCAACGTTCGGAGGAATTCTTATGCGTCACGCTTTTGTCGCTGCGTTGTTGTTGATCGGGTGTGGGAGCTCCGAGGATCCTCCGGCGTCGCAGGGCGACACCGGAGTCGCGGACACCGGCGATGTCGGCGGCGACACGTTCGTCCCCGATCCGGCGCTCGCGGTGCCGTGCACAGACACCGAGGCCGCGGTCTTCGGCGATCCGGGAGCGCTGCCCGCCGAGAAGGGCGCGATCATCAAGTGCTTCCAGGGCCGCAAGATCAGCAAGGAAGACCTGCAGGCGCAGGCCAACAAGAACGGCTACACGGGCAAGCCGTTCACCAGCGGCGCGAAGATCTTCAAGATCACCTACCGCACCGAGCGCGGCGACACCGCGAACACACCGGGCTACTCGAGCGCGATCGTCTACCTGCCCGACGCGCCGCGCGCGGCGAAGTCTCCGTTGATGCTCGTGGCGCACGGCAGCCGTGGGCAGATGGGCAAGTGCGCGCCCGCCGCCGAGACGCCCGAGGGCGAGTACGTGCGCAGCGACTTCGAGAGCATGACGTTGCCGCTGGTCGGCGCCGGCCTCCCGGTGATCGCGCCGGACAACGCGGGCTACGCGAACTACGGAGCGCCGGGCAACCCGCCGCCGGCCTACGCGGCCGCGGTCGACGTCGGCAAGAGCATGCTCGACGGCACGCGCGCGTTCAAGAAGCTCGCGCCGTCGGTCATCGACGACAACGTCGTGGTGATCGGCCACTCGCAGGGCGGCCACACCGCGCTCGCGACGCTCGCCGTGTCGGAGACCTACGGCCTCGCCGGCAAGATCTCGGCGGCGGTCACCTTCGCTCCGCTCTGGCTCCCGCAGCGTAGCTGGGGCGCGCTCCTGCTCTTGCCGAGCATGTTCAACTTCACCGACTACCGCGCGGCCAACGCGGTGTCGATTTGGTACCACTACACGCACGGCGAGCTGCTCGACGGCCAGGGCAAGGGCGGAGACGTCTTCAAGCCGGAGAAGCGCGCGCAGATCAAGCAGTTCGTCGACACCATGTGCTGGGCCGAGACGTACCCGCTGCTCGACGCGATGGGTAAGGACCCGAGCGACATCTTCGAGACGAACTTCGCCGACGCGATCGGCGGTCCGTCCGGCGCCGGCTCGGCTTGCCCCACCGACGAGCCGAAGAAGTCGCTCTGCGAGAAGTGGATGAAGCGGTATCTCGACGATCGCCCCCACCTCACCGGCAACGCAGCGAAGATCCCGATCCTGTTCCTCTACGGCAACAAGGACACGACCATCCCGCCCGAGCGCGTCAACTGCGCGCGCGATCGGCTCAAGACCGACATGGCCGCCGTCACCTGGTGCGTCGAACCCGAGACCGATCACTCCGGCATCGTGAAGCTCCGTCAGAGCTACGCGATCGACTGGCTGCTCTCCAAGACCGCCGGCACGCCTGCGCCTGCGCCGTGTGCGAAGGGGGAGATGGACATCCCCGGCACCTGCAACACCGTGCCGCCCAACGACTGACCCGCGTTCTGGGTGATGGAGCCGGGGGGCTGCCGCCAAGCATGGTTTGCGGCCCCCCACGTCCGGGGCGGACCGTTCTTTTCTCTGAGTGAAAAAACGGTAAAAAGGTTAAACCATGCGCGCGCGCCTCCCGCTGCTCGGTCTTGCGCTCCTCGTCTCGTGCAACGCGCAGTTCGGCGAACGCAGCGACAACGCTGTGCCGAACGATTGGACGCCGGGCAGCACCGATGCCTCGGCTCCCCCGGGGTTCGACGTCGGGCCCGAGCAGGACTTCGACACGTCGCCGCCGCCGCCGCCGACGGCGAAGCCGAACAAGCACGCGCCGGAGTTCGGCGAGACCACGAGCGCCCCCGTGCCGCCGCCGGCGATCTCCGGCGGCACGCTCGCGTTCTCGCGCGATGGGCTGCTGGCGATCGCGTCCGATCCCGATCGCGATCTCATCCACGTCGCCGACCTCACCAAGCTCGAGCGCGTCTCGCTCGCGCTCAACGCGAACGACGAGCCCGGACGCGTGGTGGTCGACAACGGAAACCTCGCGCACGTGGTGCTCCGTCGCGGCGGCGCCGTCGTGACGATCGACCTGGCCAGCCGCACGCAGGTCTCGCGGCGCGCGGTCTGCCCGGCTCCGCGCGGCATCGCGTTCGACGACAGCAAGGGCTTGCTCCACGTCGCGTGCGCGGGCGGCGAGCTCGTCACGTTGCCGGCGCTCGGCCCGGCCACGCGCACGGTCCGGCTCGAGCGCGATCTGCGCGACGTGATCGTGCGCGGCTCCAAGCTGTTCGTCAGCACCTTCCGCAGCGCGCGCCTGCTCGAGATCGGCGCCGACGGCGCCGTCGTCAACCGCCGCGGCCTCGACCGGTCGTTCTCCTTCAAGCAGGAGGTGCAGGCGCACGTCGCCTGGCGCACGGTGCCCGATCCGCTCGGCGGCGTGCTGATGATGCACCAGCGCTCGGTGCTCACGCCGATCAGCACCGGCAGCGGCGGGTACGGCGCGGGCGGCCCGTGCGACTCGGGCATCGTGCAGAGCACGGTCACACCCTACGACGACGCCAACACCCCGCCGCAGCCCCGCTTCGCGATCCCGCACTCGGTGCTGCCGGTCGACCTCGCGGTCTCGGCCGACGGCAAGCTGCTCGCGGTCGTCGCGGCCGGCAACGCCAAGAACAAGCTCCTCCCGAAGGTGCAGATCTACGCCCGCGACGCCGTGTTGATGCCGCCCGAGGCCTGCAGCCCGCCCACCGAGCTCGTCACCGTCGAGGGCGAGCCGATCGCCGCGGCGTTCCAGCCGAAGACCGGGATGCTGGTCGTCCAGTCGCGCGAGCCGTCGATGCTGATGATCGGCGCCGTGAAGCTCCCGCTGAGCGCCCTCAGCCGCGCCGACACGGGACACGCCGTGTTCCACGCCAACTCCGGCGTCGGCGTCGCGTGCGCGTCGTGTCACCCCGAGGGGGGCGACGACGGCCACGTGTGGAACTTCACCGGCATCGGCCCGCGCCGCACGCAGACCTTCCGTGGCGGGCTGCTCGGCACCGAGCCGCTCCACTGGGACGGCGACATGAAGGACATGCCGACGCTCGTCGACAAGGTCTTCGTCGGCCGCATGTCGGGGCTCCCGCTCGACGCGGCCAAGGTCGCCGCGCTCGCGAACTGGATGAACGCGGTGCCGAACATTCCGAGCGTTCCGGCAGACGCGGCGGCAGCGGCGCGCGGCGAGGCGCTGTTCAAGGACAGCACCGTCGCCTGCTCGAGCTGCCACTTCGGCAAGGCGCTCACCAACAACGCGTCCGTGAACGTGGGCACCGGCAAGGCGTTCCAGGTGCCCTCGCTCCGCGGCATCGCCTGGCGCGCGCCCTTCATGCACGACGGCTGTGCTCCCACGCTCGCCGACCGCTTCGCCCTCGCCTGCGGCGGGGCCGACAACCACGGCAAGACCTCGCACCTGAGCGCGGCGCAGCTCAAAGACCTCATCGCCTACCTCGAGACGCTGTGACCCGCGCCCCGCGCGACCGTCGATCGGAGCGCCGAGAGGGCCACCGCTGACCTCGTTTTCGCGTGTTCGGCTTGACCGGGGGGGGAGCTTATGCTTCCCTGCGCGGCCCCCGAAGACGGGACGGAGCCCCAGTCATGTCGAAGCGTACTTATCAGCCGCACAACACCAGCCGCAAACGCACCCACGGCTTCCGCGCCCGCAATGAGTCGGTCGGCGGCCGCAAGGTCCTCAAGAACCGCCGCCTCAAGGGCCGCTGGCGCCTGACGGTCTCTACCTACAAGAAGTAGCCCTGCCGGGCCTCTCCTTCCCGAAGGAGCGCCGTCTGAGCGCACGCCGCGAGTTCGTGGCCGTGCAGAACTCCGGGCGGCGCGTGCATACCGCGCATTTCGTGCTGATCGTGGGTCGCGGGCTGTCGAGTGACAGCCCTTCGCGTCTCGGCGTCACGGTCACGCGCAAGGTTGGCTCGGCTGTCCGGCGCAACCGCGTGAAGCGACTCGTGCGTGAGGCGTTCCGCCTCGATCCCGCGTTGCTCCCGGCGGGCGTGGATCTCGTGGTGATCGCCAAGGATGGCGCACCCTTGCTCGGCTTGGCCGACGTTCAGGGCGAGTGGGCCGCCGTGCGCAAGCTGCTGCAGCGCCGCGCGCACGAGGTCTTGACCAAGCCCGTGGCGGTGCCGAAACAAGATACGCCGCAATGAGCCCGACCCTCCCGGCGCGCGTGCTCATCCTGCTGGTGCGCCTCTACCAGCTCACGTTGTCGTGGCTGCTGGGCGGCCACTGCCGCTTCCATCCGTCTTGCTCCAACTACGCCCTCGAGGTGCTCAAGACCCACGGCGCGTGGCCCGGGGCCTTGCACGCGGCCCGTCGGGTGAGTAGATGCCACCCCTTCCATCCCGGCGGTTACGACCCGCCCCCCGCGCCGCCCCAAAAGAAATAGAGACCGAGGAACATGGATCGCAGTGGCCTGTCGCGGATCCTGCTCGCCGTCGCGGTCTTCCTCGGCGTCTACCTCATTTTCAACAAGGGGGGATGCGGCAAGGAGAAGGGGCCCAACACCCTGCTGGTGCACGACGGCACCGAGGTGCTCCGGCTCCCGGCCGGTGCCGAGCCCGGCGCCGCGTGCGTGATCGAGACCAACGCCTACAAGGCCACGGTCGGTTCGGTCGCGGGCGGTCTCCTCGGCTACGAGCTCAAGGGCAACAAGTACATCGAAGACGGCCGCCCGATCGACATCGCGCGCCGCACCACCGTCGACACGAGCGGCAAGCCGATCTTCGACTACGCGCCGCTCCGCACCATCTTCCGCGACAAGCCCGAGCACAATCAGGTCCCCGGCGATCTGGTCGCGTTCAACGTCCAGAAGAACGGCAACGAGTGCGTGCTCACGCACGAGACGCCCGGCGTCGTGGAGATCCGCCGCGTCGTGCGCCCCGGCCCGCGCGAATACGAGATCGAGGCCGAGACGACGATCAAGAACCTGAGCAAGGAGCCGAAGAAGCACGCCTTCTCCACGTCGCTCTACGCGCTCCAGTTCAAGAGCCAAGAGGGCGGGATGTTCTCCCGTCCGTCGCCCAACGACATCTTCAAGGGCGGCTGCCGCGCCAACGGCAAGACCGAGCTGGTCGATAAGGGCGGCGCCAAGGAGTGGCTGATCCGCAGCGGCACCGTCGACTACGCCACGATCGCGAGCAGCTACATCGGCCAGGCGGTCGTCCCCATGGACGCGGGCGCCCACTGCGCGCTCCTCGCGCAGGACCGCGGCCAGGCCGGCACCGCGTCGGAGCAGTCGCTGTTCCGCGCGCTCATCGCCTACGACACCCGCGAGCTCGGCGAGGGCCAGAGCGCCACCTACAAGCAGCTCGCGTTCATTGGCCCCAAGGAGCGCGGCCTCCTCGGCGCCGCGGCCGGCGGCAACCGCAACGTCGACGACCTGATCGAGCTCGGCATGTTCGCGATCATCGCGAAGCAGCTGGTGCGGTTCCTCGCCTTCGTCCACGGCCTCATCGGCTCGTGGGGCATCGCGATCATCCTGCTCACCGTCACCGTGCGCACGGCGCTGCTCCCGCTGACGATCCCGCAGATCCGCTCGTCGCTCGCGATGCGGCGCCTCAAGCCCGAGCTCGACACGCTCAACGCGAAGTACTCCGACGACCCGCAGGCGAAGATGCTGGCCACGAGCCAGCTCTACAAGAAGGCCGGCATCAACCCGCTCGCCGGCTGCTTGCCCGCCGTTGCGCAGATGCCCGTGTGGTTCGCGCTCTACACCGCCCTGCAAACGGCGATGGAGCTCTACCACGAGAAGTTCTTCCTCTGGCACGACCTCTCGGCGCCCGATCCGCGGTTCATCCTCCCGCTGGTCCTCGGCGCCACGATGTTCGCCCAGCAGAAGATCACGCCGATGCAGATGGACCCGGCGCAGCAGAAGATCTTCCTCTACTTCATGCCGGCGATGTTCACGGTCTTCATGCTGTTTCTGCCGGCTGGCCTCGGCGTCTACATGCTGACCAACTCGATCCTCGGCATCGTCCAGACGCTCGCGGTCGAGAGCTACTACAAGAAGCAGCAGCCGCCCGAGGTGAAGGTCACCCAGGTCCCGAGCGACAAGCCCAAGGGCAAAGAGGCCCGGCCCGCGCGCGAGCTCGCGCGCAAGGGCGAATAGAGATTCCCCAAGGAGACATGAACGTGAACGGAGAGCGTGACGAGAGTCTTACGGGAGCTGGGTTCGAGGACGACGCGCCCGAGGCGCGCGAAGAAGCACCGGGGCCCGCCCCGGAGGACGGCAAGGCCGACAAGGCCCTTTCGTTCGTCAGCGAGGTCATCGGCAAGATGGGCGTGGACTGCAACGCGTCGCTGGTCAACAACGACGCGCGGCAGATCGAGATCGACATCGCCGGTCCCGACGCGTCGATCCTGATCGGCAAGCGCGGCGCCACGCTGTTCGCGCTTCAGTTCCTCGCCAACCGCGTCGTCAACCGCGGGCCGCAGGGCCGGCGCTACGTCGTGCTCGACGTCGAGGGCTACCGCGCTCGCCGCGAGAAGGGCCTCGCCGCTGTCGCGGTGAAGCTCGGCGAGCAGGCGGTGCGCGAGGGCAAGGTCATCACCTTCGATCCGATGAGCCCGCGCGAGCGTCGCGTCGTCCACCTCGCGCTCGCCAAGTTCCCCGGTGTCCGCACCGAGAGCTCGGGCGAGGGCGAGAGCCGTCGCGTCCAGATCATTCCCACCAAGGTCCGCCGCTAGCGACGGGGCTGCGGCCGTACGGCCGCGGTCGCCTCTGTGGCTGACACGGACGGAATGGATGCTTAGGATCCTCCCGTCATGGCGAAGGATCTCTACGCCGTCCTGGGCGTCGACAAGACCGCCGACCAGGACACGATCAAGAAGACCTTTCGCAAGGTCGCGGCGAAGCTCCACCCGGACAAGAACCCGGGGGACAAAGCCGCCGAGGCTCGCTTCAAAGAAGTGAGCCACGCCAACGACGTGCTCGGCGACCCGAAGAAGCGCGCCCTCTACGACGAGTTCGGCGAAGAGGGCCTGCGGGAGGGCTTCGATGCCGAGCAGGCGCGCGCGTACAAGCAGTGGCGCGGCAACGGTGGAGCTCCGCGCAGCGGCGGCGGCGGGTTCCCCGGCGGCGTGCGCATCGAGGACCTCTTCGGCGGTCAGGTGCCCGGCGGCGGCTTCGGCGACATGTTCGGCGATGTGTTCGCGCGCGGTCGCGGCGGTCGTCCGCGGCGCACCCGCGGCGCAGACCTCGAGGCCGAGACCACGATCGACTTTGCCTCGGCCGTGCGCGGCGCGACGCTGAGCCTCAACATCGGCGGCAGCCAGGTCACCGTGCGCATCCCGCCCGGCGCGGACGAGGGCTCGCGCGTCCGCATCGCAGGGCAGGGCCAGGCCGCTCCGGTCGAGGGCGGGCAGTCGGGCGATCTGCTGCTCACGCTGCACGTCCGCCCGCACCCGCACTTCCGTCGCGAGGGCGACGACCTCCACCTCGACCTCCCGCTCACGCTCCCCGAGGCCTTCCACGGCGCCAAGGTTCGCGTCCCCACGATCGATGGCGGCGTCACCATGAAGGTCCCGCCGCGCACCCAGGCCGGCCAAAAGCTCCGCCTCAAGGGCAAGGGCGTCGCCCGCAAGGGCCGCGAGCCCGGCGATCTGTACGTGCACTTCCGTGTGCTCGTCCCCACGACCGACCACCCCGAGGTCGTCGCCGCGATCGACGAGATCGCCAAGCACCAGGTCGAGGATCCGCGTTTCGGGATTGAGTTGTAGGGCGGTTGTCGGAGAGACAGGCGCGCGCGTCAGCGAGCGCCTATGGTCGGAGAGACAGGCGCGCGCGTCAGCGAGCGCCTATGATCGAAGAGACAGGCGCGCGCGTCAGCGAGCGCCTATGGTCGGAGAGACAGGCGCGCGCGTCAGCGAGCGCCCAACATCAGTCAATCCCACGCACGCAGCGTGGTGAGGCGGGCGATGAGGGCGTGCAGCGTGGGCGCGTCCATCGCCTCGAGCTGCGCAGATCGCGCTTCGTCGAGCGGCAGGTCGAGCACCGACGCGAGGCTGCGGACCGCTTCGCGAAGCCCCTTCGCCTCGCCCCGGGCCTCCGATTCGATGAGCGCCCGCGAGACGACCGGGTTGTTCCGTGCGAGGAGCGCGTGCGCTGCTTCGTCCTCCACCGCCGCGGCGCGCACCAGCGCGCTCACCGCGATGGGCCGTACGAAGCAGCGATCGGCGAGCTCGGCCGACTCGGGTAGAGTGCTCCATCCATCGGTGTCTCGGCTCCACTCGAGCACGCGGCGTTGCTTGACCAGCACCGCGAACACGCGCCGCACGCCGCGGCGCACGAGCTCGCGGGCCTTCTCGGTGGGGATCTTCAGCGCCTGCTCGCTCGTGATCTCGAACGCGAGCTCCTCGAGCTTCCGGGGCTCGCCCTCGGGGAAGACGCTGACGTCCGGGGCGAAGTCGTTCGTCTTGCTCGTGCGCGTGAGCATGTCGCACGCGCCGACGTATCCCGGTGCGACGTGCGAGCGGATGAGGAAGCCGAGATCGAGGTGCGCGCGCGCGTGCGGGGCATCGGCCGGGGGCTGCATGATGAGGCGGCCGTTGAGGATCTCCGCGCGCGTCTCGGGCATGACGAGGCGATCGTCGACGTCGGGGACGGGGCCTCGTGCCGGCATGCGGTGGAGAGGATAGCGCGCGTCGGACATGCTGGCCGCGCAGCAGGCTCCGTGCCGCCCGGAATCCTGCGGATCTCTCGCTGCCGCAGAGCGGCGTCGCCGGCGGTCCGCCGGCGGCTCTTCAGTGCACCAAGAACCACTTCACGCCGCGCGTCACCTCGAGGTGGAAGTGGTTCGCGTGCGGCTTGTTGTAGTTGGGCGTGAGCACGACGTTGAACAGCTGCGCGTCCGCTGCCTCGCACAGGATCTGCCGGATCTCGAGCGCCTCTTTGGTGCTCTTGGTGGGCGCCGCGCCGGTGCCGCACGTCTTCTGACCGATGCCGCCGTGCCAGTCCTCGAGGACGCGGAGCTTGCCGCCGTCCTTCTTCACCATCGTGCCGAGGTCGATCGCGAGCGCCGCGTCGTGGCGTTTGAAGTCCTTCGCGTTCTTCGGCGGCGGCCGGTACATGCTCATGTGGAGCACCTCGACCACGTCGTGCTTGGCGAGGATCTTCGCGAAGTCGTCGAGCGCGAGCATGAGGCGACAGTCGGCGATCTCCCACGGTGAGGTGGCCTGCTTGGACTTGCCCTCGGGGCCGTGGAACTCGATGCCGCGGATGGGGCCGGTGAGGCGCACCGGCGCGTCGACGCCCGTGGTGCCCGCGGCGGAGGTGAACGGCACGCCGCGCTTCTTCAGCTCGGCGAGGCACTGCGCGCCGGTGTAGGCCGCGTACGTGAGCGCGGGCGCGGCGCCGGTGGCGGGCGTGGGGTTCACGATCTGCGGCACGTCGTAGGGCGGCGTCGGCGTGAGCAGGATCGTCGCGGGGAACGACGCGGCCTCGACCGCCGGCGCCTCTGCGCACGACTGGGAGGGCGCGGGTGCCGGTGCGACGACGACGACGGGCGTGGGCGCTGGCGCGGGCTGCACGGCGTGGTGCTGCGCCTTGACGCGAGGCTGCATGCAGCCCGCTGTCGCGAGGGCAAACAGCACCCACGGGACACGTCCGGTCATGGCAAGAGGGTACGCCGACGCCGCGCGCCGGCCAACTTCACGCGACCTCGAGCACGATCTTGCCGAACCCCTCGTTGCTCGCCATGAAGCGGTGCGCTTCACCTGCGCTCGCGAGCGGCATGATGGTGTCGATCACCGGCCGGAGCGCGCCGCGCGCGACGAGCGGCGCGATGTTGTTCTCGAGGACGCGCGCGATCGCGATCTTCTCGTCGAGGGGGCGTGCGCGGAGCACCGTGCCGAGGATCCGTGCACGCTTGCGGAGCACCATGCCGAGATCGAGCTCGGTGGCGCGGCCGGCGAGCAGGCCGACGAGCACGATCCGCCCGAGCGTGCCGACGCACGCGAGATCCTCGGCGACGTAGGCGCCGCCCACGAGCTCGAGCACGACGTCGACGCCGCGCGGGCACACCTTCATCACCGCGTCGGCGAACTTCCCGTCCGCGGCGACGATGCCCTCGTCGAGCCCGAGCTGCTTCGCGCGCTCGAGCTTGCTCGCGGTGCGCGCGGTGCCGATCGACACGGCGCCGATCGCGCGCGCGATCTGCACCGCGGCCGTGCCGACGCCGCTGCCGACGGCGCTGATCAACACCGTGCGCCCCGCGGCGAGGCCGCCCTGCGTGACCATCGCGTCGTAGGCCGTGAGGAACGCCTCGGGGATCGCCGCGGCGTCGGTGAACGAGACGCCGTCGGGGATCTTCGCGACGGTGCCGGCGGGCACCACCAGCTGCTCGGCGTATGTGCCGCCGCCCGCGAGGCCGAACACCCGATCGCCGACGTTCACGCCGGGCGTGCCCTCGCCGACGCAGTCGATCTCGCCGGCGTACTCGAGGCCGGGGATGTCGCGCGGCGAGTCGGGCGGCGCGGGGTAGGCGCCCATCCGCTGCAAGAGGTCTGCGCGGTTGACCGCGGTCGCGCGGATGCGCACGCGCACCTCGCCACGCGTCGGCGTCGGCGTGGGGAGCTCCCTGAGCTCGAGGACCTCGGGACCGCCCGGTTCACGGATGACGATGGCGCGCATGGGGCGCCGATTGTACGGGACAAAACGACCGCGGCGCGCAAGCCGTGAGGCCGCGCGCCGCGAGCGTTGTTACGCGACGATCAGCCCGCGCAGGCGTCGGCGCACTTGCCCTGGACACACGAGAGGAGGGCCTTGCCCTCGGCGCTGGTGCTGTCGCTGATGCACTTGTTGGCGCACGCCGCGTCGGTGCACGCGTTGATGCACATGACGAGGTCGTTGCAGCCCTTGAGCTTGGTCATGTCGGCCTGACACGCCGCCTGCTCGGTCGCGCACTGCGTCTTCTGGCAGTCCGCGCAGCTCATCGGGCCGGTATCGCTCGGGGTGCCCGTGTCGGTGGTTGCCGTGCCGGTGTCGGTCGCCACGCCGGTGTCGGTCTTCGCGGCGTCGGTGGTGGTGCCGCCGTCGGTGGTGGGCGAGGTGCTCTCGACGGAACACCCGAACACGAACAACGCACCCATCGCGACAGCAGAAGTGACATTCCAAAGCTTCATGGCGATCTCCTTAGGACTCAAAGGGTCGCCCGCTGAGCTGGGCGACAAAACTCACAGCGAGACGAGCTATCAACCTCTGCGACGTCCGTCAAATTCGGTGGCCGGTCGGTGCCTCGCACCCGTCCGTGCCACAAAACGACGAAGCTCCCACCACACCCGCTTTCCGCTACCGTTGCTGCCTTCCGGCCCTGGCGGGGTTCACGGCGCGCTGTTGGTGAGAGCGCAGACGTCGGAAGCCCCCGACGAGGGGGGCGAAGGACGAGCGGTCGGTATAGGCCGGCCGATCGAACCACGCAAGGGTCAAGCACGGAGGGTGGGACGGCCCAGCGGGGCGGGCATTCACCCGCAGTCGAATCCACACGAACGAGGTTGACAGGGGAGGGGGGGATCCAGCACAACGCGCGGCGGAGAGATGACCGAGCGGTTGAAGGTACCTGATTCGAAATCAGGCGTACCCGTAAGGGTACCGGGGGTTCGAATCCCCCTCTCTCCGCCACGGCAGCGTTAGAGCCGGTTTCGGTGTGTTCCCGGGCGGTCGCTGCCCTGGAGAGGTGACCGAGTGGTCGAAGGTGCACGACTGGAAATCGTGTGTACCGAAAGGTACCGAGGGTTCGAATCCCTTCCTCTCCGCTGATCAGGCCGGCAGTCGCCGGACAAAGCTGTGCCCGCCCGGCGGCGCCGCGGGGCGTGAGCCCGCGGTTGCCGGATGGAACGCGTTGGTGGCGCTCGATGGCGACGGGGCCGCGGGCGTGAGCCCGCGGTTGCCGGATGGAACGCGTTGGTGGCGGCAACCGCGCGCTTACGCGCGCGGCCCCGTCGTGTGTGAATCCATCAGCTCGCGCGGAACTTGAGGAGGCCGCCGGCGAGGATGATCTTCGCGGCGCGGGTGCTCACCTGCGGGACGACCTCGAACGAGACGTTGCGCGTCTTGTTGACGACCGTGACGTTCTTGCCGCTCTCGAGCGCGCTGCGCATGCCCTCGATGTGCAGCTCGTCGCCCATGGAGACCTTCTCGTAGTCCGCCGGGTCGGCGAAGACGCTCGGGAGGATGCCGAAGTTGATCAGGTTGGCGAGGTGGATGCGGGCGAAGCTGCGCACCGTGACGAGGCGGATGCCGAGGTAGAGCGGGGCGAGCGCCGCGTGCTCGCGGGAGCTGCCCTGGCCGTAGTTGTCTCCGCCGATGATGACGCCGCCGCTCCACTCCTTGGCGCGCTTGAAGAACTCCGGATCGACGCGCGAGAACACGAACTCGCTGATCTTCGGGATGTTCGAGCGATACCGGAGGATCGAGGCGCCGGCCGGCATGATGTGGTCGGTGCTGATGTTGTCGCCGACCTTGATGAGCACGCGCTTGTCGAGCGTGTCGGGCATGGGCGTGAACTCGGGCAGCGGCGCGATGTTCGGCCCGCGGGTGACCTCGAGCGACTTGGCCTCGGCCTCGGCGGCCGGCGGGACGAGCAGCGTGTCGTTGACCAGGTACTTCGAGGGCGCGTCGATGCGCTGGAAGGGGATGCCGAGGTCGCGCGGGTCGGTGATCTCGCCCTTGAGCGCGGTGGCGACGCACGTCTCGACCGACGCGAGGTAGACCTGCGCGTCCTTGGTGCCCGAGCGGCCCTCGAAGTTGCGGTTGAAGGAGCGGACCGACACCGAGCCCGACGGCGGCGACTGGCCGTTGCCGATGCACGGACCGCACGACGCCTCGAGGATGCGCGCGCCCGACGCGATGAGGTCGTAGAGCGTCTCCTCGCGGGCGATCATCTCGAAGACCTGCTTGCTGCCCGGCGTGACCGTGAAGGAGAGGCCGGGGTGCACCTGGCGGCCCTTGAGCATGTGGGCGGCGCCGGTGAGGTCCTCGTACGAGCTGTTGGTGCAGGAGCCGATCGAAGACTGCGCCGCCTTCTTGCCGGCGACCTCGCGGACCGTCTTCACGTTGTCCGGCGAGTGCGGCGCCGCGACGAGCGGCTCGAGCTTGTCGAGGTCGATCTCGACGTTCTCGTCGAACGTCGCGTCGGGGTCGGGGCCCATGGCCTTGAACGCGTCGCCGCGGCCCTGCGCCTCGAGGTACTTCTTGGTCTCGTTGTCGCTCGGGAACACCGAGGTGGTGGCTCCGAGCTCGGCGCCCATGTTGGTGATCGTGAAGCGATGGGTCATCGGCATCGATTCGACGCCGGGGCCGTAGTACTCGAAGATGCGGCCGACGCCGCCCTTCACGGTGAGGCGGCGGAGCATCTCGAGGATGACGTCCTTGCCGCCGACCCACGGCTGCAGCTTGCCGGTGAGCTTCACGCCGACGACCTTGGGGCAGGGGAGCGTGAAGGGCTGGCCGGCCATGCCCATCGCCACGTCGAGCCCGCCGACGCCGATCGCGATCATGCCGATCGCGCCGCAGGTGGGGGTGTGCGAGTCGGAGCCGAGCAGCGTGTCTCCCGGAACGCTGAAACGCTCGCGGTGGACCTGGTGGCAGATGCCGTTGCCCGGACGCGAGAACCAGACGCCGATCTTCGCGGCGACCGACTGCAGGTAGCGGTGGTCGTCGGCGTTCTCGAAGCCGTCCTGCAGCATGTTGTGGTCGACGTAGCTGACCGAGCACTTCGTCCGCACGCGGGGGACGCTCATCGCCTCGAACTGGAGGTAGGCCATCGTCCCCGTGGCGTCCTGGGTCAGCGTCTGGTCGACGCGGATCGAGATCTCGGTGCCGGGCGTGAGCTCACCGGAAACGAGGTGCGCGGCGAGGATCTTGTGCGTAAGGCTCTGGCCCATCTCTGAGGACTCCCGACGATTAAGGGGGCGCCGACGATTGGAGGGGGGCGCCCGGGTGTGTTCGGACACTGGGGTCCGGGTGGCCGCTATAGCAGGGGAGCCGTCGATCCGCAGCAGCGCCCGCTCAGCTCACGGCAGCCCTTGAAACCAGGGCCCGGTGGGGCGGCATCCCTGCTTCTGCAAGGCTCTCGACCCCTGGTCGAACCCTCTCCCTTGCGTTAGGGTATGTGTCGCCATGATTTCGATGACGGACAAGGCCGCTTCCAAGGTTCACGAGATCGCCGACGCCGAGGGGCTGAAGGGCCAGGGGCTCCGCCTGCGCGTCGTCGGCGGTGGCTGCTCGGGCTTCACCTACGACCTCTACTTCGAGGACCAGCCGACCGACATGGACGAGCTGTTCGAGTCGCAGGGCGTGAAGCTCTACATCGACCCGCTGAGCTACCAGTACCTCGACGAGACCGAGATTGATTACGTCGAGGGGCTCCACGGTTCCGGGTTCAAGTTCAACAACCCGAACGTGAAGGGCACCTGCGGCTGCGGGAGCTCGTTCTCGGCGTAATCGTCGAGTAGCCGCTCGCTGACGCGCGCGGCTATTGGGCAACCCGCTCGCTGACGCGCGCGGCTATTGGGCAACCCGCTCGCTGACGCGCGCGGCTCTGCTAGTCGCCGCGTAGGCGGGCGAGGGCGCCGAGGTGCCAGTTGCGGGCGCGGGCGTCGTGCAGGTGCGTCGCCGCGTAGGCGCCGAGGTTCTCGGCGGCGAGGTCGTAGCGACCGAGTCGGTAGAGGAGCGCGCCGCGCCCGAGCTGCATCGGGTAGTCGCCGAGATAGGGCCGCGTGCGCCCCGATGGGTCGGCGAAGCGGTCTATCGCGTCGAGGCGCTCGAGGTAGAGGAGCCGCCGGCGATCGATCGCGCGCTCGGCGGTGCCCGCTTGCAGCGCGTCTTCTTCGCGGACGACCGGGTGCACGACGAGGTATGTGAGGAGCGCGCGCAGCTCGGCGACCTCGAGCGGCAGCGACGTGAGCGCGTAGCAGCTCGGCGCTGGAGCGTGCTCGCAGTCCTCGAGGGCGTAGACGATGCCCGTCCAGTGCAGCTTGTAGCGCGCGCGGAGGATCGCCTCGGGCGCCTCGAGGCTGCCGTCGGCGCCGAGCCATCCGTTGCGGGTGAGCACGTCGAGCAGGCCGCCGCCGAGTCGCCTGAGCTCGTCGCTCACCGTTCGGGTGCGGACCCGCCGGTGGAGCTCGTCGATGAAGAGGTCGGCGTGATAGGCGCGGAGCTCGCGCATCGGCGCCTCGAGCGCCTTCTCGCTGCCGAGCGTGTTGCGCGCGAGGCCGAGCGCGGTGCGGATCTCGTGAGCGAGCGCTTCGCGCTTCGGATTCTTTGGATCGAGGCCGCTCGACGCTGCGGCGTTCCAATCGAGGTACGCCGAGCCGACGGCGCGGACCACCGCGGGCAGCGGCTGTTTGTCAATGCGCATCCTCGTGGCCCGATCGCTCTCGGCGATCTTCGCGAGCGGCGCCGGATCGAGCTGCGGCAGCGGCGCGTCGAGCGGCTCGACGGGGTGGTCGAGCACGATGATCGCGCTGCAAATCCCGAGGAGCACGCCGACGGCTGCTCCGGGGAGCAGCGTGCGCAGCTCGCGTCGCAGCCCCGTCGTGACAACGAACCCCACGGCGGGAGTATGCTCGGTTTCGCCATGACCGAGAAGCGACAGTTCGAGCGCGCATTCTTCGACGACACCGTGTCGGTCCAACACGGCAACGACACGTTCGAGGCCCGTGCCCGCGACCTCTCCGTCGGCGGCGTCTACCTGCTCAGCGATCGCAAGCTCGCGCACAACGCGGCGGTCGTGGTCACCCTCAAGCTCCCGGCGCTCGTCGAACGCGGCAAGCCTCCCGCGGTCCTCGAGGGCGTGGTGCGCTGGATCAGGGACGACGGCTTCGGCGTCCAGTTCGGTCCCACCGGCGCGCTCGCGACCTACGCGCTGGCCGACTACGTCGCGCGTCGAAACCACCAGCTGTGAAGATCCCCCCGGACTGAGGCTGACGCGTGGCGTCGCAAAAAAACCTCGTTCACGACCAAACATTCTCTGCAAAAGCGAGCACGGCTCCGATAAAACTCTCGCGCTCGCTCACCCCGGCGTGAGCGGCGTTCGAAAGGGACTGCCGTGATGGCTCGTTCTCCCTCGCTTCGGATCGCGATCGGTGTGTCCGCACCCTTGATCGTGGCGTTGTTGAGCGCCCGGTCGTCGGCGCAGGGCACGGCCGCTCCGGCCGCAGAGGCCTCCGCATCGACTTCTGCCGCGCCCTCCGCGTCGCCCCCCGCTGCGCCCTCCGCGTCCACCGAGCCGTCGTCGCTCCCTCCTCCTCCGCCGGTTCCCCCGCCGATGACGGCCGCGGAGCCCAGCGCGCCGCCCCCCGCGGCGACGCCCGCGCCCACACCCGACGTGTCGGCGTCGGCGCAGGAGAAGCCAGCCGATCCGGTTCCCGAGGACTTCGGCCGCCTCATCCTCGACGACGGGCGCGTCCCGTTCGTCGCGCCCAAGGCGGGCACGCTCCGCTTCGACGCGCACGGCGAGCTGCAGCTTCGCTACGAGAACCTCAGCGATCTCAAGGTCAGCCCGCCCATCGGCGATCGCACCAAGGAGTTCATCGGCCAGCGCAACTACGGCCTCGCGTGGCTGCGCGTCGGCGGTCAGCTGCTCGTCTCCGACAAGGTGAAGATCGTCCTCCAGGCCGACTTCCTCCCGCGGTGGATCGTCGGCGATCTCGCGCAGGGGGTGTCGGCCGCGGGCGACTTCGCGCGCGACGAGCACGTGCCCGCGCTGATGCGCCTTCGCTACGCGTACCTCGACTGGACGACCCCGATCGGCCTGCTCCGCGTCGGCCAGGTGGGCAACAACTGGGGCATGGGCATCCTCGCGAACAACGGCGACCGCCCGCTCATCTTCGGCGACTACCGCATGGGCTCGATCGTCGAGCGCATCGCGTTCGCCACGCGCCCCGGCGGCAAGGAGTCGCCGTTCGTCGTCGCCATCGCCGGCGACGCGGTGCTGTCGGACGCCACCTCCAAGTGGGCGCTCGGGGACCGCACCTATCAGGCGGTGCTCTCGGCGTACTACGAGAAGGGCCAGAGCCAGCTCGGCTTCTTCGGCGTGCGCCGCTGGCACAACGTGAGACAACAGATCGGCGACGACGGCCGTCGCAAGCTCTACGTGTGGGTCGCCGACGTCGCCGGCAAGCACGCCGTCAAGGTCGCCGAGGACGTCTTCGCGTACGGCGCGTTCGAGGTCGCGCACGTCCGCGGCAAGACCGACGCGATCCGCTCGAGCGTCGAGTACAACGAGCAGGACGTCCGCACCTGGGGCGCCGCGGCGCTCGTCGGCGTGGTCAAGCGCGGCAAGTACGCACCGAAGGACGGCGCGCCCGAGACCTACGGGCAGCTCGTCGCGCAGCTCGAGGGCGGCTACGCGAGCGGCGACGCCAACCCGTACGACGGCGTGGTCAAGCGCTTCACGTTCGATCCGAACCATCAGGTCGGGCTCCTGATGTTCCCCTACGCGCTGCACTTCCACACCGCGCGCGGCGCGACGAACGCG
Source organism: Deltaproteobacteria bacterium (assembly GCA_022843175.1). Taxonomy (GTDB): domain Bacteria; phylum Myxococcota_A; class Polyangia; order Polyangiales; family JADJMO01; genus JALHOE01. Next base: position 27,166 of record JALHOE010000081.1, read on the forward strand.
CAGGATCCGGCGCTCACCGCGCGTCCGCTCGCCGGCTCGCGCTTCCTCACCTCCAACGGCGGCGTGTTCGGCGCGACCTACCTCAACCCGGTCGTCGTGTTCCGGCCGGTCGCCAGCGTCGACCTCAAGGCGGGCGCGCTCGTCGCGGTGTCGTCGAGCGACGTCGTCGATCCCTATCGCACCACCGTGTCTGCCACCGGCGGCGATCAGAGCTACACCGGCGGCTCGCCGAAGAACCGCGATCTCGGCCTCGAACTCGATGGCGGCTTCGAGTGGCGCTACCGCATCCCCGGCGCGATCACGCTCCAGATCGGCGCGCAGGCCGGCGTGTTCTTCCCCGGTCGCGCGTTCGACGACGCCAAGGGAAATCGCGCCAAGACGCAATCGATCGTGCAGGGCCGCTTCGGCGTGCAATTCTAGTTTTCTTCGGAGGCAGTTATGTCGTTCAGCGCTTGGATTCGCGCGGCGGTGATCGGGAGCGTGCTCGTGTCGGTCGCGGTGGCGCCCGGCTGCGCAGTCGACGAGGCGCCCGGTGGCGTGAAGAAGGCGACCCGCACGGGCGGCCCGCGGGTGGTGTTCGACCTCGGACACCGACCGCTGCCCGAGATCCCGCTCCCCAACGACATCGCGACCTGGCCCGACCCCACGTCGCGCACCGGCCGTCGCATCAACGCGAGCCTCGTCGCGCCGACGACGATCGAGCGGAACGCGCGCAACCAGTTCTCGCGGCTCGAGGGCTGGGGCACGTTCAGCCCGATCTCGATCCCGTTCACCAAGCCGCTCGACGCCGAGGACATCAAGGCGCGCCACGCCGCAGACGACTTCAAGTTCGACGACGACGTCATCTACGTCGTCAACCTCAAGACCGGCGTCCCCATCCCGCTCGACGTCGGCGGCGGGAACTACCCGCTCACGCTGCGCGAGCTCCAGCGCTACTGGCCCAACGACCCGCGCAAGGGCGAGGCCAACCTCCTCTTCGAGACCGTCGAGGAGGACAAGAACGGCAACGGCATCCTCGACGACGGCGAGGACACCGACTTCGACGGCGTGCTCGACCACCCCAACTTCCCCGGACGTGCGCGTCCGCAGAACGGCGTCGACGGGCTGTACACCTTCTACGACGCCGAGACCCGCGCGTTCATCGTGCGCCCGATGCTCCCGCTCGACGAGATGACCGAGTACGCGGTCATCGTCACCGACCGCCTGCACGGTCTCGAGAAGGACCAGAACGGCCAGATGAAGGCCGTCGAGTCGCCGTTCGAGTACATCCACCATCCGGCGCAGCGCGCCGCGGTGGCGCGCGCCGCGGAGTGGATGAGCAAGAAGCCCGAGTACTACGGCTTCCAGGGCAACGTCCTCGATCACGTGCAGTTCGCGTTCACCTTCACGACGCAGCCGACGGTGAGCGACATGTTCGCGCTCCGCGACGGCGCGTACGGCAAGGGCAAGTTCGGCTGGATCGGCAACGACTTCAAGCCGGAGATGAAGCTGATCAAGGCGGTCGGCATGGTCGGCTCGGCGGACTCCGATCCGGCCGGCTGGGAGTCGAAGACCGAGGCGTGCAGCGAACAGGGCGGAAAGACCCGCAACGTCGCGAAGCTCACCCCCGCGCTCAAGAGCACGCTCAAGGACCTCGCCTCGCAGGTGTTCGGTCTCGACGGCCCCGCGGCCAACCGCCTCGTGCAGGGCTACGACAACGTCGCCTACCTCGCCGCGGGCACGGTCGAGGTGCCCTGGCTCCTCGGCGACATCGACGACGTGTCGCCCGAGGCCACGATCAAGATGAACCACGAGACGGGCGAGATCCCGCACTCGCGCACCAAGGTGTCGTTCTTCCTGATCGTCCCGAAGACCACCGAGAAGTTCAAGCCGCCGTTCCCGGTCGCGTTCTACGGTCATGGCTACACCGGCGCGATGGCCGAGGGGCTCGGGTTCGCCGCGGAGCTCGCGCGCCACGGCGTCGCCACCCTCGCGCTCAACGCGCCCGGACACGGGGTCGAGCTCGACAAGGGCCTCAAGTCGCTCGCCACCGCGTTCTTCGGCGGCGCGTGCCTGCACCCGTTCAGCGAGGCGTTCGGCAACCTCAAGGACGACGTCCCCGGCCTCGATCGCGTCCGCGATCTCAACGGCGACGGCGAGTTCAAGAACGAGTCCGGCCGCGACTACTGGACGGCGTACCTCTTCCACACCCGTGACGTCGTCCGCCAGGCGGCGCTCGAAGAGGTGATGGTCACGCGCGTGATGCGCATGTTCGACGGCAAGACCACGTACGACTTCGGCGGCGGCACGCCGCAGCTCGCCGGCGACTTCGACGGCGACGGCACGATCGACATCGGCGGACCGAACGGCAAGTACTACGCGTGGGGTGGCTCGCTCGGCGGCATCCTCTCGTCGCTCGCCGGCGCCGTCGATCCCTACATCACCGCCACGGCGCCGATGGCCGGCGGCGGCGCGCTCACCGACGTCGGCGTCCGCTCGTTCCAGGGCGGCGTCGTCGAGGCGGTCGACCTCCGCGTCATGGGCCCGCTCATCGTCAGCGTCCCGGCCGAGAGCCGCTTCGACTGCGCGAAGAACGCCGAGGGCAAGTGCAAGACCGATCCGATGACCGGTCAGAACATCATCGCCCCGAAGAACGAGCAGACGCGCACCGCGTGCGACGCCGGCCAGATGTCGATCCGCTGGGTCGCCGTCGACCTCAACGACGACAAGGAGTTCGAGATCGCCTGCGTCTCGCGCGACGACTTCGCCGACGGCAACGACGTCATCGTCGGCAACCTCACCAACGGCGAGGTCCGCTGCGCGCAGATCGGCGTCGGCCGCACCGTCGCCGGCACCCCGGTGTCCGACTCCGGTAAGCCCGAGTTCCGGGTGGCGATCCCCGCCACGGTCGGCGACCAGATCACGATCACCGCCTACAAGCCGCCGCAGGGGCGCAAGCAAGCGGTGAAGCAGTACGGCAAGTCGTGCGAGCTGCTCCCCGGCGCGCAGCTCGTAAAGACGGTCGACAAATGGGCCGGCATCGGCGTCGACTGCCAGAAGGCGGCCGGCGACAAGTGCGTGCCGTTTCAGACCCAGGAGTACCCGATCGGCTCGCGCCTCGTCGCGATCAGCGAGGGCTTCGGTCTCAAGCGGCAGACGCCGGACTTCCGCCGGTTCATGCAGCTCGCGCAGATCGCGCTCGACCCGGCCGACCCGGTGACGTTCGCGCCGTACTACTACACGCGGCCGCGCGTCGACGAGAACGGCAAGCCGGTCGCGCCCGCTGGCATCTACACGATCAACACCATCGGCGACATGAACGTGCCGGTGAACACGGGCATCGCGGCCGCGCGCATCCACGGCGCGATCCCGTTCCTTCGGGCCGACAACGTCGCCGCCAAGGACTACCCGGACTACGTCGCGCCCGACAAGCTCGTCGAGCTGTTCGGCGCCACGCCCAACCGCGTGCTCCTCGACAACCACGTCATCGAGGGAATCCGCTGGCTCAAGCGCCACCCCGCTCCCAACGACTGCAAGCAGAACGTCATCACCACGATTGACGGCTGCCCGAAGAGCGACGTGTACGATCCGCGCGTGTGCCAGGAGGCGCTGTTCGATCCGGACAACCTCTCCGATGGCGCGATGCCCACCAAGCCGCAGGTCCCCGCCAAGCCGCTTCGTCTCATCCGTCTGGCCAAGCCGGCCACCGCCGGCGGCGAGGCCGCGATCTGGGCGCCGCGTCTGCAGGCCGAGATGGGCGGCTGGACGCCAAACGGCGTGCTCGGCGGCATGGTGCTCGCGTTCATCGTCCCCGAGGGCATCCACGGCTTCGACCCGCCGGACCCGTGCAAGAAGTTCGACACGGGTATGTACCTGGTGAACATGGTCGGTCGCTTCTTCGGCACCAACGCGAGCGACCTCCCCACCGTCACCAACCCGACGGGGCACGTGTGCGCCGCGGTGACGGACTGGAAGGCGCCCGAGGCCTGCGTCTGGAAGTAGCGCGCTACTCCTCGCAGAAGTGCTTGCCGCCGGCGCAGTAGTTGGTGGTCTGCCCGGAGCGGCAGCCACCGACGAGGCAGCGGCCGATCGCCGTCTTCGCCTTGTGCGGCACGTCGCACGCCGGCGTGGCCGGGGTGTGGCTCGGCACGTTGGGGATGCAGGCGATCTTCCACTGATACTTGGTGCGCTGGCCGATGTAGAACGCGCGCTCGAGCTCGAGCCACACCTCGGGTGCGCCCACGTCGTCCTGGAACTCGGTGCACGTCGCGTTCCTGCAGAACCGGGCCTTGAGGCGCACCGGCTTCGTCTCGGAGTCGCTGTCGGCCTCGACGCTCACCCGGATCGTCGTCGGTCCGGTCTCGAGCACCTTCACCGCGGGGATCGGGTTGTCGCCCTGCCATTCCTGCTCGAAGGGCGTGTCGATGGTGGCGACGCGGAGGACGGCGAAGCGGTCGCCGATCGCGGCCTTCCACTCGTTCTTCGGGAGCTCGATCTCGAGCTCGAGGAACGCATTGCGCGCGCAGCTGAGCGACGCGAGCGCAGCAAGCGCGACGACCCACCTCACAGCTTCACCGTCACGCCCGACTCGGGCCCGAGCTGCTTGCTGCGATCGTAGAAGTAGGCGCCCGCCGCGCCGCCGATGACGACGACGCCGATCGCGCCCCAGAACCACGGCGACGAGAGCACGCCGCCCGACTGCTCGGGCGCCGCGGGCTTCGGCACATCGGCCGGTGCGAGCTTCACGCCGACGGTCTTCTTCTCGCCGTCGGCGAACGTGCCGTCCCACGTGAAGGGCTTCGACTTGGGGTCCTCGACGCGGATCGAGTGCTTGCCCGGATCGACCTCGAGGAGCAGCGGTCGCGCGCCGTCGTCGGCGACCTCGTGGCCGTCGACGTAGATGCGCGCCTTGCTCGGGACGCCGTCGAGCGATGCCGTCGCGACCTTGCCCTTCTCCTCGGCGAGGAGCTTCTGGGCCTGCGCTCTGATGTCCGGATCGAGCCCGGGGTGCTTGGCGAGCAGCTGGGTGAACGCGTCGCGCGACTCGACGTGACGCCCGATCGCGCGGAGCGTGGTGGCGACGTTGTAGAGCGCGGCCGGCACGCCGGAGAGCGCGTAGGACTTCTCGAAGTTGGTGAGCGCGTCCGACCAGCGGCCCTGCTCGACGGCGCGGTTGCCGGCGATGTAGAGCGCCTTGGCCTCTTGCACGGCCGCCGATGAGGGCTCGGCGATCGGCGCCTTCCAGGTGTGTGGTTCGGCGGCGGCGGTCACCGAGAGCGTGCACACGAACAGCAGGACGACCGCGCGGCGGATCATTTCTTGTCGAAGGCCTCGTCTCCGAGAATAGGGCCGGTCGGCTGCTTCGGGGGCGCTGCGGTGGTCGTCGCGGGTGGGGGTGCGGTGACCACCGGCTCGACAACCTTCGCCGTCGCCGTGGGCGCGGGCGGGTGCTTCACCTTGAGCTTCGACGGCGTCTTGCCGTTCGGGTGCGCCGTCTCGACGACGGGGGGTGCCGCGTCGACGACGGCCGTGGCGCTCTGGCTCGCGCTCGGGACGACGAGGGGTGCGGGCTCGCTCGTCGTCGCGGGCGCCGGGGCAGGCGTGCGCGTCGCGTAATAGATTCCACCGCCGAGGCCCGCGAGGAGCACCGCGCCGAGGACGAGCGGCGCGCGGCTTCGACGACGGAGCTCGACCTCCGACGTCGTCGTCATCGTGGCGTTGACCGTGCCGGTCTGCTCGGGGAGCACGGTGATATTGCTCGTGACGAGCTCGCGCGGCTGCGGCGGAGGAGCGACCTGCGGGGTGGGCGCGCGCGCGAGGGTGATCGCGTTGTCGTCGCCGCCGAGCGCTCGGTCCATCAGGCCACGGACGCGGCTCAGCGTCTCGCCGCCCGCGTCGTTGACCCAGCGGCTGATGTCGCGGGCGCTCGGCGCCGGGCGGTTGGCCTCGCGGAGCGCGTGCGCCATCTCGGCGGCGGTGGCGTAGCGATCGTCGACGCGACGCTCGAGCGCGCGCGCGATCGCCGCCGACACCGCGTGGGGTACCTCTTCGTCGATGGTGTGGAGCGGCGGGATCGGCTGCGATTTGACCCTGCTGAGGATCTCCATCGAGTCGTCGCCCGCGAACAGGCGCCGACCCATGATCGCCTCCCACGCGACGATGCCGAGCGCGAAGATGTCCGCGCGGCGGTCGAGCGGCTTGCCCTCGGCTTGCTCGGGCGAGAAGTAGGCGAACTTCCCCTTGAGCTCGCCGACCGCGGTCGCGGTGCGGCGCATCATCGCGCGCGCGATGCCGAAGTCGGTCACGCGCGCGCGGCCGTCGGCGCCGACGAGGATGTTGTGCGGCGAGACGTCGCGATGAACGATGCCGAGGTGCACGCCGGTGGGGGTGCGCGCCTCGTGCGCGTCGTCGAGGCCCTGCGCGGCCTGCGCGATGAGCTCGACCGCGATCGGAATCGGGACGCGACCGTTGTTGCGACGGACGTCGCGCACCAGCGTGGACAGCGCGGAGCCGACCACCAGCTCCATGACGATGTACAGCGCGCCGTCCTCGGCGCGGCCGAGGTCGAGCGTCTGCACGACGTGCGGGCTCGACACGTGGACCGCGACGCGGGCCTCGTCGAGGAACATGTCGACGAACTGCGCGTCTTCCGCGAGGTGAGGCAACATGCGCTTCACCGCGACGAGCTTCTCGAAGCCCGCTTCGCCGCGAATGCGCGCCGCGAACACCTCGGCCATGCCGCCCGCGGCGATCTTGAAGAGGGCCTCGTAGCGGCCGAATCGCGGGAGCGGGTCCATGCCGTGCCTGCGGAACTTTGCGGCGGCAGCTTCGCGCGGTCAATGAAACGGGGCTAGGCTGAGGGCGCGGAATGACTCGTTGGTCGCGCTTTCTTTTTGCCGGTTTGTCGGTGTTCGGGGCGATCGCCTCATGCAAGAGCTCCGGCGTATCGCTGAGCGTCGACCTCCGCACCGACTACGTGCCGGGCCGTGAAATCGGCAGCGTCGTCACCGAGGTCGTGCCCGACGGCTCCGGCGCACTCAACGCCGAGCACCCGATCTCGGCAGCCGAGAAGCAGTTCGTCGAGGGGGCGCGGATCGCCGACTTCGGCGACGTTCCCAAGGGGCAGGTCTCGGTGCGGGTGAGGGTGCTGTCGCCCACGGGCGAGCCCCTCGTCGAGCGCCTCGCGCGGCTGAGCATCGACGGCGACTACGCCCTGACGATGGTCATCACCCGCAACTGCGAGGGCATCGTGTGTCCCGAACCGGGCGGAGACACGGCCGCGTCCACCTGCGACCGCGGCAAGTGCGTGCGCCCGGAGTGCACCGTGGTCACCACCAAGTTCTGCGCGCCGCCGGAGTGCAGCAAGAACGACGACTGTCACACCGATGCAACCTGCGTCGACGCGCACTGCGCCGCCGGCACGTGTCTGTTCCTCCCCAACGACGGCAAGTGCAAAGCGGGCCAGACGTGCGACGTGGCGCGCGGGTGTCAGCCGCCGGACGGACCGGCGTGCACCGCGACGTCGAGCACCGAGCTCAAGTGCGACGACGGCATCGACGACGACTGCGACGGCAAGCCGGACTGCCTCGACCCGGACTGCGAGGGCAAGGCCTGCGAAGACGGCGACAAGTGCACCGAGGGCGAGACGTGCGGCGCGCTCGCGTGCAACGGGGGCACCGCCAAGAGCTGCGACGACAGCAACCCGTGCACCACCGACGCCTGCGATCCGAAGACGGGCTGCACGTCGACCAAGAGCTCGGGCGGGGCCTGCAGCTCGGGCAACCCGTGCACCGAGAACGACACCTGCGTCGACGGCGTCTGCACGCCCGGCATGCCCAAGACCTGCGACGACAAGAACCCGTGCACGACCGACACCTGCGATCCGACGACGGGCTGCAAGAGCGTCAACAACACCGAGCCGTGCGACGACGGCACCTTCTGCAACGGCGGCGACACCTGCAAGGACGGCACGTGCCAGCTGCACGCGGGCAACCCGTGCGGCAAGGCGTGCGACGAGGTGATCGACCGCTGCGTCGGCTGTTTGATCGACGCCGACTGCGGGCCGGTCACCACCACGGCGTGGAGCGCGTGCGGCGGCTTCGCCTCCACCTGCGACGAGAGCGGCACCCAGTCGCGCACCGTCACCACGCCGAAGTGCATGTCGAACACGTGCACCAACGTCGTCACCACCGAGAATCAAGCCTGCAGTCGGAGCACCACCGGCGTCACGTGCGGCTCCACCACCACCGGCGCATGGAGCGGCTGCGGCGGCTTCGCCACCGCGTGCGACACCACCGGCTCACGTAGCCGCACCATCACAACGTTCAAGTGCGCGGCCGGCGCGTGCGCGTCGAGCGCCACCACGGAGACCGGTAGCTGCACGCGCACCGTGGCCAACGGCACCGGCTGCGGCACGGGCAAATACTGCTGCAGCGGCGCCGGGTGCGTCGCCCGGAACGCGAACGCGCACTGCAGCTCGTGCGGCATCAACTGCGGCAGCGGCTCGAGCTGCGTCGGCGTCGGCGGCGGCAACTACTCGTGCACCTGCAGCTCGAACGCGCAGTGTCAGTCGTGGGGCTTCGGCTCCGGCGCCACGTGCTGGGCGCCGAGCGGCCAGATGGTGTGCAACTGCCAGTGCACCACCGCCAACTGCTGCGCCGGCGGCGCGGACTGCTTCAAGCCGAGCGGTATCAATTATTGCAGCTACTGACCTCGTTCGGCGGGTTTAGGCGCTCGCTGACGCGCGCGCCTGTTTGACGCGCGCCTGTTGGGGGCTGGCAGGCGCGCGCGTCAGCGAGCGCCTACGACTCAGCGGCCACAATTCCCCGCCGCCCCCCAC
>JALHOE010000082.1 GCA_022843175.1 Deltaproteobacteria bacterium
CACGTTGCTCAGGCAGCCAGCCGCTTGCGTCTAGTCAGCAGGCCTGCCAGGCGGGACGTCGGCGGCTTGCGGCCGCTTCATCCCATCTGGCGACCGGTCCTCTTATCCGAACGGCATTGGGTCTCGTTCAGGCGGGGATGCACTTGTTTGCGCTGCAGATGCAGCACTCCCCGCAGCCGCCGTTGTCGGTGCAGTCGATGCAATTGCCGAAGCCGTCGCACTGATCGAGGAAGCCGTTGCAGAAGGCGCCCTTGGGCTTGGGCGCGATCCCGCACGCGCCCTCGATGCACGCGCTCTGGTAGCAAGGGTTCTTCGGCGAGGGGCACGAGGCCACCGTGCAGGCGGGAGCCGTGTCGACCACGACCGTGCCCGTGTCGACCATCACGGTGCCGGTGTCGACCATCACGGTGCCGGTGTCGATCATCACGGTGCCGGTGTCGATCATCACGGTGCCGGTGTCGATCATCGCAGCGCTGGTGTCGACCATCGCGGTGTCCACGATCGCGGTGTCGACCGTCGCCGTTGCCGTGTCGAGGATCGTGGTGCTGTCCGCCATCGCGGCGCCGCTGTCGACGGCGCCGGTGTCCGTCGCGGAATCGGTGAGCACTCCGCTGTCGACACTGGCTTCGTCGCCGCTCGTGTCGCCCTCCGCGGGCCGAGGATCGCTCTCCGCGGGCACGTCGTCGCCGGTTTCGGGATCGGCTCCGAGCGCGAACTCTGCGCTCGAACAACCCAGTGAGGACGCGAGGAGGCAAGCAAGGATCGAGGTGCGCATGCCCGCTCGGTACGAGGCGCGTCGAAGGTTGGATCAGCAGTTTTTGGCTGCGAAACCGAGCCGCGCGCGCGACGTTAAGACCCGCCGCGCTCCGCTCGCGTTGTAACGGTTGTCTCTCGCGGAGGGACGAACCTCCATGAATCGAAGCTTCGCTCTCGCCGCTGTGTGCCTCGCGATCGTTGGTTGTGGTGAGGGCGAGGGCGGCTCCACGCCGAGTGACACCGGCACCGCCGACACGGCCACCGAAGCAGCGGTCGACGCCGCGCGCGGCCCGCTCGGCTTCCAACCGAGCAACGTCCCCGAGAGCAAGCTCGACTTCACCGGCCTCGGCGATGTCGTGTGGAACGACAACCTGTGCGGCAACACGCTGAGCCTCAGCGACTCGATGACGACGCTGTGCGACGGCCTCGGCACCAAGTTCCGCAGCTTCGAGCACGTCGACGGCAAGAACCGCTACACCGTGTTCGTGGCGCGCAGCTTCAAGATCGAGGCGGGCCAGAGCGTCACGCTGTCGGGCACGCGACCGATCATCCTCGTCGCGCTCGATTCGATCGAGATCCTCGGTCAGCTCAATGGCGACGCCGGTCGTGCTGGCGGCGCCGAGCAGGGCAACGGCGTCGACGCCGATGGTCCCGGTGCTGGCGGCGGCAAGTACGACGGCGCGCCCGGCAAGCGCGGTGGGGGCGCCGGCTTCTGCGGCAAGGGCGGAGACGCCGGCTCCGCGATCGCGAAGGGCGGCGTCACGTACGGCACCGCCTCGCTCGTTCCGCTGCTCGGGGGGTCGAGCGGCGGTGGCCCGTATCCCGGTGCCGGCGGCGCAGCCGTGCAGCTCGTCGCTGGTCGAAGGATCCACGTCGGCGCGGCGGGCCGCGTGTACGTGCCGGGCGGTGGCGGCCACAGCGCGCTGAACCTGGGCGGCGGCGGCGGCTCCGGCGGCGCGATCCTCCTCGAGTCGAAGGACATCGCCATCGATGGCACGCTCGCAGCCAACGGCGGCGGCGGCGGCTCGAACAACGGCGGCGGCGACGGCGAGAAGGGCACCGCGACGACGACACCCGCGAAGGGTGACGTCGCCGGCGCCGAGGGCGCAGGTGGCGCGGGCAGCGGAGGCACGAGCGTCGCCGGCGGCAACGCGACCGGCGCCGCCGACGTCGCGGGCAACGGCGGCGGAGGCTCGGGCTTCATCCGCCTCAACACCGCGAGCGGCGCCGCGACGCTCACCGGCGTCGTGTCGCCCTCGGCCGGCACGACGTGCATGACGCAGGGGAAGATCCAGCTCTAGTCTCGGCGCCCCCCGGGAGTGAGGCTCGGTAGCCACATCGAGAACGTCGTTCCCACGCCGAGCGTGCTCTCGACCGAGAGCCTGCCGCCGTGGGCCTCGACCATGCCTCTCGCGATGGAGAGACCGAGCCCGGCGCCGCCGCGCTTCGCGTGCGCGCCCTGCCAGAACCGATCGAACAGGTGCGGCAGATCCGCGGCTTCGATCCCGGCGCCGGTGTCCGCGACCGTGATCACGACGCCGTCGTCGCTGCGCTCCGCCCGCAGCGTGATCCGCCCACCCGGCTTCGTGAATTTGATCGCGTTGCCGACGAGGTTGCCGAGCGCCTGTTCGAATCGGTGACGATCGACGCGGATATCGGGCAGCTCGGGCGCGCCCGCGACCTCGAGGGTCAGATCCTTGGCGCGCGCGAGCGGCTCGTGCAGCGCCGCCGACGCCTGCAGCAGCTCACGCGGAGCGTGTCGCTCCAGCTCGAGGGGGACCTTGCCGGACTCGAGCTGCGACGCCAGCAGCAGATCGGCGATGAGCCGGTTGGCGCGCGCCACGGCGTTGCGAATGAGCGCGACGTTGTCCTTCGGGTCATCGCCCCGCGCGATGAGCTGCGCGGCGATTGCGACCGCGTTGAGCGGGTTGCGCAGATCGTGGGAGACGATCGAGAGGACGTCTTCGCGAAGTTGATTCGCGCGCACTGCGTCGGCGAAGAGGTTCGCGTTCTCGAGGGCCAGTGCGGCGCGGTCGGAGACGCTTCGCGCCAGCTGCAGATCGGCGTCGTCGAACGCCGGGCGCCCCTGGCAGCGGGCGAGGGCGATGACGCCGAGCGATTGCCCGCGCGACATCATCGGGACGACGATGGCGCTCGTGGCGCCGAGCGCGCGGACCGCGCGCGCCTGCTCCGCCGAGAGCGTGGCGTCGTGGATCCAGGCGTCGGTCACGCGCGTGACGAGCTCCGCGGTGCCGCTCCGCAGCACGCGCTCCATGACCGGCTCGACGAGCGCGCTGCTCGGTGCGCCGAACGCCGACGCCTGCTCGACGAGCTGCTGGTTCACGCCGGCCACCGTTCGCTTGGCGCGTTCCCCGTGTGCGACCGCGTCGACCACGCAGACGTCGGCGAACGAGGGGACGAGCAGCGCGGTGAGGTTTCCCAATGTCTCGTCCACCTCGAGCGACGAGACGAGCGCCCGGCCGGCGTCGGCGATGAGCTGAAGAGCGCTCTCGTCGCGCTTCCGCTCGGTGAGGTCGCGGATCGACATGCTCGTTCGTGCTCGGTTCTGAGCGTCGAGGAAGACGCCTGACGCGACCTCGGCCTCGAAGGTCGAGCCGTCGGCGCGCCGCATCCGCAGCGCGCCGGAGGCCCTGCCGTTGAGCGCGCGTTCGCCGAGCAGCCGGCCCAGTCGCGGATCGGTCGCGTCGACGATCGCTCCGCGGCCGAGGCGACAGAGCTCGTCCGCGGAGTGACCGAACAGGCGCTCGGCGGCGCGGTTGACGGCGAGGATCTCGCCGGTCGGCGCGGTGAGCATGAGCGCCTCGTGGGCGTTGTCGAACACGGCGCGCCAACGCGCCTCCGCCTCGCGGAGCGCGTGCTCGGCTTGGTGACGTTCCGTGACGTCTCGGAAGTACACGACCAGCCCGTTCGGCCCGGGGAACACACGCTGGCTGAGCCAGCGACCCGTGACGGGCGAGACGTTCTCGAACTCGATCGGCTCCGTCCCGCCCGCGGCGCGGCGATACTGAGCCTCGAGCTCGGTACCGACCGCCTCGGGGAACACCTCCCACACCACGCGGCCGAGCAGGCGCTCTCGCGGCCGCCCGAGGTACCGCTCGGCCGCTCGGTTGATGAACACGTAGCGCCACGCAGCATCGAGCGCGATGAAGCCGTCGGTGATCGTATCGAGGACCTCGTCGCGAGTGGTCGAGGGTTCGGCCGGGACCTGAGCCGTGCCGCGCGCCACGCTCATGCGTCCGCTGATTTGCATCGGCCGTACCACGACGTGGCGCCCACGGGCGGCGCGCGAACGAGCGCCGTTGCCTCGTGAAATGACCGGCCGCCGGCGCGCGCCCTGCGCGGGGCGCATCCGGTTCGCGAACTCGTTTCATCGGTTGACAACCAATACATCCGATCTAATGTCTCGGCCGTGGCGCTCCGGAATCGAGACCAGCCCGTCCTCCGCAAGGCAGACGTGGTCGCCCGCGACCTGCTCGAGCAGATCGCGTCGGGCACGCTCGAGGTCTCGTCCATCCTCCCCAACGAGGCCGAGCTCGCGGTGCACTATCAGGTCAACCGCAGCGTCATCCGCGAGGCGATCAAGCTGCTCGAGGTGCACCAGCTCGTGAAGCCGGTGCGGCGTCGCGGCACGGTGGTGCTCGACCCGTTCGCCTCGCTCAGCCCCGAGGTGCTCCGCGCGATGGTCACCCGCAAGAGCGGGAAGATCGACGCGGAGTTCCTCGCGAGCTTCCTCGAGATCCGCGCCGCGCTCGACGTGCTCATCTGCGGGTGGGTCGCCGAGCGCCGCAAGAAGGGAGACCTCGCGGCCCTCGAGCAGCACGTGGAGCGGATGCGCGGCCTCACCGGCGACCCCGACGCGTACACGGAGGCCGGCTTCGAGCTCGGCCTGCTGCTCGCGCGAGCCACCCACAACCCGGTGGCGCTCATGCTCGCCCACTGGAACCGCGCGGTCACCCGCGATCTCCCGCACGTGTTCGGGGTCGCGCGCGCCACGTCGGGCCCGCACCTCGAGGGGCTGACGATGTTGCTCGAGCGCTTCCGCGAGAAGGACGCCGAACAGGCGCGCGCGCTCGTCACTGCATTTCACGCCTGGGCCACGCCGCGGATCCTCGCGGCCGCAGCCCTGGCGAACGGCGAGCCGATGGCTCGGGTGAAGAAGGAGCTGCGATGACTGCTGTTTCGTTGAACGCACAACCTCGCGTCACCGCGCACGGGCCGGCCACGCTGCGCCGCGCCCACGGGCTCAACATCCTCAACGTCGCCGGCACCTTCGAGGACATGGGCCGGCAGCACGGCGCGCTGCTGCGCGACGAGATCCGCCGCGGCCCGATGCCCTACTACCGCACCTTCGCCGAGAAGCTGATGCGCGGCACCGCGCCGGGCGCGATCGGGAAGCTCGCGCGGCGCGTACTGCAAGAGACGGTCGGTCGGCGCATCGCGCGGCAGATCCCCGAGTTCGGGCTCGACACGCTGCGCGGGCTCGCCGCGGGCGCCGAGCTTCCGTTCGAAGAGGTGCTCGAGGCGGCGACGATGCCCGACACGCTGATGTGGCTCGCCGCGCGCTTCATCGACGTGAAGGGCATCTCGCCCGCCACCCGTCATCGCCTGGCGCTCGGCCTCGGGTGCACGAGCGCGATCGCGTGGGGCGACGCCACGCGCGACGGAAAGCTCTATCACGCGCGCAACCTCGACTACCACGGCGTGCGCTGCTGGCCGAGCACCGCCGCGGTGGTGTTCCACCGGCCGGCCGAGGGACAGCGCTACGTCTCGTGCTCGGCCGCGGGGGTGGTGCTCGGCGGCTTCACCGCGATGAACGAGGCCGGCCTCACGCTGACCGTGCACCAGCACATGTTCACCCACCGCACCGAGCTCGGTGGCACGCCGATCGCGCTCGTCGGCGATCTCGTGATGCGCGAGGCGCGCACCCTCGAGGAGGCGCGCGCGATCCTCTCGCGCTACAAGCCGATCGGCTGCTGGACCTATCTCATCGCCGACGGTCACCGCAAAGAGGTGCTGTGCTGGGAGGAGGACCCGCGGCGAAACGTGGCGCGCCGGGTGCCCACCTCGGCGCAGACGTTCGGCTACGCCAACATCTACCTCGACGAGGAGCTCGGAGCGAACGAGCGCGATCTGTATCCGACCTACTGGCGTCACAACCAGGGCCGCTACGCGCACGCCAACCGAATCCTCCGCGAGCGCCACGGCGAGCTCGACGCCGCGGGCATGGCCGGCATCCTCGCCGACATCGGCGACGAGCGGTGTCGCCTCCGCGACTCGATCGCGATGACGCTCACCGTGGCATCGGTCGTCTTTCGACCGGAGGACGGGACGCTGTGGGTCGGCACCGGCGAGGCGCCCACGAGCCACGGGCTGTTCGTCCCGTTCTCGCTCCGCACCGGCGATGTGGCCGAGGGCGTCGAGCGCTTCACGCCGGGAGACGCGTTCGATCCCGCGATGCGCGACGCCTTCGAGCGGTGGCGCCGGGCCTACGTCGCGTACGTCGACGACGAGGACCTCGCCGCCACCCGCCGAGAGCTCGCGATGGCCTGCACGCTCGCGCCGGAGCAGCCGGCGTATCAGGCCGTCGCGGGGATGTTCGCGCTCAAGGACACCGACGCCATCGGCGCCACGCAGCTCTTCGATCGCGCGATCGCGCTCGGACACCCCGACGAGGAGCGGGTCGCGTCGTTCCACCTGTGGCGCGCGCGCGCGAGCGACGTGGCCGGGGCTCGCGCTGCGGCGGAGCGGGACTACCGCGCGGTGATCGGGATGCACGCCGATCCGGCGGTGCGCGCCGCCGCCGAACGCGGGCTGCGTCGCGCGTTCGACGCGCGCGCCGCGCGGAAGATCCACGTCGACATGTCCCTCGGAGACGTGATCCTGTGAGCGCCCTCCTCGACTTCGTTCGCGGCCGCCCGCTCCGCATCGGCTATGGCCGCATCTTCCACGAGGCCAACGCCCACTCGCCGCTCCTCACCGAGCGCGAGGACTTCGAGCGGATGCACCATCTCGAGGGCAAGGAGCTCGAGCGCGCGACCACGCTGCGCGGCGTGGAGTTGAAGTCGTTCATGCCGCACGCCGAGCTCACTGGCTTTCGGCAGGCGGCGCGGCTCGCGGGCGGTGTCGACACCGTCGCGCTCTCGTCGTCGCTCGCGGTCCCCAACGGCCCGCTCTCCGCCTCGTGCTTCGCGTGGCTGCTCGACGGGCTCGAGCGCAACCTGCGCGCGGCGGGGCCGCTCGACGGCCTCTACCTCGCGCTGCATGGCTCGATGCAGGTCGACGGCCTGCAGGAGCCGCCCGAGGCGGCGATCCTGCGGCGCGTGCGGGCGGCGCTCGGGCCGTCGGCGAAGATCGCGGTCAGCTGCGATCTCCACGCGAACCTCTCGTCGGGGTTGGTCGATCCGGTCGACGTCCTCGTCGCCTACCGCACGAACCCGCACTGGGATCTGGCGCCCACCGGGTTTCGCGCCGGCCAGCGGCTGATCCGCGCGCTGCGCGGTCGCCAGGCGCCGGTGCACGCGTGGCGCAAGTTGCCGATGGTGCTCGGCGGCGGCACCACCATCGACTTCGTCGCTCCGATGCGCGGCGTGTTCCGCTTCGCCAAGGAGCTCGAGCGCGATCCGCGCGTCCTGACCGCCAACATCTTCATGGTGCACCCCTACACGACCGCCGCCGATCTCGGGTGGTCGGTGCACGTCACCACCGACGGCGACGAGCGCCTGGCCTGGGAGGTCGCAGACCGCCTCGCCGATCGGGTGTGGTCGGTCCGCAACGTGGAGATGCCGCGCAGCCGCTCGGTCGACGAGGCGCTCGACGAGGCCCGCGGGTCGGCGTGGCGGCGGCTCGGGCCGATCACGTTGGTCGACGGAGACGACATCGTCGGCGCCGGCGCGCCCGGCGGAAACACCCGCATCGTCGAGTCGCTCGCGCGCGACGACCGCGGCCTCCGCGCGTTCGTCCCGGTGCACGATCCCGCGCTCGTCGCCGAGGAGTGGGACACGCCGATCGGCGCGCGCCGGCGCGTGGTGCTGCGCGGAACGCCGGGCTACGCCGCGCCGGCGGTGGAGCTCGAGGGAACGCTCGCTGCGCGCTCGACGACCGACTTCGGCCGGACGCTGCGCTTCGACGTGGGCTCATTCCACGTGGTGGTCACCGACCGCTCGCCGCTCCCCATTCACCCGAGCTTCTGGTCCGCGCTCGGCCTCGCGGCCCGCGACGCAGACGTCATCGTGCAGAAGAACTTCTTCCACTACCGGCTGTTCTACGCGACGACCTCGTTCCGGCACCTGCTCGTCCACAGCGACGGCGCCACGAGCCTGAGGCGCGTGCGCGAGCAGCCGTATCGCGTGCCCACCCATCCCCGCGACGTCGTGCGCGACTGGCGCGACCACGCCGAAGCGCTGCGCGGCTAGCTCCACAGCTAGCCGGGCGCGCGGAGCCAGGCGAGCGCAGCGGCCTCGTCCTCAAAGACCTCGACCGCGGCCGCGACCTTGCTGGTGAGCCGGCGGACGTGGAGCTTGCCCGCCGCGCTGCGCACGAGGAACGCGACCTTCGCGAACGGGCGAAACATGCGCGCGTTGAGGTTGAGCACGACCGTCTCGAACTCCGGATCGTTGCGCGGCGGCGCGAGGCGCACGTCGAACACGGCGCCCCCGCGCGGCGGCAGCTCGCGCACGACGTCGGCCACGAGCTCGTGCGCGCGCACGCAGGCGCCGGTGTCGGAGAAGCCGTTCGCCGTGCGCGCGATGCGGCAGATGCCGTCGAGTTCGAGATCGATGCGGAAGGCGGGATCGTCGAGCAGACAGCGAATCATCGGCAGCTCTCGATAGAGCGGGGGCGCCGCCTCGGAAAGGGGCGATCGCCTCGAAGCTCGGCGCCAACGAGCGCGGTCATTCGAGCGCGAAGTCGCGCACGACCGCCATGTGCTGCATGTTCAACGCCGCCGAGTCGGTGGCCAGCGCTGGCGCGAGATCGGCGATGGGCGTGTAGACGCGGGTGTCCACGACGAGCCCGCTCGCAAACTCGCTTCCGCCGATGCGCACCGGGATCATCCGGGCGAAGAGGGAGGGACCGGGCAGCACCCAGTCGTAGGGTCGGTTGCGTGGCGCGTTGGTCTTGTTGTTGGCGGCCTGATCGACGGCGTAGGGCGCGGCGGTGACCACCACCGCCGAGAGCGTCGAGAGCGCCAGCTCGGTCTCGATGGAGGCGTTGAGATCGCCGCCGACCACGAGGAAGGCCGCCGCGGGGATCTTGGCCTTGATGGTGTCGACGAGGAGCTTGGCCTCGGTGTCGCGCGCCGTCGCGCTCGTGGTGCGGAGGTGCACGCTCACCGCGTAGAGATCGGTCGGTCCGGGCACGTCGATGCGAGCCCAGACGAAGTCGCGATCGAAGACGTCGGGATCGTCCCACTCGCCGGATTCGACGATCGGATAGCGGCTGATGATCCCGTTGGGGATCGTCCCGAGCTCGGTCTCGATCGCGTAGGAGAAGCCGGTGCCGAAGGCAGTGTCGACGAGCGCGCGCGGGCCCGCGGGGTATTTGAACTCTTGGATGAGCACGATGTCGGGCTGGAGGCCCTGCATGATGCGGATGCCCGGGCCGTCGTAGGTGAGCGAGGGGCCGCTCGAGAGGTTTCCGGCCAGGATGCGGACGCGGGTCGCGGTGCAGCCGGCGTCGGTGCCGGGGGGGCAGACAGGGGGGAAGGAGGACGGCGGGAAGGCGGTGTCTGCGGTTGCGTCTGCGTCTGCGTCTGCGTCTGCGGTTGCGTCTGCGTCTGCGGTTGCGTCCGCGTCTGCGGTTGCGTCTGCGTCCGCGGTTGCGTCTGCGTCTGCGTCCGCGGTTGCGTCTGCGTCCGCGGTTGCGTCTGCGGTTGCGTCTGGGTCGGGTGCGGTGTCGATCGTCGTGCTGTCGACTGCGGAGTCGAGGGGCTCGGCGTCCGCGGTGGCGTCGGGGGAGCGGGAGCAGCCGAGTGCCAGGAGCAGCCAGGCGAGGCGACGGAAAACCACGGGGAAGCCTAGTGCGCGGGGGGGGCGGAACCAAGCCGCGTGTTCATCGCGTCGGAAGGAAGTCCGAGTAGTAGTACTGCGCGCACACCGCGCAGATCCCGTGGGAAGTGCCCGGAGGGATGTGCTCGACGAAGGCGGGCACCCAGTCCCACGCTGCGGTGGCCGCGTCGTGGGCGTCCGGGCGGCGGACGCGGCGGCAGTTGCTGCATTGCACGACGATCCTGCGATCGTCGCGGTATGCGTCCGCGAGCGCGGAGGCCGGGGCCTGTGGGTGGGCCTCCTGCCGGAGCAGCGAGTGGACGATCACCAGCGCGCCCGACGAGCAGGGGTGCACGCGCATTCGGAAGACGCGATGGAGCTCGGGGCTCGAACACTCGTAGTCGTGCTCGAGCGGGGTTCGCGTCTGCCGCGCTCGCGCGAACAGCTCCGCGTAATACGGACGCAGCACCTCGGGCGTCACGGCGAGGACGTCCACGCCGACGTCGATGGCTTCGAGCGCCGCGACCCCGTTGCTCAGCCCGAACGCTCGCCAGGCCGGGTTCACGTAGGCGATGCGGAGCTCGGGCGTGACCGCGCACACCGTCGCCGGGAGCAGGTCGAGCGCGGCCGTCTCGAACGGCGCGATCAGGGCGGCGACCATTCCAGGCTGTATACGGCCGCCGCCCGGCCGCCGGTAGGCGTTGGATGTGCGTGGCGGATCCAAGCGTCCTCCGCGGACTCCCCCATGTGGCTGGGCGCAATATGACCCCTCGAATCGTCCAAGCCGCCGAGGGCCAACTCGGTATCCACTCTTCACGCTCACCGGGACGCGTCGCTCGACGTGTCATCCCGGTTGGTGCACGTACCCGCCTCGCAGCTGAGCCCATCGTTGCAGGCGCCGCAGCTCCCTCCGCAGGTGTAGCTGCCGCACTTGGTGGAGCAGGTGTAGCTCGTGCCATCGATCTCGGCGACCTGGAGCGCGCCGTCGTCGTTGACGTCGATGCCGTAGTCCACGCGAAGGCCGCCGAACGGGCAGCGCGTCCCCGGCGCCTCGCTGCGGGTCTCGAGAGCGATGCCGTGCTCCTTCCTTGGCAGGCTCTCGATCGCCGCGAGCTCGACCGAAGGCTGGACTGTGCTCTCGCCCTCGGGCGGGAAAGCGCAACCCTGGATGCAGGCGACAACTGCGAGGGCGTGGAGTGTCAGTGCATTCATATTCGGTAGAACGGGCGCCCTGGGTCGCGCGGTTAGACCTCGCGAATCGGCCCTCACCCCGCGGGGTGACTCAGCCGAGCCGCTGTGCGGCCCGAGTGCTGTGGGAAGGCGTCGTGGACGCCCGGGCCGAAGGACGCCCGCGATTGCGTGACAACCGTCTTCTTCCGCGCGAAATCGCGGAGGGCTCAGGCGAGCGCGCGCTCCACCGCGCCAATCAGGCGCACGGAGTCGATCGGCTTGGCGAGGTAGTCGGTGCACCCGGCGGACAGCGCGCGCTCGGCGTCGCCCGCCATCGCCTGCGCCGTGACGGCGATGACCGGGATGCCGTGGGTGAGCACGTCGCGTTTGAGCTCGCGCGTGGCCGCGAGGCCATCCATGTCGGGGAGCATCACGTCCATGAGGATGACGTCCG
This sequence comes from Deltaproteobacteria bacterium, assembly GCA_022843175.1. Taxonomy (GTDB): domain Bacteria; phylum Myxococcota_A; class Polyangia; order Polyangiales; family JADJMO01; genus JALHOE01. The sequence goes on from JALHOE010000082.1 coordinate 11,386, forward strand.
GTCGCTCGTTTCGCGCGATGGCCACCGCGGAGAGCGCGTCGCGCGCTTCGAGCACGTCGTAGCCTCGGTGGGCGAGCATGGTGGAGATCAAGCGTAGGTTCTGGTCGTTGTCGTCGACGGCGAGAACCCGCCGGCGCCGCTGCTCGCCCGAGAGCGAGTTCACGTGGCGGAGGAACGACGAACGCGACAGGGTGCCCTTGGAGAGGACCAACACGCCGTGGCCCTGCAGGTCGCGCATCTCGGCGTTGGTCAGCTCGCGCGCTGTGAGCACGATCGTCGAACATCCCTTCCGCTTCTGGAGCTCGTCGAGGAGCGACGCGCCGTCGCCGTCGGGCTGCGAGATCTCGAGCACGACCAGGCCGTAGCGGTTGGCGAGCGCGGCGCGCGCGCCGTGCAAGTTCGGGGCGATGTCGACCTCGAAACCGTCGCTCTCGAGGAGGGCGCCGACGGTCGCTGCGTCCTCGGACGAATCGATGACCAGCGCGCGCCGCCGGAGCGCACGGCGACGCGCCGCCTGAACGTGCTCCACCATCGTCGCACGGTCGAACGGCTTGGCCGCGTAGGCCCGCGACGGCACGCCGAGGTCCTCGCTGCCGAGCGTCGACGTCACGACCATCGACACGCCAAAGCGCTTTCGAGCGAACGCGAGCGCGTCGGTGACGGTGGTCTCCGGCAGCGTCGGGTCGATGACGATGGCCTCGACCGGTTGCGTCGCCGCGAGCTTGCGCGCGTCGGCGAGCGTGCAGGCGATCACCGCAGGGATGCCCGCCCCTTCCAGCATGTGCGCGGCGAGGCGGGCGGCGGCGTCGTCAGCGTCCACGATGAGCACCGTGGGCGGCTCGTGGTCGGTGCGAGCCGTCGGTCGGGCGCTGGTCGACCGCAGCGGACGAGTAATCCCGAACGTCGGCCGTACCTGCCGCTCGGCGCGCGGCAGGTTGAGCCAGAACCGCGAGCCCTTGCCCGTCTCGCTCTCGAAGCCGATCGTGCCGCCGTGCATCGCCGCGAGGCGCTTGCAGATCGCGAGGCCGAGGCCGGTGCCGCCGAACCGGCGGGTGACCGAGCCGTCGACCTGCGAGAAGTCCTTGAACAGCTTCTCCGCGTCCGCCGGAGCGATGCCGATCCCGGTGTCGGTGACGCTGATGGTCACGATGTCGCCGGTGGCCGTCGCCGAGAGGTGAACCGAGCCATGCGGGGTGAACTTCACCGCGTTCGACAACAGGTTGATGAGGATCTGCCGGACGCGATCGGCGTCGCCCCGGATGCACAGCGGCTCCGAGGGCTCCGACAGCCGGAGCTCGATCGCGTTGGCGGCGGCCTGCGGGCGCACGAAGGTGAGCGCCTGCGACGTGAGCTCGGAGACGTCCAGGTTCTCGACCGCGAGCTCCATGCGTCCGGCCTCGATCTTCGAGAGGTCGAGGATGTCGTTGATCAGACCGAGCAGGTGGCGGCCAGCGCCGAGCACATCGGAGGCGCACGACAGCTGCCGCTCGTTCAGCGTGCCGTAGCAGCCGTCCATCAGCACCTCGGTGAAGCCGAGCACGGCGTTGAGCGGCGTGCGCAGCTCGTGAGACATGTTGGCGAGGAACTCGCTCTTCTGCTGCGTCGCGCGGGTCAGGGCAGCGATGTTGGCCTCGAGCTCCGCGCCCTTGCGCCGCAGATCGTGCTCGAGGACTCGTTCGCGCGTCACGTCCCGGAAGACCGCGACGGCGGCGCGCGAGGCCTCGTCGTCCGAGAGCTTCGCGAGCTTGACCTGGATGATTTGGTTCTGCCCGTTGCCCCCGATCGCGACCTCCAGGCCCGACGAGGTGTTGCCCTCTCGGAGCGCCTGCACCAGCGGGTTGGTGTCGTCGGCGAGGGAGAGCCGCGAGGCGCGCTCGTCCTCCGTGGCGACGCCCACCAGCTCGCGTCCCACCGCGTTCAATCGCACGATGGTGCCCGCGTCGTCGGTGACCGCGAGCCCATCGGGCATCGCCTCGAACATCGCGCCGTGGTGCGCTGCGAGCCAGGACGCGCCGTCCTCGAAGCGCAGCGCGCGTCTGCGCTCGCGAAAGAGGGCGACGAGGGCGACGAGGGCGACTGCAGCACAGAGGATCGTGAAGGGCACCATGGTTTCCCCCTCAGTCGACGAACGCAGACGTGGCGCGTGCGGTGGGCTCCGGAATCGTGATGCGGAAGCGGGTCGGCCACGCCTCGTCGGAGTCGACCGCGATCCCCCCGCCGTGCGCCTCCGCGGCGAGGCGACAGAAGTAGAGCCCGAGCCCCTGGTGGCTCCCTCCTCGCTCGGTGGTCGCGTACTTCTCGAACAGCCGCGTGCGCTGTGCGGGCGCCATCGGAGCGCCGGTGTTCGACACGGTGATCGCGGTCGCGCGCCCGTCGCCGACCGCGGCGAGCTCGACGAGGCCGGGCGTGCCCGCGAACCGCGCCGCGTTCTCCACCAGGTTCTCGATCGCGCGCTCGAGGACCGAGCAATCGATCGTGGCGCGCAGGTCGGGATCGCCGGTGACCCGAATGGTCACACCGCGAAGCTCGGCGTCGCGGGCGTGGCGGCGGGCGACGGCGTCGAGCAGCGCGCCCACGCGGGCGGGCTTGCGATCGAGGCGTAGCTGACTGTTCTCGACCCGGTCGACGTCGATCAGCGTGCCGATCATCAAGAGCAGTCGCGCCGTGCTCGACGTCGAGTCGTCAATCGCCTCGAGCATCATCGCGTCCTTGCTCTGCGCCGCGCGCGAACGCACCCATTGGAGGTTGCCCTGCAGCGCCGCGAGCGGGTTCTTGAGATCGTGGACGATCAGGCGCGAGAGGTCGGCGCGCGCCTGCTGCACGCGCTCGAGCTCTTCGGCGCGCTGACGCAGCGTCCGCTGGGCCTCGCGTAGGGCGATGAACGTGCGCACCCGGCAGCGAACCTCGTGGGGATCGAGCGGCTTGCTGAGGAAGTCGTCGGCGCCGGCCTCGAGGCCGCGCATGCGGTCCTCCCGCGCCGACAGCGCGGTCACGAGGACGATCGGCAGCCGCTCGCCGGCGGAGGTGCACCCCCGCATCTCCGCGAGGGCGCCGAAGCCGTCGAGCTCGGGCATCATCACGTCGAGGAGCACCAAGTCGAGCTCGTCGGTTGCGTGGAGCTCGCGGAAGAGCGCCACCGCCTGGCGGCCGTCGGTCGCTCGCCGTGTCTCGATGCCGATGGGTGCGAGGACCGCCTCCAGCAGCGCCAGGTTCCGCGGCTCGTCGTCGACGATGAGGACTCTGTTGGGTTTTTCGGACATTTGATTCTACTCAGGGTTCACGGCCAGTCCGCGCAGTCTCATTAGGCCGGCGCTGAAATTGTGAAGCTCAGCCGATGATTACTGTCATGGAGCAGAGCGCTTGCTAGCGAAAATTGGGAACATGCCCCTTACGGAAGGCGCCCCCCCGACCGTAGGTATTGCGACATGACAACCACCGATCGCGTCCTTCTCGTCGACGACGAGCCGATCCTCCTCGGGCCGCTGCGCCGCCTGATCCAACGCGCGCATCCAGAAGCGCTGGTGGTCTACGCGTCCGACCCGGAGATGGCGGAGTGGCAGCTGCGCTCGACGCCGATCCTTCTCGTCGTCACCGACATGCGTATGAACTCCGACGATCACGCCGGCCTCAAGGTAGTGGCCGCGGCGCGCGAGGCGGGGGTCGCGGTCGCCGTGCTCACCGGCGCCGGCGACGACGAAATCGCCGAGATGGCGCGCGGCGGCTTCCCCGTCGTCTCGAAGCGCGACTCGCTCAGCGTGACGCTCGCGAAGATCGTCAATGACGCGTTCGCCGCCGCGAACCGGCCTGCCGCCTGAAGGCGGGGGTAGGTGAGGAGACGCCGGTGACCGACGACACCCACCCGGGATTTCTCGTGGTCGAGGACGACGACCTCGTCGCGCGCTGGCTCGTGCGTGCGTTCTCCAAGTTCAGACCGGTCCATCGCGCCGGCACGGTCGCCGACGGGCGTGCGCGACTCGCCGACCCGAACCTGAAGCTCGTCGCGCTGTGCACCGATATCAACCTCCCCGACGGACTCGGCCTCGACGTGCTCCGCACCGCGCGCGAGCTCCATCCACGCATCGCCACGCTGGTGCTCACCGCGAACACGCAGCCGAAGATCGTCAACAACTCGTTCCTCCTCGGCGCGTCGTTCCTCTCCAAGCCCACGACGGCGGAGTCGCTCGAGACCTTCGCGCGCCGCGCGCTCGCGTGCGAGGGCGTCGAGGACACCCGCGTGCTGCGGGTGCTCGAGATGGTCGCCGGGGAGTGGTCGTTGAGCGACCGCGAGGTCGAGCTGCTCGGTCTGGCGGTCGCCGACCGCCCGCGAGACCAGCTCGCCGACGCGCTCGGGGTCACCGAGAACACGACCAAGACTCAAGTGAAGAACCTCCTCCGCAAGAGCGGCACCAAGAACCTCGATCATCTGGTGCGCGTGGTTCTCCACCGGGCATTGCAGGGGTAGATTGCGTTAGACGCTCGCTGACGCGCGCGCCTGTCTTGGTAGCGCGCGCGTCAGCAAGCGCCCAACGCCAATGACGCGCGCGCCCGTCTTGGTAGGCGCGCGCGTCAGCGAGCGCCTGACGCCAATACTGTTGGCACCGCCGAGATCTGGCGCGGTCGTCGCGGCTCAGCGCCGCTTCCACGGCGCGAGCGGGAGCAGCTGGAGCGGGGCCTCGAACGGAGTGCCAGAGCTGCCCTTGTGTCGGTCGATCTCGAGGCGGAGGTTGTTCGGGCTGTCGGCTGCGCGGAGCGCTTCGGCCTCGGTGATCTTCCCCTCGACGAACAGCTCGAGCAGCGAGCCGTCGAACGTGCGACATCCCTCGAGACCGGAGACGCGCATCGCGTCCTTGATCGAGTCGATGTCGCGCTTCTTGATCAGGTCCTTGATCCGCGGCGTGTCGAGCATGACCTCGAGGCAGGCCGCGCGCCCGCCGTTGACCTTCGGGATCAGCCGCTGCGAGATGATCGCGCGGAGGTTGAGCGAGAGCTGGAGGCCGATCTCCGAGTGCCGCTCGCTCGGGAAGAAGTTCATGATCCGTTCGAGCGCCTGGTTGGCGTTGTTCGCGTGCAGGGTCGAAATGCAGAGGTGGCCGGTCTCGGCGAAGGTGATCGCAGCTTCCATCGTCTCGGCGTCGCGGATCTCGCCGATGAGGATGACGTCCGGCGCCTGGCGGAGCGTGTTCTTGAGCGCGCTCGCGTACGACCTGGTGTCGGTGCCGATCTCGCGCTGGGTGACGACGCACTTCTTGTGCGGGTGCACGAACTCGAGTGGATCCTCGACCGTGATGATGTGCCCGGTCTCGGTGCTGTTGCGGTGATCGATCATCGCCGCGAGCGCCGTCGACTTGCCGCTGCCGGTGGCGCCGACGACGAGAACGAGGCCGCGCCGGCTCATCGAGATGTCGGCCATCACCTTCGGGTACTCGAGCTCGCGGAGCGTCTTGATCTTCGCGCGCACCAGGCGGATGACCATGCCGACCGCGCCGCGCTGGCGAAAGACGTTCACGCGGAACCGGCCCTCCCCCTTGGACACGGCGAGGTTCATCTCGTGGGTCGAGGTGAACTCCACCCGCTGCTCGGTGGTCATCAGGGTCGACGCCATCATGGAGATGAAGCCCGCTTCGAGCGCGACCTTCCCGGGTAGACCGACGCCGTTCACCCGAAACACCGGCGGGCTCTCGGCCGTGAGGTAGAGATCGGAGGCGTCGATCTTGAGCATGTGCGCGAGCAAGAGCTCGATGGAGCGCGCCGGATCGCCCTTCTCCTCGCGGGCGACCTCGCGGATGGTGTGGGGCGGGTACACGTTCAGTGCGTTGCTCATGGCCTGCTCCCTTGTTGTTCGGCGACGCGCTCGAGGCTGATGAGAAGCTCGGAGCCCGGCAGGCGCTCGCGCGCCTCCTTCGCGGTGATTGCCTTGCGGGTCACGAGATCGGCGAGCGCCGCCTCCATGGTCTGCATCCCGGCCTTGCCCCCGACCTGCATCTGCGATGCGATCTGGTGGGTCTTGCCCTCGCGGATCAGGTTGCGGACGCCGGGCGCCCCCACCAGGATCTCGTGCGCGGCGATGCGACCGCCGCTCGGCCGCTTGACGAGCATCTGGGTCACCACGCCCACGATCGACTCGGCGAACATCGCGCGAATTTGCGCCTGCTCGCCGCCGGGGAAGACGTCGATGATGCGATCGACGGTCTTCGGCGCGCTCGCCGTGTGCATCGTGGCGAACACCAGGTGCCCGGTCTCCGCGGCGGTGAGCGCGAGCTGGATCGTCTCCTGATCGCGGAGCTCGCCGACGAGGATCACGTCTGGATCCTCGCGGAGCGCGCTCCGGAGCGCGGCGTTGAACGAGTGCGATTGCGGACCGATCTCGCGCTGGTTGACCAGCGAGCGCTTGCTCGGATGGACGAACTCGATCGGATCCTCGAGCGTGAGGATGTGCCCGGCCATCGACTCGTTGAGGTAGTCGATCATCGCGGCGAGCGTCGTCGACTTGCCGCTGCCGGTCGGCCCGGTGACGAGCACGAGCCCCTTCTCCTCCTCGCAGAATCGAGCGAGCACCGGCGGCAGCCCGAGGTCCTCGAAGCGCGGGATCTTCGTCGGGATGGTGCGGAACACGGCGCCCTCGCCCCGGTTGTGGACGAAGGCGTTCACGCGAAAGCGGGTGTTGTCGTCGAGGTTGTAGGCGAAGTCGATCTCGAGCTTCTCCTGGTAGCCGCGGCGCTGGGCGTCGTTCATCACGTCGAACACGACGGCGTGGGCGTCGTCCCTCGACAGCGCGGGGAGATCGACCGACCGGAGCTCGCCGCTGATGCGGAGCATCGGTCGCTCGCCGGCGGAGATGTGGAGATCGGACGCGCCCTGTTCGACGGCGAAGCGCAGCAGGCGGGTGGCGAGCGGGGTCATGACGCTTCCTCCACGAAAGAAATGTGGGACTTGGCGATGAAGTGGGTCGCGGCGGCGCTGTGCACGACGATCAGTTCGCCCGCCTCCGCGAGCACCGCGGCGGCGGTCATGCGGCCGACGCCGGCGATCCACCGGAGCTCTCCCTCTACGCTGTGGCCGCTGAGCAGCCGGACCGACACGTTGCGGGACTTACGGGGGAGCGAGTCGGTCGGGAGCCGTCGCTCCATGGTGACCATCGCGATCGTGGCTCTTCCATAGTGCCTGCAGACGCCCTCGTCCTCGACCATGAGAAAGGTGTCGGGCCCGACGAGCAGCGACTCGACGGACTGACCGCCGCAGGTAAGCAGCGACACGGAGCGTTTCGTGCCGTCGTGGAGCAGGAGCGCCGCGCGGACCTGATCGACGGCGATCGGCTCCTCCTCTTCGTTCTCTCGGTGGCTGCCTCCACGCTCCACGAGATCGGCGACCAGGGCCTCGAGCTCGCCGACGTTTCCTGGCAACCGATAGCTCTGGAGAGAGCCGACGATCGACGAGCCGAGCTCGACCCGTAGGCCGTGTCGCCGGTTGGCGGCGTCGACGAAGTGCCGAATCAGCGCAGGGACGTCCTCGGGGCGATCGCGGAGAGGTGGTACGGACAGCCGCGTCTCGTGCAGCGGGGCGAGGTCGGTGCCGATCGCACCAACGCTGCCGGCGATCACCCGTACGACGCCGCGCGCGATCACCTTGCACAGGGTGGCGCGAGTGGCAGGGAACAGCGCGAGCACGTCGTCGATGAAGACGCTGCCACGCCCCGCGCGCTCCACGGCGGCGAGGAGCGAGTCGTCGTCGCAACAGCGACCGGAGATGCTCACCAGCGGCTCGCCAGCGCGCGACGAGAGTCCGTGGAGCAGGCGGGCGAACACCTCCGTGCCCACGCCGTGCTCGGCCTCGAGCAACACCGCCGACGTCCCCCGGGCCACAACCTCGAGCCGCGCCAAGAGCTCCCGCATCGGCTCGGACTCGCCGATCAGCGCCGCCGAGTTGGTGTCCCGCCCGATCGCCGACTTGACGACCTCGGCGAGCTCGATCGCGTTGTAGGGCTTGGTGAGGAAGTCGATCGCTCCCGCGCGGAGCGCACTCACGCAGTCCACCGTGCGCGAGCCGGTGAGCATGACGACCGGGGTCTTCGGCGCCTTCTCGCGGACGCTCTTGATGACGGCGAAGCCGTCGGCGTTCGGCATCTCCAGATCGGTGAGCACGAGCTCGAAGCGGTCCTCGGCGAGCAGCTCGGCCGCCGCGAGACCGTCCGCGGCCTCGGTGACCTCGAAGCCGAGATCCACCAGCGTTCGACTGAGTGCACGGCGAAACATCGCGTCGTCGTCCACGGCGAGAATGCGCTGCATGCACTGACTAACGGCCCCCGCGCGAGGCGGTGTAGCGGGCGCCACGCGGCGCTCACCCCGAGGGGTGACCTGTCGAGGCGGCGGGGTTCACCCCGTCGGGTGATGGCCCGCCGTGTGGTGGTTATCGCGCACCGCGGCCCGCCGTTGGACAGTACATGAACGACCTATTCCAAGCCCCGGCCCGGATCGTCCTCGTTGAGGATGACGTTGCTCTCGCGCGCGCCACGCGCCGCCTCCTGTCCGAGCTCGGGCAGGTCAACATCGAGACCTACTACGACGTCGCGTCGGCCCGGAAGGCGCTCGAGCACGAGTTCGACGTGCTCGTCTCGGACTTCCAGCTGCCGGATGGAAGCGGCGTCGAGGTGCTCGCCGCGGCTGCCGCCACCTCCGCGAACGCGCCGCGCATCCTCGTCACGGCGAACACGCAATGGGACTGCGCGACCAAGTCCATCAACGAGGGCGGCGCGTTCCGCGTCCTCGCCAAACCGTGCGCGGACGACCTGCTCCGCGCCACGGTGGGTCACGCGTTGGCGATGAAGCGCCAGGCCGACGCGCGCGCCGAAGAGCAAGCTGCGCTCGAGCGCCATCACTGCGAGATCGCCGCGGCGAACGCCGACCTGTTCATCGATACGCTGAGCCGCTCGCGCGAGGTCGTCGCGTCGCGAGATCGCGTGGTGCGCGCGCTCAGCCGTGCCATTGACCGCCGCTTCGGAGCGGCGTTCGTCCGGACCGTCCGCCTCGCGTCCGTCGCGCGAGCGTTCGCGGAACACCTCGGGATCACCGGCGAGGAACTGCGCGCGATCGAGGCCGGCATCCTCCTCCACCGTGTCGGCGCCGTGGCGATGCGCGACGACGAGAGCCCCGATCTGCTCCCGTTCCTCGGCGTCGAGCTGCTGCAGGAGCTCGGCATGCCGTCCAACATCCAGCACGTCGTCGGCGACGTCGGTGAGCACTTCAACGGCAGCGGGCTCCAACGGCGGAGCGGCGTCGGGATCGCGCTCGGCGCGCGGATCCTCGCCGTCGTGCACCGCTACCTGGTGCGTATGGATGGCCGCGACGATGCCGAGGCGCACGAAGAGGCGTGCCTCGAACTGCTCGCCGCCGAGGACCTCGACCCGGAGCTGGTCGCCGCGTTCGTCGTCGAGCGCGGCGGCAGCTTCGCGCGCAAGAGCGCCGACACCGTTCCCTTCATCCCCTGTCTGTCCGATGGCTGACCCAACCGCCCCGAAACCCGTTCCCGAAGCGAGGTGCCCCATGCTCAAGTCTTCCCGCAAGCTTCTCATCGTCGACGATGAACCAATCGCCCGCCGTTCGATCGCCCGCAGCCTCGCCGATCCGGAGTACGAGATCATGCAGGCGGACTGCCCCGCGCAGGCGCTCGCCCTGCTCGCCGAGCACGACATCAAGGTCGTGATCAGCGATCAGCACATGCCCGGGGTCAGCGGCACCTCGTTCCTCGCGACCGTGCAGGCGAGCTACCCCGACGTCGTGCGCGTGCTCCTGACGTCCGACACCTCGACCGACGTCTTCGTCGCTGCGGTCAACGAGGGCCACGTGCGTCGCGTCCTCTACAAGCCGTGGGCCGACGAGCAGATCCGCAGCGTCGTCCGCCAGTGCTTCGGCCTCCCGCGGCGGAGCCCCAACGCGCCGCCGGTCTACAGCCTCAAACCGCAGACCTCGCGGACTCTGCGCCGGATCGCCGCGATCCTCGGCGTCGACAAGGCCTAGGCCGGTCGGGTCCGCTCTCCCAGTCATTGCTGCTCTCGCGTTCGCCGTCGGCGGTGCCGATCGCGAGCGCGCCGGGGCTATGGCCGAGTAGGCCACGCGCCCGAGACGTCACCCTGCACCCTGCGTGGTGACTCGCTCACCCACCCCACACCCCACGCGTCGCTACGGCGCGGATGGAGGTTCGCCATGCGTACGTTCTTCGCTGCTGCTGTCGTGTCTGTTCTGTCCTCTGGTTGCGCGCTCGGCTCGTCGGCCGACTCTGCGTCGTCCGTCTCGCCCGTGGAGCTCGACGCGCTCACGGCTGTCGCGCGCAAGGGAGACGCGCCGGTGGTCCGGTCGCCGAGCAAGCGACTCGAGACGGATTGGTGCGACGAGGCGTTCTTCAATGACGTCACGTGGCTCGAGAAGACGGAGGGCAACCTGACGTTCCGCTACGCCCCCGGCAGCGCGGCGGAGACGGACCTCGCCGAGATCGCCTCCACGAGGCGCGAGATGTACCTGCGGATCGCGCAGTTCCTCCGCGTCGCGGAGCCCGGCCCGGTGAAGATCGTGCTGTCGCCGAACCGCGTCGCCGCGACCAAGAACGGTCACGGTCTCGGCTGGTCGCTGCTGTCGAAGAGCACGGCGGAGGTCGTGTACACCGGGGCGCCGGGGTCGTTCGAGAAGCGCTCTCCGGGCCACGAGCTCGCGCACATCATCGCCTCGAAGATCGACGGCGCGCTCTACCATCTGCCGTTCCTCGACGAGGGGCTCGCCGAGCTGCTCGACGGTTCGGGGCGGGATCTCCACGCCGCGTACATCAGCGAGATCCGCGCGAGCTACAGCTCGACGTCGGTGACGCGCCTCACCTCCGAGGACCTCAGCGGGCGCTCGTACGGGCGCGCGGGCTCGTTCGTGAAGTTCCTGGTCGACCGCTACGGCGTCGAGAAGTTCCTCGCGCTCTGGAAGGCGTCGTCGGTGACGTGGTCGGGCTCGACACCCACGACCAAGGCGGGCCTGAAGGTGAAGACCGCCGCGGACCTCGAGGCGGCGATGAGCCAGGCGCTCCTGACCACCCACGGCGTGAGCTTCGAGGGCGCGCGGCGCGAGTGGGAGAAGACTCTCGCCCCGTACTTCGTGACGCCCGCCGAGGTCGACGGCGACGACGCCAGCGAGATCAAGGACGTGATCCGCCACGCCGACAACGCGATCAACAGCAAGAACCGCTGGGCGCTCCGCTCCACGATGGAGGGCTTCTACTGCGACTGGTACAGCGACCAGGGCAAGCTCGACATGGCGAGTGCCGCTGTCGAGCTGCGCGGGACGGTCAAGACCGACGTCGTCTCGATCCTCCCCAACAACACCCGCAACTTCCCCGAGGTCATCGTCTACGCGATCCGCACCGAGGTGCGCAGCGGCGTGGAGACCAAGACCGCCGAGCAGATCTGGATGGAGAAGTTTCCGATCGGTTGGCGCGTGACCTCGGCGACCTTCTGAGCGCCCGTCGGGGGGGGGCCTGCTCAGTCGCCGGTCGTGAATGAGGTCTCTGCGACCTCGCCGAAGCGCGCGCGGTAGGTCGTGCGCGGGGCGAGCGGGGCGAGCGGCACCAGATGGGCCTCGCCCGGGCGAATCAGCTTGTTCGGATCGTTGCTCGCCGTGAGAAGGACGCTCTTGATCGGCCCGCTCGGGCCCTCGAGGGTCGCCGTGAGGTGCGGGAGCGCCTTCTGTCGCACGAGCGAGATCGGCGCGCCGACGAGCGTGCTGCCGGCGACCGGGTTCGGAGTCTCGCGGGACGAGAAGAACGTGGTCGGTACGTGGTAGGCCCCGGGCGGGGGCCACACTACGGTCACGTCGGCGCGCTTGGTGTCGCGCCCGAAGTCGATGGTCGCGCAGGCGCCGACGCGTCCGTACCCGAACGACGTGAGCTCGCTGCGGAGGAACAGCGCCCGGTGATACACACTGTTCAAGAAGCCCGCGGGTGACGCGATCGCCTCTCGACCGGTGATGTTCGCGAGAACCTCGCCGCCCGGATCCTCGCGGAACCCGGCGGACCGCAGCCGGTCCTCGAAGCTCACGCCGGTGAACCCCTTGCGGCCGCGCTGCTGGACATGGGTGAGCTCGCCGTTTTCGATCACATACCGGCAGTGTCCGACGGCAGCGAGGGCAGCCGCCCGATCGCAGCGCAGCGCCGGGAGCCCCGCGAGGGCGCGGACCCGCGCGATGGCCATGCGCGCGCCGTGTACGTCGTCGTCTTCGTCGGCGCACGGCGTGTCGTCGAGCGGCGCGCGGTCGACGCCGCCCATCTCGCTGGCCTCGTTCGTCGGTGCCTCGCGATTCGCCGTGCAGGCCGTCACCGCGAGAGCAGCGAACAGGAGCGCGCGCATGGCTACGCTGCGCGCGTGACCAGCGAGTCGACGATGCGGCAGAAGTGCTCGCCGTCGAAGGGCTTGATCAAGCAGCGGAGCGCGGAGACGTCGAACGTCTCCTCGTAGGTGGTGGCGCGGTTGTCCGCGGTGACGAACATGATCGGGACGTCGCGGTTGCCGGCCCCGTACCTGCCGTTGCGGATCTGGTGCGCGAGCTCGATCCCGGTCTGCATCGGCATCGAGACGTCGAGCACCAACATCTGGAAGCGGGTGGTGCGGAGCAGCTCGATCGCGTACGCAGGGCTCGGCGCGCTGAAGGTCGTGTAGCCCGCGGTGCGGAGGGTGCGATCCATCATCCGCAACAGCTGTGCGTCGTCGTCGACGATGAGTAGGTCAGCGGCGTAGATCGGGCGCGCGATCGCCAATGGCATCGGCTCGGGCTGCTTCTCCTGCTGCGTCGACAGGGCGATCGGAGCAGCCTCGTCCTTGTGCGCGATGACGTTCGCGAGCAGCTGACGGAGGGTGCGCTCGAAGAGCGGCCGCTCGACGATGACGTTCGCGCTGGTGCCGACGGCCATCGCTTGCTCGGATCGGCGCGAGGCGCACACGTAGATCACCACCAGCGTCGGATCGACGCGGCGCGCGAGGCGAATCAGCCGTGCCGCGGACATGTCGTCGACGTCATCGCTGACGACCAACGCGTCGACGGCGCCATCGCACATCATGCCGAGCGCGTCCTTCACGTTGTCGAGGGACACTGCCCCGAGCTCGGCGACGACGGTCTCGAAGACGCGGTGGTCCTCGGTGTTACGACTGGCGAGCAGAAACGCGGCGCGATGGTTGGGGTTCAGCACGGCGACCTCCCGACGCGGAGCTGTCCGCATCTCTTCAAGATCAACGGCGTCGCGTGGGCGGTGATTAAGAATCGCGCCGACGCGTCTCACCCCGCGGGGTGAGCGCTGCGGTCTGTGGGCCGGTGTCCACGGAGGCGGCGGAGATCACCCTTCGGGGTGATGCGCGATGACAGCCCCTTTTGCTCGGGTAGAGAGCGGTCGTCTTCATTCACATCACCAACACCCGTGCGCTGCGCTCGAGAGAGCGTGGCGAGGAGGTATCGATCATGCGCACTCAACTCGCTCTGCTGTTCATCCTCGCTCAGTCGATCGGCTGTTACGGCGGCGCCGACCCCACCGGTTCGGCGAAGTCGCAGAAGCTCCAGTGCGACCCGAACTGCGCAGACTGGGAGCTCTCGCCGAACATCGCGCCGGTGAGCGACCTTCCGGTCGCCGATACCGGACCCGCCGACACCGACGGGGCGATCGAGGACGCGCCGGTTCGCGAGTTCGAGTACCCCCCGATCGAGGCGCCAGTGCAGCAGACGCCGCCGGCCGAGCAGTCGCCGCCGGCGCAGCAGTCGCCGCCGGCCGAGCAGACGCCGGTGACCGAGCAGTCGCCGCCCGCACAGCAGTCGCCGCCCGCGGAGCAGTCGCCGCCCGCACAGCAGACGCCGCCCGCGGAGCAGTCGCCGCCGGCACAGCAGACGCCGCCCGCGGAGCAGACGCCGAGCCAGCAGGCACCGCAGGATCCGTGCGCCGGTCTCGGACCCGAGAGCCCGGTGACGCGGACGTGTCCGCCGCCCGCCCCCCCCGTCGATCAGGCAGCGGAGGATCCGTACGGCAACCCGCCGCCCGAGCAGCAGCAGCCCTCGGACGGCTGATCGCGAGAGAGGGCCGCAGCGCCAGGCTGCGCTGCGGCCTCCCGGCGGAGTTGCTCGCGCGATTGTATCCAAGGGCGAAACAATGGCGTGTGCATCATACTGATGGTCAATACAGGCCGCGGCATCACACTGACCGTCATGCACCGCTTCACCTTCTTCCTTCTCGCGCTCGCTTCGGCCCACTGCGGCGGCAACGTCGCTACGGACACCGCGCCGCCGACCGACTCGGGCACCGTCACCGTCGATGCTCCTTCGCCCGAGTGGGCCGAGACGGCGGCGTGCGCCACCGTTCAGGCCTCGTGCACCACCGCGCCGGCGGTCTTCGTCCGCGGACACGCCGAGGGCCTTCCGGACCTCGAGGGCGCGCGCGTCGAGTTCGCGGTCCGCTACATCCTCGAGGAGGGCATGGGCCTCGACGTCCCGCACGGCGTGGTCGTCGGTCGCGCGCACGTGAAGGGCTCCGCGTTCGAGGCGTGCGTCTGCGTGCCGCGCGGCGCCAACATGTATCCGCAGATCGCGGCCGCGGTGTACCGCCCCGGCTCCACGAGCATGATCAGCCGCGACGTGGTGCGCGCCTCGTTCAGCCAGCGCTACGCGACGCTCGGCGACGAGGACGTCGGCTACGCGCTCAAGGCGCTGCCCAACGACCTGCAGAAAGAGGCGGCCGTCGCCGCGATGTCGGACCGCACCGCGAAGGCCACGCTCGGCGGTCTCGGCGCCGTCGAGGGGATCACCGCCGGGCTCATCGCCGACGAGCGCCCGCTCGCCGCGCAGGTAACCACGCGCGCCGTCGCCGGCGGCAAGGTGCAGCTCGCGTGGACGATGCCCGGCCGCGCGTTCTCGAGCGAGCGAATCGCGTTCTTCGTCGACCGCAACAAGAACGGCAAGTGCGACGTCGACGGCAGCGACGCTGGCGGCTTCGCCCCCTTCGCTACCACCATCGAGTTCGGGGGAGCGTGGCTCGAGGGCTCTCTCCTGACTCCGGTGTGCGACGCGCTCCGCGCCGACTCGCCGCGAGAGTGAGCTAGCCTGGGTGGGTGCGCTCCCTCGTCCTCGTCGCGCTCGTGGGTTGCGGCAGCGCGTCCGGCGATCTCGTCGAGTCCTCGCCCGACGCGCGGGCCGATACGGGGGCGGTGGAGGACGCGGCGGTCGACGTCGGCGACGTGGCGGTGGACGCCGCGGACGTCGCGCCCGACGGCCCCTGTCGCTCGGTGGCCGCGTGGTCTGCGAGCGCGCCGTTTGCCGACGCGTCGCACGGCTCGCACCCGTTGCCGTCCTTCGCGCGCGGCGGCTTCTACTACGTGCACACCCAATCGGGCGGCGGCGGCGATCGCGTGTTGCGCGCGGCGCGCATCGAGGGCGACAAGCTCTCGGCGTGGTTCGTCGCGTCGGCCGATCACGGCGGCGGACCGCACGGGTTCACCGCGATCGTCGCCGACGGCGAGGCATACCACTTCCGCAACGGCCACATCGCGCGCTACCCGTTCGACTCCACCACCGGCGCGATGACCGGCGACGTGGTGCTCGTCGAGAAGAGCGTCGACGCCGCGTTCGGCGGCAACAAGTACGTGTGGGACTCGGCGGTCTATGCCGCGAGCATCAAGCGCGTCCTCCACCTCGGCGGCTTCAGCTTCACCGGCTACACCTACAAGCCCGACGTCTACGGCGCCGCGACGCCGATGCCTCCCGCGTTCACCGCGACGGGCAAGCGGCACCCCGCGGACCGCCCCGGCAAGAGCGCGGTCCTCGCGCGGGGCACCGACGCGCTGGTGTTCACCGGCGAGGGCTCCGGCGATCGACTCTGGCGCGCCCGGCTCGGCGCGGACGGCGCGCTCGACGCGTGGGTCGTGCTCGGCAACCTCCCGGCGGGCACCGGCAACCAGCGCGGCGATCTGTTCGTCGTCGGCCGCACGCTGTTCGCGGTCCGCGGCGCCGCGGTGTTCGCGGCCGACGTTCGCGACGACGGCGCGCTGAGCGCATGGAACGCGATGCCGTCGCTCCCGAGCGAGCAGATCGACGTCACCTGGGGCGAGGGTCACCTCGAGGGCGCAGCTTGGGGCGCGACCGCGGACGCGGTCTTCGTCACCGGCGCGAAGTCGGTGTTCGGCGGGCGACTCGTGCCGCGCGCGTGCGCGCCCTGATCAACCGTACTGCTCGTCGTTGACGCGCTCCTCCTCGAGGGAGGCCCGCTCGCCGCACCAGTTGCAGCTCCGCGCGGCGCACTCGGGGGTCCACTGCGCACGGATCGTGGTGACGGGCACGTCGGCGGTGCGCACGACGCCCTCGGCGACGCTCCCATAGAGCGCGTGCGCGAGACCGGTTCGGCCGCGGGTGCCGACCACGATCATCGAGGCTCGGCGCTGCCGAGCTTCTTCGACGATCTGCTCGGACGGGTTGCCGAAGCGCACGGCGACGCGCGCGCGTGGCTCTCCTCCGAGGAGCTCCGCGAAGCGCGAGAGGCGCTCCTCGGCCGAGCGCTGCAGGTACTCCTCCACCGTGGGGTCCGCCTGGTCGTGGATCTTGAGGCGCGTGTGGAGCGGCACCGGCGTGGGCGGCACCACGTGGAGCAGCAACGGCTGTGCTCCCAGCTGCCGCGCCAGCTCGACCCCCTTTCGCGCGACGGACTCGGCGCAGCTCGAGAAATCGAGGGCGATCAGGACTGTGGGGGTGGCCATCACCCGTGAGAGCCAGCCACTCGCGCGGAGGGTTCAGGGCAGGGCGGGGAGGCGACGGTCGATCGCGCCGGTGAGCTCGTCGATCTCGAGCTGCCGCGCCGACAGGGGGAGCTTGGGGACGAGGATCGCGCCGCCGTCGTCGGCGTACGGGTAGAAGTAGCCGGTGACGCTCGCCCTCGTGCCGTCCGCGGCGACGTACGAGACGACGTGCGGCTCGCCGAACATCGGCTCGTTGAGCGTGATGTCGGTGCCCCACTCGAGCTTGCCGTTCGGCTGCAGGTGGAGGAACTGATAGGTGACCTCCTTGCCGCCGACCACGCTCGCCGCGCTGGCCACGTGGTTCATGCGCCGGGCGAGCTTGCCGAACGCGTAATCCGAGACCCAATCGGGCGAGCAGTAGCCCATGAAGTCGGCGGTCTTCGCGGGATCGATGAGCGTGCTGGTGCGCGAGTCGTAGCCCCAGGTGCCGATCTTGCCGCCGCTGTACGGGAACTTGGAGTCGGGGCCGCTCACGCCGCCGCACGGCGCGTGATAGATGCCGTGCCCGTGTCCGAGCTCGTGGGCGAGCGTGCCCGCGGACGACGCGCCGGTGAAGCCGACGCCGACGCACGCGCGAAGGAACGTGTCCTCCGGCCCCGGCACGCTGCAGATGCCGGTGGTGCAGCCGCCCGCGCAGTAGGTCGAGCGCGACGACGTCGGAGCGACGAGGCCGTAGTAGTAGACGTCGGCCGGTGCGCCGTCCTTCTTGCGGAGCGACTGCACCGCGCCGAGCAGCGTGGATATGCCGGACCCGCCGGCCCCGATGTAGCCCGTGTACGCCCACACCTCGCGCACCTTGAGCTCGATCTTGCTCACCGGGTACATCGCCTGGAGCGCGCTGCGATAGCGCTCGATCTGCTCGGGTGAGGTGTCGGGCACGTAGCCGTTGGCCTTCACCGGGACGAGCGTGAGCTTGAAGGTTCCGGTGTCCATCGCGTCGAGTGACTCGAACGCGCCGCCCGCGGGGTAGGTCGCGTCCTTCACGGTGCCGCCGGTCTGTCCCGGCGCGGTGAGGAGTCGAACGCGGTAGCGCGAGCCCTTCGCGATCGCGCCGTTGGGCAGCGCCACGTTGATCGTCGACGAGAGCGTCGCGTCGGTCGACGCCGCGGTCACGGTCTTCTTGGCGCGGAACACCTTCGGCGCGGCGCCCTCGGACTCGAGCGTGAGCTCGGCCTCGACCTCGCGCGAGACGAAGCTCGCGGCCGGCGTGACGTACACGCGGAAGAGCGCCTCGCGTTCGGCGATCACTGGCGCGCGCGTGGACGCCGACTTCACGCCGTCCTTCTCGAGCGAGACCTTCACGCCCTGGAAGATCGCCAGCTCCTTGATGGCGAGATCCTTCACCTCGACGAGCTCGGGGCCCGCGGGTGTCGCGTCGTTGCTCGGCGTGGCGTCGTCGCCCGGCGCGGCATCGTCGCCCGGCGCGGCGTCGTCACCCGGCGTCGGCGTCGCCGGCGTCGGGGTCGAGGGGACGCCCGTGTCGGCCGTCGCCGTCTGCTCCGCGCTCGGCCCGGAGATGGCGCCCTCCGCGCCCGAGCAACCCACGACCGCCCCGAGGATCACGAACGCGATTCGCTTCATGGGAAGCGCTCTCTTCAAGCGCTGGGCCAATCTGTCGCTGAATTTCCGCTCGAAAATTCTCGATCGTGTCACCTCGGCGAGGCGTGACATCGGGGGCGTCGACCGTGACATGTCACAGGGGTCGCGAGAGGCCGGCCCAACCTCACGGGTGGCGGGATCGGTCATGCGGTTGGCGGCTGTGGCCTAGAGCGTGGGTCGCTCCGGTACCATCATGACCGTCATGCTGGTTGATTCCCTCGCGTCCGAACCCACCCCCCTCCGTGCCCGCTCTCGTGCCCCGCACACCGTCTTCGAGAACGACGTGCTCGACGGCCCCTTCGAGGGCGAGGCCGTGCTCGAGGGCGCGCTGCCCGAGTGGCTGCGCGGCCGCCTGCTGCGCACCGCGCCCGTCCTCGAGGTCGGAGCGTACCGCGCCGCGCATTGGTTCGACGGCCTCGGCATGCTCTACCGCCTCGACGTCGAGCGCGGTCGCGTCCGCTTCGCGCAGCGGCTGCTCGAGACCAAGGCGCTCGCCGCCGCGCGCGCCGGAAGGATGACGGTCTCCACGTTCGCCGGTCGCAACGAGCGGTCCTTCTTCAAGCGGCTCGTCCAGCCCATCCCGCCGATGACCGACAACACCAACGTCCACATCGTGCCCACGCCCGACGGCTGGCTCGCGATGACGGAGACCTCGCACCAATACCTCGTCGACGGCGACTCGCTCGGCATCAAGCGCGAGGTTCACTATCAAGACGCGATCGGACCGGTCGCCGGCATGCTGGCCCACCCGGAGTGGGACGCGCGCATGCACCAGCTCGTCAACGTGGCGACGCGGATGGGGGCGAAGACCGAGCTCGTCGTCTATCGCCACGCGCTCGGCGAGTCCGAGCGCCGCCCCATCGCGCGGATCGCGCTCCCCGAGGTGGCCTACCTCCACGCGTTCGCCCTCACCGAGAAGAAGGTCGTGATCGTCGCGCCCCCCCTGCTCGCGCGGCCGCTCTCGTTCCTCTGGTCCAACAAGGGGTTCATCGACCACTTCCGCTGGCACGGCGACCGTCCCACCCGGGTGTTCGTCATCGATCGCGCCACGGGCGCGGTGGCCGAGCACGAGGCCGATCCGTTCTTCTTCTTTCACACGGTCAACGCGTTCGACGACGGCGACGGGGTGGTGGTCGACCTCTGCACCTACCCCGACAGCTCGCTCATCGATCGGCTGCGCGCAGATCGCGTCGGCGCCGAGCTCGGGGCCGAGGCGCGGCTCGAGAGGCTCCGCATCGCGCCCGGCAAGCGGGTCACCCGCGAGGCGCTCGACACCGGCAACCTCGAGTTCCCCTCCGTGCATCGGGCGCTCGTCGCCGGGCGGCGGCATCGCATGGTGTTCGGAGCGGCGCTCGATTCGAGCAAGAAGAGCACGGTGCGCGCGCTCGACCTCGAGAGCGGGCGCGCCACGAGCTTCGCGCGCGACAACGTCGTGTACGGCGAGCCGGTGTTCGTCCCGCGTCCGGGCAGCGAGCGCGAGGGCGACGGCGTCCTCCTCGCGGTCGGCAGCGATCTCGATCGCGGCACCGCCGAGCTGGTCGTGCTCGGGGCCGACGATCTGCAGCCGCTCGCCACGGCGCGGCTACCGATCGCGATCCCGCTCGGGTTCCACGGGAGCTTTCAGCTCGCGCGCTGAGCTCACTTCGTGCACTCGTCGCCGGGGAAGCCCCACGACAAGTCGGTGGCCTTGCCGTCGCTCGTCGTGGGGAACCCGCTGACCGACCAGTCGGCGCGCATTCCCTTGTTGGTGCGATCGAACGACCAACGCAGCACGTGCGCGCGGCCGGGGCGCGGCGGGTTCTTTGCGGCCACGTGGGCGAGGGCCTGCTTGATCGTGCAGCGCGGGGTCTTCAAGAGCGCCTGCGGGAGCGCGCACAGCTTGGGGCCGAGCTGATCGCTCGTCTCGCTCCACGCGCCCTTCTCGTCGACGTACACCCAGTGCATGCACACGCCGGTGTCGACCGCGCTCGCGCTTCGGAACGCGTAGCTCACCGTGCGCTGATAGCCGTCGGTGAGATCCGAGACGCCCTTGTCGTCGACCTGGACCGCGCTGAGCCAGACCAGCGTCGCGTCCTTCCACTGCTTCTGCGCGTCGGCGAGCGCTTGGGGGAGAAACAGCTCGGCGTCGAACTGCTTGGGGTCGATCGTCGTCGCCGGCCAGTAGTGCCGCGGTGGGGGCGGCGGCGTGGAGGCGACCACGGCGACGGGCGGCGGCGGCGGGACGACCGCGGAAGGAGGCGGGGCGGCCGTCGCGGTCACCGCCCTGGTCTCCTCTCCGTGCGATGCGAAGAGGAGAAAGAACGCGCCGCCGCCGAGCAGCCCCACGGCGACGAACACCGCAGAGGCAACGAGCACCCGATCGCTGGACACCGGGCGAGCCTAGGTGAGAACTACCGACGCCGTCGACGTCGGGTCCATGCGGTGAGCAACGCGGCGAGGAGGAGCGCAGAGGGCGTGTCGCTGCGGCTCGTCGTGCGGCAGCCGCAGCTGCCCTGGAGCTCCTCGTCGAGCGCGTTGTCCGGGCCTGCCTCGGGGGTCACGGCGGCGCCGTCGGGGGCGGTGGCGCCCGCGTCGGCGCCGGGCATCGAGCACACGTCGTCCTCGTCGATCGCGCCGTCGCAGTCGTCGTCCCTGCCGTTGCACGTCTCGGGCTTCGGCGTGCAGCGCAGACCGAAGCGGAGCGTGCTCCAGTACTTCGCCTCGGCCCAGCCGCCGTCGTTCTTGAACTCGTCGACGGGGATCGCGTCACCGAAGGCGGCGCCGGTCGACGGGTAGACGAGGCCGCCGGCGCCGGCGCGGCCGAAGAGATCGGCCTTTCGATCGCCGGTGGCGTCGGCGAACATCAGCGTGCCGTGGTGGGCGATGTCGCCCCAGCCGCTCGCGTCGGAGAGCGGCGGGCCGGCGAGCTTCACGAACGCCGCGCCGTCGTACTTGTAACACTCGATCGCGGCGTTGCTCCGCGCGCACAGCTCACCCGCGCCGTCGCCGTCGACGTCGGCGATGCGCAGCGTGCGGTAGTTTGCCGGATCGTCCCAGCCGTTGGCGTCGCTCAGCGGCGCGACCTCGATCGCCGGGCCGAACCCCTCGCCGGTCGAGAACCAGCAGAGGAGCGCCGTCGCGCTGCGCGCGCACACGTCGGCCCTGCGATCGCCGTTCACGTCTCCGAGTCGGATCGTCGCCCAGTGCTTCTGCGCGCCCCAGCCGGCGGCGTCGCCCAGCCCGGCGAGCTCCACCTTGCGATCGAACCCGGCGCCGTTCGAGCGATAGCACTCGAACGCGGTGCTGGTGCGGATGCAGAGGTCGTCCTTGCCGTCTGCGTCGATGTCGCCCACGCGCAGCGTGCCGAAGAAGCGCGGCGCGCCGAAGCCGGCCGCGTCGGACCACGCCGGACCGTCGAACGGTGCCTCGAAGCCGCTACCGGTGGAGAGCGCACAAGAAATGCCGGCCGCGGAGCGCGCGCACACGTCGTCCTTGCCGTCGCCGTTCACGTCGGCGAGGCGGAACGTGGTGAAGTGCTTGGGCGCGTTCCACCCGCTCGCATCGGTCCACGTGGGGCCGGCCAGATCCGGTCCGAACCCCTCGGCGCCCTTCGACAGCTTGCAGACCACGCCGCTCGAGGCGCGGGCGCACACATCGGCGCGGCCGTCGCCGTCGAGGTCGCCCATGCGGAGCGTCGAGCCGTAGACGAGATCGCCCCAGCCGCTCGCGTCGCTGAAGCCCGACGGCGTGGTCTTCGGAGAGAACGCCGTGCCGTTGGAGAGGTGACACCAGAACCCGGAGCCGCCGCGACCGCACACGTCGGCGCGGCCGTCGCCGTCGACGTCGCTGCTGCGCGTGGGCGCGTAGGCCTCGGGCTGGAGGAGGAGCTCCTGCAGCTCGCACACGTCGTCCTCGTCGATCTTGCCGTCGCAGTCGTCGTCGCGGCCGTTGCACACCTCGGCGCTCGCCGCGCACTCGCAGCCGTCGCCCGGCACCGCGGCCTGCGCCGTCCAGTATCCCTTGGAGCTCGTGCACGCGCCCGAGTAGCTGTCGGTGTATGCGCCGCCGCCGGGCTTGATCGCGACGTGCAGGTGCGGACCGGTCGAGCTGCCGGAGCTCGCGGACCTGCCGATGCGTTGGCCGCAGGTGACCTTCGCGCCGACGGCGACGACGATGCTGCCCTGCTGCATGTGCGCGTAGTACGAGATGTCGCCGTCGGCGTGGCGGATGGCCACGTGGTTGCCGAACCCGCCGCCGCAGGTGTTGCCGAGCCCGCCGTAGTTCGCGCAGGCGCTGACCGTGGCGATGACCTCGCCGTCAGCGCCGGCGAGCACGTCGGTGCCGAGCGGGATCGGGAAGTCGGTGCCGCGATGGGTGTCGTAGCAGGTGCCGCCGCACGCGTTGTCGCGGCAGCCCGCGGCCGCGCCGTTGTTGTCGAAGCCGTAGTTGCGCGCGACGGCGGGCGCGTAGGGACGGCGAAGCTTGACCGCGCCGGCGCTCCCCTCGAGGAGCAGCACCGTCGTTAGCGCGAGCACCGTGCGGAGCGCGTTCATCGCAGCACCTCCACGGCCGAGAGCACGCGGAGCGCGCGATCGCCGCCGAGGACGATGAGCTTGTCGCCCGCGAGCGCGATCGGCGCGGGGACGCCGCGCTGGCTCTTGCGGAGGCGGCCGTCGAGGCCGAGCACGCGGAGCGCGCCGTCGTGCTCGAAGACGAGCGCGTTGTCGACGAGGAGCGGCGTCGCCGGACCCTCGGGCGCGAGCTCCGGTTCGCCGAGGCTCTGCGGGGGCGCGGCGGCGCTTGCACGCGCGAGCTCGAGCTTGCCGCTGCGAGCGGTGACGAACACGACCGTCGAGTCCGCGGCGATGGCCGGGCACCACGCTGGCGTCCACTCCGGCGCGAGCGCGACGGGGGCGCCGCGATCGATGCTCGCGAGCGTGACTGCGAGCGCGGGCTGCTCGCCACGGACGTAGGCGACGAGGCCAGCGCGCACCGACAGCGGGCCGTAGACCTCGCGATCGATCACCCGCGTCGCGCCGTCGTCGCCCAGGCGCGAGAGCACGCCGTCGCGGCCGAGCACCACCACGCCGCCGTCGAAGAGCTTCGCGTCGGCGAGGGTGCCGAGCTCGATCGAGCTCGCGCCCGACACCTTGCGGACCGCGAGGCTCGCGACGCCATCCGACGCGGGGTCGCCCTCGTGACGACGGGCGAGGAGGAGCACCCCGTCGCTGCGTGCGTCGAGCACCGACTCACCACTCTGGAGGGCGACGCGCACGCTCTCGATCGGCGCGCGCTCCGTGCGGCGCGCGTCGCAGCCGACGCCCCACGCGAGGGAGGTGAGGAGCGTCAGGCAGAGCGCGCGCATGAGCCCCTCAAAATGCGCGCTCCGAGCGCCCTTGTCGACGGTCACGCAAGCGTGACAGTGCGGTGCGCAGGCAGCGAGCGGAGCTGGTCGCGTCGCTCCGGCGGCAGGCTCGTCGCGATCCGTTCGATGCGCTCGTTCGCGTGGGCGCGCGCGGCGTCTGCCTCTGGGCGCCCGAGCGCCGCGAGCGCTGCGGCCCGCTCGACGAACGCGTCGGAGCGATCGCGCACGTAGCCGGTGCGCGCGCCGATCGCGCCGGCCTCTTCGGCGTGCACGAGGGCCT